>JBKBXX010000134.1:0-7857 GCA_046313915.1 Burkholderiales bacterium | reverse complement strand
ACGGCGGGCACCAGGTAGCCCAATAGTTCACGAGAACCCATTTCCCCTTGTATCCCGCCAGTGAGTGGACTTTGCCATGGGTGTCGGTGAGCTGGAAACCTTCTGCCTGACCCCATGAGCCGCCCGACAACAGCAGCAGGGCAGCAAACCACATCGGATAAAATCGTTTTTTTTGCAAGGCAGGCATTGGTTTTCCATGATGAACGAGATGCGCATCGAGAAAGACTCGCTCGGCGAAGTCCGGGTTCCCGAGAACGCCTGGTACGGTGCCCAGACAGCGCGCGCGGTGGCCAATTTTCCCATTTCCGGCCGTCGTCCGGATAGGGATTTCGTACTGGCGCATGTACAAATCAAGCTTGCCGCCGCGCGCGCCAACTGCCAGCCCGGCTGGCTCTCCGAGCAAAAGCGCGACGCCATCGTTGCCGCCTGCGAACGCATACTCGCCGGCGAGTTCCTCGACCAGTTCGTCGTCGACCGCTTCCAGGCGGGCGCCGGCACCAGCCACAACATGAACACCAACGAGGTCATCGCCAATCTCGCCAACGTCGCACTCGGCGGGCAAAAAGGCGTCTACACGCCGGTGAATCCCAACGACGACGTCAACATGGGGCAGTCTACCAACGACACCATCCCCACGGCCATCCGGCTCGCCGTGCTGGCCAAGCTGCCGCGCCTCGTCGCTGCGATTCATGCCATGGCCGCCGAATTCGCCCGTTTGGCCGAGCGCGAGAAAGATACGGTCAAATCCGGTCGTACCCATTTGCAGGACGCCGTGCCGACCACGCTGGGCCAGGAATTCGCCGGCTACGCCTGGACGCTCGCCCGCTGTGCAGCCAGCCTCGAGGCCGTGCGCCCGGCGCTCGCCGAGATTGGTCTGGGCGGCTCGGCCGCCGGCACCGGACTCAACACCTCGCCGGACTACCCGGCCAGGGTCGCCGTCGAGCTCGCCACGCTGACCGGCGAACCCATCCGGGTCGGCCAGCTCGTGGCGCAGATGCAGTCGATGAACGACCTGGCGCGGCTGTCCGGCGAAATCCGCAACCTCGCGCTGGAGCTCACGCGCATTTCCAACGACCTGCGCCTGCTGGCGTCCGGTCCGCGCACGGGCCTGGGCGAAATCCAGTTGCCGCCGGTGCAGCCGGGCTCTTCCATCATGCCCGGCAAGGTCAACCCGGTGATGTTCGAAATGCTCAACCAGGTCTGCTTCCAGGTGCTGGGGCAGGACGCGGCCGTGGCCTACATGGTGCAGGCCGGGCAAATGGAACTGAACGTGATGATGCCCGCGCTCGGCTCCGCGTTGTTCGACGCGATGGACTGGCTGACGAACGCGATGAACGCCGCCACCGAGAAAAACCTCAAGGGCATCATCGTCAACCGCGAGCGCTGCGCCTTCTTCATCCACCAGAGCGTCGCGCTCGCCACCCTGCTGAATACGCAGATCGGCTACGCGGCGGCGGCGGAAGTGGCGAAGGAATCGGAAAAGACCGGTCGGCCTGTACGCGAGATCGTCGCCGCGAAGGGTCTCATGGACGCCGCCGCGTTCGACGCGCTGGTGCTCGCCGCCGCCCACGGCATCGGGTCGGGCGGCGGCGCCGGCTGACGGCGCACGCCATGGCGATTCAATGGTTCCCCGGTCACATGACCGCCGCCCGCAAAAAGGCGGCGGAAACCCTGGCCGACGCCGATGTGGTAATCGAGGTGCTCGACGCCCGCGTGCCCGAAGCCGGCAGCAACCCGATGATTCATGAGCTGCGCGCGCACCGGCAACGCCCCTGTCTCAAGGTGCTGAACAAGACCGACCTTGCCGATCCCGCCGCCACCGCCGCCTGGATCGCATATTTCGAAAACCGGCCCGGCGTGAAGGCCGTGGCCCTCTCCGCCAAAAAAGCCAGCGATGTGGCGAAGCTGCCCGCACTGGCGCAGAAACTTGCGCCGCATCGCGACGACAACTTCAAACCGCTGCGGCTGATGATCATGGGCATCCCCAACGTCGGCAAATCGACCCTGATGAACGCGCTTGTGAAGAAAAAAGTCGCCAGGGTCGGTGACGAGCCTGCGGTGACCAAGTCGCAGCAGCGCATCCTGCTGACGCCGCGCCTGACCCTGATCGACACCCCCGGGCTGATGTGGCCGAAGATCGAGCACGAGGCCGACGGTTACATGCTGGCGGCGTGCCACGCCATCGGACGCAACGCGGTGATTGACGAAGCGGTGGCGGAGTTTCTTGCCGGAGTATTGCTTGCGCGCTATCCGCAAAACCTGATCGAACGCTACCAGCTGAAACTCGACGGACTCGATCCCATCGGCGTCGTCGAGGCCGTGGCGAAAAAGCGCGGCTGCCTGCGCCAGGGGCGCGGCGGCGAACCCGACCTGGAGAAAGCCGCGAATCTGCTGCTGACTGATTTCAGGAGCGGGGCGCTGGGAAGGATCAGTCTGGAGACGCCGGCAACGCGGGCGGCGATGCTGCTCGCAGCGCGAGCCAAGCCATGGTCGCAGGCTGAGGCGCCCGCGCCGGAAACAAACGATCAGAGCTGAGTCGCCGCGGCACGATCCATCCACAACAAGGTCGTCAATTTCCCCCGTATTGCCGCTGCCGGCAGTTTTTCCCCCGCCTGCCAGCGCTGCAAAGCTTCGCGCTTTTCCGTCCCCGTGACAACGAACCACACCGCCTGGCTCTCGGCCAGCCGACTGGCCGAAAGGCTGACGCGATCAGGCGGCGGCTTGGGCGCGTCGTGGACGGCGAGCACGGCGGAGTCTGTCCAGACCCGGCCAGGAAAGAGACTGGCGGTGTGGCCGTCTTCACCCACGCCAAGCAGGACGAGATCGAAGGCGGGGACGCCGTCCAGCCAGGCGGCGTAATCGGCAGCAGCGGCTTTTGCACCGCGTTCGGCGGGAATGGGGCGGCGCTGCGCGGGCGGAATGCGGCTTTCTGCGAGCCACGCGGTTTCAGCCATGACGCTGTTGCGCTCGGGATGGTCGGCGGGCAGGCAGCGTTCGTCGCCGTACCAGATATGCCATTTATCGTCACCGGCGCGGCGGCTGGCGAGTTCCCGGTAGAGCGCGCGCGGCGTGTTGCCACCTGCAAGCACGAGGTGGAAGCGGCCATGGGCCGCGATGGCGGAAGCGGCGAGACGTTCGAGGGTATCGGCCAGTGTGCGGACGAGTATCTCAGGCGAGTCGAAGACCCGGGTGGCAGGAAGTGTCATCTGTGCGGGTGGAGCGTCTGGCGCATCTGCGAATGCAGACACGCATTTTCCGCCTGGGCGCAAGGATGGCAACCCGTGCGCTCACAACTCATCCCGCCATGTCTGGTCGTCGCTGTCGAACAGCCGGTTTGCTTCCGCCGGCCCCCACGAGCCCGCAGGATAGGTGGGGATGAATTCGCGTTCGACGGTCCAGTTCTTGAGGATGGGGTCGACCACCTGCCAGGCCCATTCGACTTCGTCGAAGCGGATGAACAGCGAACGGTCGCCCTCGATCACGTCGAGCAGCAGGGTTTCGTAGGCATCGAGGGTTTGCTCATCGGTCTTGAGAAAACTGGCGTTCATCTGCATCACGCGCGTGTCCATGTCGAGGCCGGGCTGCTTGACGTGGATTTCCATGCGCATGGATTCCTCGGGCTGGATGGACAGCAGCACCCAGTTCGGCGCGATGGTTTCGATCGGGGTTTCGCGAAAGAGCTGCTGCGGCGGATGGCGGAAGCGGATGGCGATCATCGAGGTCTGCTTCGCCAGGCGCTTGCCGGTGCGCAGGTAGAAGGGCACGCCACGCCAGCGCCAGTTGTCGATGTAGAACTTGGCGGCGACGAAGGTTTCGGTGATGGAATTGGGCTCGACGTTTTCTTCCTGCTGATAGCCGACGACGGGCTGCCCTTGAAGGCTGCCGCGCGCGTACTGCGCGCGCACGGCATGGGCGTGCACGGCACGCTTGGCAATCGGCCGGATCGAACGCAGCACCTTCACCTTTTCATCGCGCAGGGCGTCTGCCTCCAGCGCCGGGGGCGGTTCCATCGCCACCACAGTGAGCAGTTGCATCAAATGGTTCTGCAACATGTCGCGCAGGGCGCCGGCGCGGTCGTAATAATCCGCGCGCTTCTCGATGCCGATGGATTCGGCTACGGTGATCTGCACATGGTCGATGAAGTTGCGGTTCCACAGCGGCTCGATGAGGGTGTTGGCAAAGCGGAAGACAAGCAGGTTCTGCACGGTTTCCTTGCCCAGAAAATGATCGATGCGGTAGACCTGTTCCTCGTCGAAATGCTGGTGCAGCAGACGGTTGAGCATCTGCGCGGATTCGAGATCCTCACCGAAGGGCTTTTCGATCACCACGCGGTTCATGCCGCGCGGGGTATTGAGCCCCACGGCGGCGAGATTCTGGATCACCGCGCCAAACTCGGACGGCTTGATTGCAAGGTAGAACACCGTGCTCGAACACGCCGACTCGGGCGGCAGGTTGGCAGACAGCGCGCGATAGGATTCGACGTCGTTGAGATCGCCCTTCTGGTAGCGGAAACGGGCGAGAAAGCGTTCGAATACCGGGCCTTCGAGCGGCGTCTTGGTTTTGCTCGAGAGCACGGTCTTCATGTGTTCGCGCCAGGATTCAAGCGTCCAGTCGCGGCGCGAGAATGCGACGATAGACAGGTTTTCCGCCAGCCGCGCGGCAGCTTCGAGATGGAACAGCGCGGGCAAAAGCTTGTTCGACGCGAGGTTGCCGGTGGCGCCGAAAATGACGAAGGAACACGGCAGATTGTCGAGCTGGGAGTTCCGGTTGCCGTTCATGTCAGCCCTCCTTCACGGCGTGGCCGCCGAAGCCTTTGCGCATCATCGCCAGCATCTTGTTGCCGAAGTCCGCGCGGCCCTGGCTGTCGAAACGCGACATCAGCGCCAGCGTCATCACCGGCGTGGGGATGCCCTGCTCGATGGATGCGAGCGCCGTCCAGCGGCCTTCGCCGGAATCCGCCACGAAGGGCTCGATGGCGTCGAGCGTCTGGTCCTGCGCCAGAAAGTCCGCGGTGAGATCGAGCAGCCAGGAACGCACCACGCTGCCATGCCGCCACAGCTCGGCGATTTTCGCCAGGTCGAGGTCGAAACCTGGCTTGTCGCGCATCAGCGCAAAGCCTTCGGCAAAAGCCTGCATCATGGCGTACTCGATGCCGTTGTGAACCATCTTGGTGTAATGCCCGGACCCCACCGGGCCGGTGTGCAACCAGCCGCTGTCGGGCGTGGGGGCAAGCGCCTGCATGTAAGGCCGCACGCGTGCCGCAGCAGCATCGCTGCCGCCGAACATGATGCAGTAGCCGTTCTCCAGCCCCCACACGCCGCCGGACACGCCGGCATCGATGAAGTCGACGCCACGTTCGGCGCAGCGCGCGGCGCGCGGCGCATCGTCGACGTAATGGCCGTTGGCCCCGTCGACGACGAGGTCGCCCGGGCTCAACAGCGGCAATAGCGCGTCCAGCGCCGTTTCGGTTGGCGCGCCGGCAGGCAGCATCAGCCAGACGATGCGCGGCACGGTCAGCGCGGCCACCAGGGCCGAATAATCGGCACAGGCCAGATGGCCGGTCTCGGCGGCGAGCGACTCGGCAACGTCGTGACTGCGGTTCATCACCGCAATCTTTCTACCCTGTCGCGCGAGCCGCCGCGCCATGTTGCCGCCCATGCGGCCCAAACCCACGATGCCGAATTCCATGCCTGCCTCCTGTCGGTTCAATTCTCCCGGTGTATCGGGTTCCTGATTGGCGCGTCGACCGTGCCCGGTTTCCGCGCACGATACGACGCTGGAATGTCCGGATTGTTGCATCGCCGTGCCATTGCAGTGCGCCGCGCGCCGCTTCAGCCCAACAGGCCGGGAAACAGCTGCCCCAGGCCGCTGGCGATCATTTCGATGGAAATGGCCGCGATGATGAGACCCATCAGGCGCGTGACGACATGGATACCGGTGCGGCCGAGGCGTTTTTCGATGGCAGGCGCAGCCCTGAACGACAACCATACCGACAGCGCCACCAGCGCAACCGGAATCAGCAGCGCCGCCTGCTGCACCTCGCCGCGTGCAGCGCCCGATGCCACGATCATGTGCGTGATGGCGCCGGGGCCGGCAAGCAAGGGCACGCCCAGCGGCACCACGCCCACGGCATCTTTTTCTTCCGCCTCGACGGCCTCATCCGCGGTCTGCCGCTGCGGGCTGACGTGCGCCTGCACCATGGACAGCGCCAGCAAGAGCAGCAACAGGCCGCCCGCGACCGAAAACGCCGCCAGCCGGATGCCAAAAAAATCGAGGATCAGCTGCCCGCCGTAAGCGGACAGCAGCAGCACGACAAACACCGTGATTGCCGCCAGCCGCGCAGCGGCTCGGCTTTGCGCCAGCGAGTAACCGCGCGTTGCCAGCAGAAAGATGGGAATGACACCGACCGGGTCGACGATCGCAAAAAGCGCGAACGCCGACTGGGCAAGAACGAGGATATCCATGCCGTGCATCATAATCGCACGGCATGGCAAGCCGTCATGTCCGGTGAAAAACCAGATCCCACACGCCGTGGCCCAGCCGGATGCCACGCTGCTCGAACTTGGTGAGCGGACGGGTATCGGGACGCGGCACGTAATCCGAACCGCTGTTGCTCAACAACGGCTCGGCCGACAGCACGGCGAGCATCTGCTCGGCGTAATCCTGCCAGTCGGTGGCGAGATGAAGATACCCGCCCGGCTCAAGCCGGGTTGCCAGCAATGCGACCAGCGGCGGCTGGATCAGGCGGCGCTTGTGATGACGCTTCTTGTGCCAGGGGTCGGGAAAGAAAATGCGCACGCCGGCCAGGGTGCCGGGCGCGATCATGCGCTCCAGCACATCGACGGCGTCGTGCTGGATCACGCGCACATTGCTCAAGCCGCGTTCACCCACCAGCTTGAGCAGGGCGCCGACGCCCGGCGTGTGGACTTCGACACCCAAAAAATTGGTATCCGGATGCGCGGCTGCGGTTTCAGCCAGGCCTTCGCCCATGCCGAAACCGATTTCCAGCACATGCGGCGCGGCGCGTCCGAACGCGACATCGAGATCGATCACCTGCGGCCGGAAGGGCAGCAGACAGCGCGGTCCGATTTCCGCCAGCGCGCGCGCCTGCCCGGAGCCGACGCGGCCGGCGCGCAGCACATAGGAACGAATGCGCGGATGCGCGCCAGCGTTGTCGCTCATGGCTTACTTGCCCGGGGTGATGAGGCCGGCCGTCGGCGAGCTGGGGCTGGCCTGATAAATCCTTTTCGGCATGCGGCCGGCGAGGAAGGCCTCGCGCCCGGCCTCGACCGCCTTCTTCATGGCCGACGCCATCAGCGCCGGATTGCCGGCGCCGGCGATCGCCGTGTTCATCAGCACGGCGTCGCAGCCGAGTTCCATCGCGATGGTCGCGTCGCTGGCGGTCCCCACACCGGCATCGACGATCACCGGCACGCTCAGCCGGTCGATGATGATCTGCAAATTCCAGGGATTCAAAATGCCCATGCCCGAACCAATCAGGCTGGCGAGCGGCATCACGGCCACGCAGCCGATATCCTCGAGCTGTTTTGCCGCAATGGGGTCGTCGGAGGTGTAAACCATGACCTGAAAGCCTTCCTTCACCAGGACATCGGCTGCCCTGATCGTCTCGGCGACATTGGGATACAGCGACTGCGGGTCGCCCAGCACTTCCAGCTTCACCAGACTGTGGCCGTCCAGCAACTCGCGCGCCAGGCGCAGGGTGCGTATCGCCTCATCGGCGGTGTAGCAGCCCGCGGTATTGGGCAGATAGGTGTACTTCGACGGCGGCAGTGCGTCGAGCAGGCTGGGCTGGCTGGCGTCCTGGCCGATATTGGTGCGGCGGATGGCGACGGTGAC
>JBKBXX010000133.1:7417-7888 GCA_046313915.1 Burkholderiales bacterium | reverse complement strand
CACGGCGCCGAAATGCGCGAAATTGGAGACGGGGACGTGTCGTCGTGGTTGCAGCGGTTTTACGCGGCTCGTGGCCATTTAAAATTATCTTTTAAAAACAACATGTTAAGTTGTCTCTTCCGACTGCGGGCGAGTAGCCCATTTTAAGTACTAAGGACGCGCTGCGGCCGGTGATGCCTGGAAAAGAAGCATGATCCCCTGTTTTTTTCATGGTCCTGCAAAACGCCCCGAAAGCGAATGCTCTAAAATCCGGAGAAACAGCCGAGGCCCGGAGCCGATTCTAATGCAAAGCGTCTGTGTTTTCTGCGGTTCCAATACGGGAAGCAGAGCGGTTTATGCCGACGCGGCGCGCGCGCTGGCGCGCGCCATCGCCGCGCAGGGGCTGCAACTGGTTTACCCGCGCGCTGCTGCGGCAAGACCCGGACGTCATCCTGCTCGGCGAAATCCGCGATTTCGAAACCGCCGAGGTCG
>JBKBXX010000133.1:0-7407 GCA_046313915.1 Burkholderiales bacterium | reverse complement strand
CGCAGGGGCTGCAACTGGTTTACGGCGGCGGCAATATCGGCCTCATGGGCGTACTGGCCGATGCCGCGCTCGCCGCGGACGGCGAGGTGATCGGCGTCACGCCCCGCCGGCTGCTGGAAAAGGAGGTGGTGCACCGCGGCCTCAGCGATCTGCGCGTCGTCGATTCCATGCACGAGCGCAAGGCGCTGATGGCGGAGCTGTCCGATGCTTTCATCGCGCTGCCCGGCGGGCTCGGCACGTTCGAGGAGACTTTCGAGGTGCTGACGTGGACCCAGCTCGGTTTTCATCGCAAGCCGTGCGGGCTGCTCAACGTCGCGGGTTTCTACGACGGGCTCGCGACGTTTCTCGATCACGCGGTGGCCGAGCGCTTCCTCAAGCCCGAGCATCGCGCGATGGTGCTCACCGGCGATGATCCGGCTGCCTTGATCGACAGTTTGAAATCGTGCCGGCTTCCCGAAGTGAGCAAGTGGATCGGCCGCGGCCAGACCTGAATGCCGTGCGCGGCGCTCGCGCTCCCGGCGCCCCGCACCTTATGCCGGCATAAATAATTTCGAATTGTGGCGCGGAAGCTTGTGCGTAGAATCCGTGCAGCCCCAGCCAGTTCGCAGGATATGCCAACCACATCGCATCCCGAAAGCGCCGCCGAGCGCGTGGAAACCAAAGACACCACGTGCTACATGTGTGCGTGCCGCTGCGGCATCCGGGTCACGCTCAGGAACGGCGAAGTCCGCTATATCGAAGGCAATCCCGATCACCCGCTCAACGAAGGCGTGATCTGCGCCAAGGGCGCCTCCGGCATCATGAAGCAGTACTCGCCGGCGCGCCTGACGCGGCCATTGAGACGCAAACCGGGCGCCGAGCGCGGCGCCGCGCAATTCGAGGTGATCGGCTGGGACGAGGCATTCGCGCTGCTGGAAGAGCGCCTGAAAAAAATCCGCGCCACCGACCCCAAAAAATTCGCGCTGTTCACCGGCCGTGACCAGATGCAGGCGCTGACCGGCCTCTTCGCGCGCCAGTTCGGCACGCCCAACTATGCCGCCCACGGCGGCTTCTGCTCGGTCAACATGGCCGCGGGCATGATCTACACCATCGGCGGCTCGTTCTGGGAATTCGGCGGGCCCGATCTCGAGCGCGCCAGGCTGTTCGTGATGATGGGCACTGCGGAAGACCATCATTCCAATCCGCTCAAGATCGCGATCTCGAAATTCAAAAGGAACGGCGGGCGCTTCATCTCGATCAACCCGGTGCGCACCGGTTATTCGGCGATCGCCGACGAATGGGTGCCGATCCGCCCCGGCACCGACGGCGCGCTGCTGCTCGCGCTGTGCCACGAAATCATCCACACCGGCCTTTACGACCGCGAGTTTCTGGCGCGCTACAGCAATGCCGGTTACCTCATCAATGTCGACGCGGGGGCCGACGATCACGGCCTGCCGGTGCTCGACCGCACCAAGATGGAGGAGATCCCGGAGTATCCGTGCCACAAGCTGTGGTGGGACCGTCATACCCAAAGTCCGGTGACCTGCCATACGGTGGGGGCCGATCCGCACCTGCTGGGCGAATTCAGGCTTGCCGACGGCACACCGGTCAAACCGGTTTTCCAGCTGCTGATGGACCGGGTCAGGGAATACACGCCGGAGTGGGCCGCGGCAGTTACCGGCATTCCGGCGCCGACCATCCGCCGGCTGGCGCATGAAATGGGCATCGTCGCGCGCGACCAGAAAATCGAATTGCCGATCGCGTGGACCGATTCCTGGGGCACCGAGCACGAGTCGGTGACCGGCAATCCGGTGGCGTTTCACGCGATGCGCGGACTCGCCGCGCATTCCAACGGTTTCCAGACCGTACGCGCGCTGGCAATCCTGATGTCGTTGCTCGGCACCATCGACCGCCCCGGCGGTTTTCGCCACAAAGCGCCTTTCCCGCGCGGGATCCCGCCGCTCGCCAAGACCCCGCGGGGCCCCGAGGGGGTGAAACCCGGCACGCCGCTCGGCGGGCTCGCGCTCGGCTGGCCGGGGACGCCCGACGATCTGTTCATCGACGGCGCCGGCGAGCCGGTGCGCATCGACAAGGCGTTTTCCTGGGAATACCCGCTGGCGGTGCACGGCATGATGCACAACGTCATCACCAACGCTTGGCGCGGCGACCCGTACCGCATTGACACGCTGATGATTTTCATGGCCAACATGGCGTGGAATTCGACCATGAACACGGTCGAGGTGCGCAAAATGCTCAACGACCGGGACGAAAACGGCGAATACAAAATTCCGTTCATCGTCGTCTGTGACGCTTTCCAGTCGGAAATGACGGCATTCGCCGACCTGGTGCTGCCGGACACGACTTATCTCGAACGCCATGACGTGATGTCGATGCTCGACCGTCCGATCTCGGAATTCGACGGCCCGGTCGACTCGGTGCGTGTGCCGGTGCTGCCGCCCAAAGGTGAGTGCAAGCCTTTCCAGGAAGTGCTGATCGAACTGGCGAGCCGTCTCAAGCTGCCGGCTTTCGTCACCGCGGACGGCGTGCGCAAGTACCGCGACTATCCCGATTTCATCGTCAACTACGAGACCGAGCCCGGCTCGGGCATCGGCTTTCTCGGCGGCTGGCGCGGGCGCGGCGGCGAGAAGTCCATGCGCGGCGAGCCCAATCCGCGGCAGTGGGAGATGTACGCCCAGAACAATTGCGTGTTTCATTACCGGCTGCCACGCTCCTACCAGTACATGCGCAACTGGAATCAGGGCTACCACGAATGGGCGCAGCGCACGCGGCTGCGGCGCTACGCCGAGCCGATCGTGATCCAGATCTACTCGGAAGTGCTGCAGAAGTTCCGGCTTGCCGCGCAGGGCAAGGGCAATGCAAAAAAGCGTCCGCCCGAGCGGTTGAGGCAACGCATCGCGACCTATTTCGATCCCTTGCCTTTTTACTACGCGCCGCTCGAAGTCCAACTCACCGACACCGCCAGGTATCCGCTGGCGGCGATCACCCAGCGGCCGATGGCGATGTATCACTCGTGGGATTCGCAAAACGCCTGGCTGCGCCAGATACATACACATAACTATTTGTTTTTAAACAATAAAACTGCGGAATCCGAAGGAGTTGCCGACGGCGACTGGATCTGGGTCGAGTCGATGCACGGGCGCGTGCGCTGCATGTGCCGCCTGAGCGAGGCGGTCGAGCCAGGCACGGTCTGGACCTGGAACGCGATCGGCAAGGCGAGCGGCGCCTGGCATCTTGCGCCCGACGCCAACGAATCGCGGTTCGGTTTTCTGTTGAACCATTTGATCGCGGATGAACTGCCTGCCGGCGGTGACGGTGCGCGGACTTCGAATTCCGACCCGGTCACCGGCCAGGCCGGCTGGTACGACGTGCGGGTGCGCATTTACAAAGCCCGGCCCGACGAGCCGCGGGAATCGTGGCCGCAGTTCACGCCGCTGCCGCCCGCGCCAGGTACCGCTGCCGTGCGCCGGCTGTGGCAAGCGTTTGTTGCCGGGAAGTGGGGAACGGGGAATAGGGAATAGGAAATGGGAAATAGGTAAGTAAATCATGACCGCTAATTTGAGAGTTGGGAATAGGCTTGTTTTTGCCGTTCACCATCCACTATTCACCATTTACCGGGGTGGCAAATGACCCAACTCGCGCTGGTCATCGATCTCAACGTGTGCGTCGGCTGTCATGCGTGCGTGACGAGCTGCAAGGAGTGGAATACTTCGGGAACGGCGGGATACCTGTCCGACGACCGTCCGTATGATCGCGATCCGACGGGAACCTTTTTCAACCGCGTGCAGACTTTCGAAATCGGCGAGTTCCCCGACACGCAAACGGTGCATTTCCCGAAATCCTGCCTGCACTGCGAGGATCCGCCGTGCGTGCCGGTGTGCCCGACCGGCGCGAGCTACAAGCGCGCCGAAGATGGCATCGTGCTGGTCGATTACGACAAGTGCATAGGCTGCAAGTACTGCTCGTGGGCTTGTCCGTACGGCGCGCGCGAGCTCGACGAGCACCACAAGGTGATGAAGAAATGCACGCTGTGCGTGGATCGCATCTACGACCGGGATCTGCCCGAAGCGCAGAGAAAGCCCGCGTGCGTGCTGGCCTGCCCGACCAGCGCGCGGCTCTACGGCAACATCCACGATCCCGGGTCGGTGGTGTCGAAAGCGATCCGCGACAACGGCGGCTATGCGCTGATGCCCGAATGGGGCACGCATCCCGCCAATCATTATCTGCCGCGGCGCAGGACCGGGATGCGCATCCACGAGGACGAGCTCGAACGCGCCGACAATCCGCTCAAGATCGATGGCAGGCTGCCCAAACCGGGAGTGAAAGAACCGGCGCTCGACGATGTCACTTCTTGGTAAAAGGTAAATGGTAAATGGTGAATCGTAACGTCAGCGTTGATTGCGGTGCATGGTTTTTACCATTCACTATTCACCATTCACTATTCACCGATTAAGCATGCATCCCGCCTTCTCCGTCATTTTCCTCACCACGCTGATCGGTGTCGGCCAGGGGCTTTTTCTCGCGCTTTACGGCGCGGAACTCGGCGCGGCGTTCGACCTGCTCGCGCCGCAGCACGGCCGGCGTTTCTTTGCTGCCGGCAGCGCGCTGTCGCTGGCGTTTCTCGCCGCCGGTTTGCTGGCGTCGTTTTTCCATCTCGGCCATCCGGAGCGCGCGTGGCGGTCGGCTGCCATGTGGCGGACTTCGTGGCTGTCGCGGGAGGTGATCGCCCTGCCGGCTTTCATGGTTGCGGTGACCGCCTATGGTGCCGCCCATTATCTGGACCTCGGCGGCACCTTGGCCGTGGGCGCGGCCGCCGTGCTGCTGTGCTTTGCGCTTTTCGCATGCACCGGCATGATCTACGCCTGTCTCAAGTTCCTGCAGGAATGGGCGACACCGCTCACCGTGATCAATTATTTCCTGCTGGGATGTGCTTCCGGCTTCACCTGCGCCGCTGCTTTTGCCGCAGCTACGGGCAGCACCCTTGCCACCGAATTCGCCCGCTGGGCAGCGGCATTGACGCTGGCGGCGCTCATCGGGCGCGTTGCCGCCCTGATCCGCAATGGCCGCATCAGGCCCAGGTCCAGTGTGCAGACGGCGATCGGCATCAAACACCCGCGCATAGTGCAGAAGGCCCAGGGTTTCATGGGCGGGTCGTTCAACACCCGCGAATTCTTCCACGGCAGGGCGCCGTCGCTGCTGCGCGTAATCAAGCGGGGTTTTCTGGTGCTGGCTTTCCTGCTGCCGGCGGCGTTGCTGCTGATGGGGGCGGCAGCCGCTTCGCCACCGTTGCTGGCAACCGCTTTCGTGATCCAGTACGTGGGGCTGATCGCCGAGCGCTGGTTTTTCTTCGCCCAGGCCAATCACCCGCAAAATCTTTATTATCAGGCGATATCGTGAGCCGGCGGCGCGACGCGGAACTTACGCTGCGTTGCGCAATCTATCTGGCTATAATGAGAAAAGCTGCCAAAGGTTGAACCCGCTGGCGGCTTTTCCGCGCCTCGTTCATTTTATGCAAAGGGATATTCTCGTATGGCTACCGAAACCGCGGTCACCAAGGACAAGCTGGCGCAGGATCTGAGAGCCCTCGTCGGCGATGCCGAGGACTTGCTGCGCGTTACCGCCAGCCAGGCTGGCGAAAAAGCCGCCGCAGCGCGTGAAAAAATCCAGGAAAGCCTGCGTCTTGCCAAGATCAAGCTCGCCGAAGCCGAGGAAATCGTGATCGACAAAACCAAGCAGGCGGCGCGCGCCACCGACGAATATGTGCACGAGCACCCGTGGCGGGCGGTCGGCATCGCTGCCGGCATCGGCCTGATCGTCGGTTTGCTGATCGGCCGGCGCTGAGCGGTCGCTGAGCATGGCCACGGCAGGATCCGGCCCGGACCCGGCCCCTTCTTCCGGGTTGCTGACTTCGTTGCGCAACCTGGCGGCGACGCTGATCGCCGCGGTGCAGACGCGCCTCGAGCTGCTTGCCACCGAGGTCGAGGAAGAGCGGCTGCGGCTGCTGCAGCTGATGCTGGGCGGTGCGCTGGCCATCGGTTTTTCGGCGCTCGGCGTGCTGATGCTGACGCTGGCCGTGGTGTTCCTGTTCTGGGATACCCACCGCGTCCTCGTTACGACCCTGTTTGCGGTGTTCTATCTCGGCATCGGCATTGCGTTGTGGTTCGTCGTCGCCGGCAGGGCGCGCGCCAGATCCAGGCTGTTTTCGACCAGCATCGCCGAAATGGCCAAGGACCGGCAGCAGCTTGTCGAAACCGATGTTCAACGACGAACTGATTGAAATTGCGCGCCGCAAGGAGCGCCTGATCGCGCGTGCTGCACAACAGCGCGCCGCGATCGCTGCCGGCTGCCTGCCATGGTGCAAGCCGCTCGCCGCGGCTGATCGTGCGCTCGTCTTGGTGCGCTTCCTGAAAGAAAATCCGCTGGTACTGGGTGCCACCGTGGCGGTGGCGGCGTTGATCGGCCGGCGTAACCTGCTGCGCTGGGCCGGGCGCGGCCTTTTTCTCTGGCGTGCCTGGCGTTCACTGAAAGCATGGAGCCGCAGCTTCGGAAGCTGAAGAACTAAAGAATCAGCGGCATCGGTCGTAAGAAACCGGGAACGGACTTGAGCGGATAGACGACCGAATCCATGCGTTTCAAATCACTGCGCGAGCTTGCCGAGCGCGAAAAAAGACATCTGCAGAGCGAACTCCTCGAAGTGAGGGGGCTGATGCCGCTGCTGATGAAGCCTCGCAACCGGCAGCACTGGAGCGCCGCCGAGAAGGCGGAACTGATCGCGCATCTGCAGCGGCTGTCGCGACTCAGTCCCTACCTCGTGGTGGTGATGATGCCCGGCGGTTTTTTCATGCTGCCGGCGCTTGCCTGGTGGCTCGACCGGCGGCGTGGCCGCTTGCGTTCGGGAACGTCGTTCATCAGGTAGGCTGTGCCGAGGCAAGGATGGTGGGCCGGCATATGGCCCATGGGGTGGACTATTTCCAGATTCCCGGGCGCCCGGCTTGACGCGGGAACGCGCGTTTGGATAACCTTTTTTCCTTTCGGGCAAATTCATGCCGCATTGCACTCGCAGATGCGGCAACGGGGGGATCATGAGCGGTACGGATACTGCCTACAATATCGCTGATCTGCGCCAGATCGCGCAGCGGCGCCTGCCCAGAGGCCTGTTCGAGTTTGTCGATCGCGGAACCGAGGACGAGGTGTCGCTGCGGAACAATCGCGCAGTGTTCGAGCGCATCCGCTTCAAGCCGCGGACGCTGGTCGATGTTTCGGGCCGCAGTCAGGAAATCACGCTGTTCGGCAACCGCCACAAGATGCCGATCGTGATCGCCCCTACCGGTATCGCCGGCCTGTTGTGGCATGAAGGCGAGATCGCCCTGGCCCGCGCTGCTGCCGAAGCGGGAATCCCGTTCACGCTTG
>JBKBXX010000132.1:0-8045 GCA_046313915.1 Burkholderiales bacterium | reverse complement strand
TACCCACAGCAGCACGCTGGCAGCACCGAGCGCAGCGGCGCCCAGATAGAAAGGCCGGAAGCCGAGCGCGAACAAGGCGAAGCGGCGCGGCGCCGGCGAGCCTTTTGTCGTGGCAACGGAAGCGGGGGCGGAACGGGTCGTGGGCGGTCTCACGATGCAATCAAGCCGAAGTCACGCATTATGATGGAGCGCCGTCGGCGGTTGCTTGATTTCGATCAAGCGCCCGCGCACTCGCGTTCGGCCCTGCTGCCAGCATGGGCAAAGCGCGTTTTGGCGCGGCACCCGCATCGAGACGAATGCAAAGGTGACGCGATCCCCCAGGTGTCCGGCTCAAGGAACTGCTGACAAGGTGCGCCGGATTCGGTATAAACCGGCAATGTCTGTCAATCAGGTGTGCTCGACGGATCCCCTGTTCTCCGGCGCAGCGCGGCGCGCGTCATGAGCGCATCCGCGGTACGCGAGGCGGCTGCCGACCGCCTGTCGGGGGAAACGCGCTTCGGCAAGCCGGCCGGCGGCTGGCGCCTGCGCTTCTACACCGTCATTTTCGAAGCCGACACCCGCGCCGGCCGGCTGTTCGACGTCGCGCTCATTCTCGCCATCCTGATGAGTGTCGGCGTGGTGATCGTCGACAGCGTTGGCAGCCTCGCCAGCCGCCACGGCGCGCTGCTCGACGTGCTCGAATGGACTTTCACGATTCTGTTCACCGTCGAATATGCGATCCGCCTTTCGTGCGTGCGGCACCCGCTGCGCTATGCGATCAGTTTTTTCGGCATTGTCGATCTGCTGGCCGTTCTGCCATCGTATCTGGCACTGATGCTGCCCGAAGCCCATCTGCTGCTCGACGTGCGCGTGCTGCGCCTGCTGCGGGTGTTTCGCATTTTCAAGCTCGCTGCGTACGTCGGAGAATATCGCGCGCTCGCCGCAGCGCTCGCCGCGAGCAGGCGCAAGATCCTGATTTTCCTGTCCATCGTTTTGATGATCGTGCTGCTGATGGGAACCTTGATGTACGTCGTCGAAGGTCCGGAGCACGGCTACACCAGTATCCCGGTGGCGATGTACTGGGCGGTGGTGACCATGACCACGGTCGGTTATGGCGACATCGCGCCGCAGACCGACATCGGCCGCCTGATCGCTTCGGTGATGATGCTGCTCGGCTGGGGCATCATCGCCGTGCCCACGGGTATCGTCAGCGCCGAGATGACCGCGCGGCGCTTCACCGCCAGGCAGACCACCACCCGCACCTGTCACGAATGCCTGAGCGAAGGACACGACGCCGAGGCGCGTTACTGCAAGGACTGCGGCGCGAAACTGCCGCCATACGCGCACAATTGAAGGAGCGAGGCCTCCACGCGGCGCGGTCATATTTAATAACACATTGTTTTATATGATAAATTTTTACGACACTCAAAACGGCTCGACGGTGGGGCTGATCGGCGCGGGGCTGATGGGCACGGCTTGCGCGCGGCGCATGATGCACGCCGGCATGAAAGTGCTGGCTTACGATGTCGACGAGGCGAAGCGCGCCGCGATTGCCGCGATGGGCGCGGACACGGCCGTTGCGATTGGCGAGATCGCGGCGCGCTGCGCGGTCATCGTGCTCGCCGTTTTCGACACCACCCAGGTCGAACAGGTCGTCGAAGGCGAAGGCGGTGTGCTCGAGACGATGGCCCGCGACCGCGCCCCGCCCATCGTGGTCTGCACCAGCACCTGCGATCCGCAGCGGCTCGCCGCGCTCGCCGCCCGCATCGCGCCCCGCGGCGGGCGCCTTCTCGAGGTGCCGATCTCGGGCACCAGCCGGCAGGTGGCCGAAGGTCACGGCGTGGGTTTGATCGGCGGCGAGCGCGCGCTGATGGCCCAGGCGGGAGCGGTGCTCGATGCGATCTGCCCCCGCCGCCATCATCTCGGCGCGGTGGGCAACGGCTCGCGCGCCAAGCTGGCGATCAATCTGATTCTCGGCTTGAACCGTGCCGCGCTCGCCGAAGGCCTGGTTTTCGCCGAACGGCTCGGACTCGCGCGCGCGGCTTTCCTGGAAGTCGCGCGTGGCTCGGCGGCTTATTCACAGGTGATGGACATCAAGGGGCCGCTGATGGCGCGGCGCGAATACCGTGCTCCGTCGAGCCGCGTCGACCAGAGCCTCAAGGATTTCCGCCTCATGCTCGAGCAGGCGCGCGCAGCCGGCCAGGAACTGCCGTTTGCGACGGTCTACGCGCGCCTGCTCGAAGACTGCGTGCGCTGCGGCGAAGGCGATTGGGACAACGCTGCCATTGCGGAAGCGATCGCCCGCCGCACGGCCTGAGGACGCCGGCGCCGTTTTGCTCCGCCGCGCGCTTCAGGACGCGCGCAGCGACCGGTCGAGCCCGCGCAGCAGCGGCAGCACGATGTCGATGACGGGGGTGGCAACGCCTTTTTCGCGGGCAAACGCCTGCGGCTGCCCGAGCAGCGCCTCCACTTCCATCGGCCGCCGCTGGATGACGTCCTGCATCATCGACAGCCGCACGCCGGCGACGCGATCCTTGCGCGCGGAGAGCTGTTCCACGTCGACTTCCCGCCGCAGATCCCAACCGAGCGCCGCAGCGATCTCGAGCGTTTCGCGCATGATCTCGCCCATGAGGTGGCGCGTGGCGGCATCGGCGGCGAGCTCGCCGGGGGCGAGGCGGGTGAGCGCCGACAGCGGGTTGCTGGAAGCATTGAGCAGCAGCTTGTTCCAGATCTCGCGGCGCAGGTCGGACGAGACGGCCGACTCGATACCGCTGCTGCGGAACAGCGCGGCGGTGCGGTTTGCGCGCTCGCTGGGCGAGCCGTCGGGCTCGCCGACGGTCAGGCGGCAGCGCCCGGCGTGCACCACCACTCCCGGCTCGACCACGTCGTTGGGTGAATTGACGACACAGCCCAGCGTCCGTTCCCTGAGCCTGTTCCACAGCGCGCCTTCGGGATCGAGCAAGGGAAGCGGCCCGCGAGCGCCCGGCAATCCCTGCGGCCACCACCAGGGAATGCCGTTGAGCAGGAACACGGCCCAGCCGTCGCGCGCGAGCAATTTTTCCAGCGCGGCCGCGGCCGCCGGCAGCGCCGTGCTCTTGAGCGCGACGACCACGAGATCCTGCGGCGGCAGCGAGGACGGATCGGCGGTCGCCGCAGGCCGGGCGCGGATTTCCACGCCATCGACGCAGCGCAGCGTGATCCCTTTTTCCCGAATCGCTTTGAGGTGCGCGCCGCGGCCGACCACGGAGATCTCCCCGGCGGCGGCAGCCTGCAGGCGCGCGGCGACGTGGCTGCCCACTGCGCCGACGCCGAAGATGCAGATTTTCATGGGTATTTTCCGGACTCGAGCCGCCGTTCGCCACCGCCGGCCTAGCCGCGGCCGACAAACGGCATCTTGGTCGCCATGATAGTCATGAACTGGATGTTGACGTCGAGCGGCAGGCTCGCCATGTAGCGCACGGCCTCGCCGACGTGTGACACGTCCATCATCGGTTCGGGCGCGATGCTGCCGTTCGCCTGCTTCACGCCTTTGGCCATGCGCGCCGCGAGCTCGGTCACCGCGTTGCCGATGTCGATCTGACTGCACGCGATGTCGTATTTGCGGCCATCGAGCGAGATGGTCTTGGTGAGTCCGGTGACGCCGTGCTTGCTGGCGGTATAGGGCGCGGAATCCGGGCGCGGCGCGTGCGCCGAAATCGAGCCGTTGTTGATGATGCGCCCGCCGCGCGGCTGCTGGTCCTTCATGTGGCGGAACGCCTGTTGCGCGCACAGGAACATGCCGTTGAGATTGACGTCGATCACGGCTTTCCATTTTTCATAGGCGAGATCCTCGAACGGGATGCCGGGCGCGTTGAGGCCGGCGTTGTTGAACAGCACGTCGATGCGGCCGAACGCTTCCCTGGTTTTCGCGAACAGCGCTTTCACCGCGGCCGGATCGCTGACGTCGGTCGGCACTACCAGCGCGTGTTGTCGCGCCGGCCCGGCATCCTGCGCGGTCTGTTCCAGCAGCTGCGCGCGGCGTCCCGCCAGCGCGACGCGATAGCCGTCGTGCAACAGCGCGAGCGCTGCCGCCCTGCCGATGCCGGTGCCTGCGCCGGTGACGACGGCAACCTTGTTGTGGGCGTTCATGTGTGATCTCCCCGGGTCGTTTCAGGAGCCTGCATGGTAGCGCAGCGGCGGGCAAACGAAAACGGAATCGCGGAGCGCGCAAACGGAAACGCAATCGCGCGCGGGACGCTCAAGGTCTGCAGCGCCGTGCCGTTATCTACGGTACCGTGCCACAGCTAAAAGCGGAGGGCGGCGTGCGAGCTGCCGGCATGTTTCATGCGCTTCAAGAACGGGTTGCTTTCGATCGAGTTGAAACCTTGACTTCCCGAGTCCCGGAAAATCTGGCGAACCTGCGGCTGGGCGAGGCGTTGCGCCTGCTGCGGCAGGCGGGATATCCCGATCCTCTCGAAAGCGGACCGGGAGGCGATGCGCTGCTCCAGGCCATCATAGACGGGCTGTGCGATCTTTCGTTGCGCGACGGGCTTACCGGCCTCGTCAACATGCGGCATTTCCGTTTCGTTCTCGAAAGCGAGCTCGATCGTGTGGCGAGGACGGGGGAAAGCGCGTCGCTGCTGATGATCGACATCGACAAGTTCAAATGCATCAACGATACCCATGGCCATATGGCGGGAGACCGGGTGCTGCAGGACGTTGCGCGGCTTCTTGCACACAACCTGCGTCCGATGGATACCCTGGCACGTTACGGCGGCGAGGAGTTCGGCGTGGTATTGCCGAACAGCCTGCCGGCCCATGCCCGCAAGACCGCCGGGCGCCTGCGCCACGAGATCGAGTGCACGCCGATCGCGATCGACGCGCAAACCGTAGTGCAGGTCACCGTGAGCATCGGCGGGGCGAGCGCGGTGCCGTGGCAGCGGACCACGGTGGACGAACTCATTGCGCGTGCCGACAACGAACTCTACCGCGCCAAGCGCGAAGGGCGTAACCGCATCGCGTTTGCGCCGTCGCTGCCGCTTTCGATCTCTGCACAGGAAAAAGCCATGCTTCTTGCCACCCGTCTGGAAAATCTGCCATGAGCAAACCACTTCGTTCTTCGCGCATCGTGGCCGTCACCAGCGGCAAGGGCGGCGTGGGCAAAACCTTCGTTGCCGCCAACCTCGCCGCGGCGCTGGCGCAAGCGGGACGCCGCGTGCTGGTGATGGATGCCGATCTCGGGCTGGCCAATCTCGACATCGTCCTCGGGCTGGTCCCCGGCGCGACGCTGCACGAGGTGCTGATGGGCGCGGCCGCGCTCGACGACGTGATCCTCGAGGCACCGGGCGGTTTTTCGGTCTTGCCCGCGGGTTCGGGACTGATGGAATATTCGCGCCTCACCGGTGAATTGGGCGAGCGGTTGCGCGAGGTGCTGACCGAGCTTGGCGGCCGCTACGACTACCTGCTGCTCGACACCGGCGCCGGTATCGCCGACATCGTGCTCTACATCACTTCGCTCGCCGACGAGATCCTCATCGTCACCACGCCCGAACCCACCGCCATGGCCGACGCCTATGCCACGATCAAGGTGCTCGCCGCGCAGCAGCGCCGCACCACGCTGCACATGGTGCTCAACCAGCTCGGCCGCAACGGCGAGGGGCACACGCTGGTGACGCAGCTGCAGCAGGTCGTCGATCGTTTCCTCAACACCGCCGAGGGGCCGCCGGTAAAGCTTTCCTTCCTGGGCGAGATTCCCGCCGACCCCGCGGTGGTACAGGCGATCCGCAAACGCCGCTTGCTGCTCGAACACGCTCCTGCATCGGCGGTTGCGCGTGCGCTGACCGGAATCGCGCGCACGCTCGACCGGCTGCCGTGCCTGACGCGCGCCGCGTGAGCCACACCGTGTCACGGGCGTGACGCGGCAGCCCCGCTGCTCAGGAGGCGGGGACGGGAACGCGCGCCGCGCGCCAGCGATTGCGTCCGTCCGATTTGGCGGCATACATCGCTTCGTCGGCGCAACCCAGCAGCTCTTCGGCGTCGGTCGCGTGCTGCGGCGAGCAGGCGATGCCTATGCTCGCGCTCACCTGCGCGGTGGCCACGCCAAGGGGCACCGGCTGTCCGATGGCGGCGATCAGTTTGTCGGCGACGTTGACCGCGTCTTCGGGATATTTGACGTCTTCCAGCAGGATCACGAATTCGTCGCCGCCCAGGCGCGCCACCGTGTCGGTGTCGCGCACGCATTGCCTGAGTCGTTGCGCGACCGCCACCAGCAGCTGGTCGCCCACGGCGTGACCGTAGGCGTCGTTGACCGGCTTGAAGCCATCGAGATCGACCATCAGCAGCGCGACGCAGCTGCGGTTGCGCCGCGCACGCGCGAGGGCGTGCTCGATGCGATCGTCGAGCACGGTGCGGTTCACGAGGCCGGTCAGGGAATCGTGGTGCGCCAGGTGTTCGAGCTGCTGCTCTTTTTCGCGCAGCCGGGTGTTCGCCGCCGTGAGCGCCTTGGTGCGCTCCGCCACGCGTGCTTCGAGCGCCTGCTCGGAATTGACCAGGGTCTCGAGCATGATCTGTTGGGCGAGATCCTTTTCGCGGCGCATGACGTTGATGCGGTCGGCGAGCGCGAAGGACAGCAGCAGCATTTCCAGCGCCGAGCCGATCTGCATCGCATGCAGCGTCAGGGTCGTGGTGGGCAGCCAGCCCATGTTGCGCATGGCGAGCACGGCGACGCCGACGAGCAGCAACGCCCACGCGATCAGGAAATAGCGCGCGCCCGGGTGGCCTCGCAACAGGCAATAGACGCCGCCGCTCACGGCGACGACCGAGAAGGCGAGGCCGGTGATCGACGTGAAAATGGCGCCCGCCTGGTACGACAGTACCGCCGGCGTGAGCGCGGCGAGCGCGAAAGCGACCATCAGGGCGACGATGGCGCGGTCGAGCCAGGGAAACCTGTGGCGCGTTTCGAGGAACAGGCGGGTGAAAATCGCACCGAAGAAACCGGTCGCCGCCATTCCCGAAGGCAGCGCGATATTGCCCCACGCCGGCCATTCGGGCCACAGGAACTGGTTGCCGAAACCGTTCAACGAAGCCTGGCCGATCGCCATGCAGGCGACGAAAGCGACATAGGCGAGGAAGACCGGCTCGCGGATCGACAGGAACAGCAGCAGGTTGTAGAGGTAGAGCGCGAGCAGCATGCCGTAGTAGAGGCTGTAGAGCGCGTAGCTGCGCCGGTCGTGCTGCGCGAGCGCTTCGGGCGTCCATAGCGTGGCGGGTATCGTCAGATTGCCCTGCGAGGTCACTTTGAGGTAGATGGTGTGGTTTGCGCCGGGCACGAGGTTGAGCGGAAACACCAGGTTGCGGTGCGGAAAAGGCCGCGCGCTGAAAGGCTGGAGGTCGCCTGCGACCTGCAGGTCGAAACCGCCGGCAGGCCGCGGCACATAGACCTCGACACGGTCGAGCGAGGCATAGGCGATTTCGAGCAGCCAGTGCGGCGCCGCGTCGGGCGCAAGATACACCGGCAGCGCCAGCCAGAAAGCGGAACGGGAATAGCCGAAATTCACATCCGTGCCCGACGGCGCGGCGGGACGGAAACGCGCGGCGTTTGCTGCGCTTGCCACTTCGTCCACCGTCAGCCGCTGTTGCGGATCCTCGAGATAAAGCAGGGTGTGCGACAACGGATACTGGTGACGCACGCCGCTGATCGTCAGCGCGCCGTCGCCGGGCTGCGCGGCGAGGGTTGCGGCGGCGCAGCTCCACAGCAGGATTGCGGCGAGCCAGGGCACGAGCGGCAGGAAATCGTTGCGCCGCGGTTTGCGGCTGTGACCGGACTGGGACATGGATGATGCAGGTGTTTGTTTATTCTCGCCGGACGGGCACACTGCGCCAACCCGCCTTCGCTTCCCGTTTCTCGAGTTTGGCTGCCCGCGGCAGCGCCGTTCCCCCCTCGGCTCCCCTCCCGAAGCCGTGGCCGGCCGGGATGATAACCCGGAAAACCGGGCGGCGGGAAGGCTGCAGGTCGAAGCCAAAATGCGTTTACGGCTGACCTGCCGGTTTGGTCCACGAGTCGCGCAACGTGACGGCGCGATTGAAAA
>JBKBXX010000131.1:0-8114 GCA_046313915.1 Burkholderiales bacterium | reverse complement strand
ATTCAAGATGTGACCCCTTTTGCTTTTGTGTGAATCAGCAGGTGCCGGCGCTGCCGCCGCGCCGCGTGCTATGCTCTCCCGCCACCATGAACGTCCCGCGACGAGCCGCACTGGAAATGAAACCGCTGGCGAGGGCGCCGTTGCTGCGTGCGGCGGGTGTCGCCACGGCGCTTCCCGTGTCGCGCAACGAGGTGCTGGCGATGAATGACGAAACCGCCTGGCCGCATCCCGTTCACCGCCATGGCCCTGCGTTTCGGGTGATCGCGCGCGACGGCGCGATGATCGTCTTGCGTATCGGATAGCAGGCGCTCACTCGTAAAAATAGATAATAAAAACAATGAATTATCATGGACTCAAAGACTGGGTGCTGCTCGCCGCGCTGGTGGTGCTGTGGGGTTCCAACTTCATGTTCATCAAAATCGGCGTGGCGAGCGTGCCGCCGGCGACGCTGGTCGCGGCGCGTCTTGCGATCGGCGCGCTGATCCTCGTGGCGGTGGTCCGCGCCCAGCGGCTTGTTTTTCCGCCGCCGGGGAAGATCTGGGCCGCTTACACGATGGTCGCGGTCGTCGGCAACTGTCTGCCGTTCTGGCTGATCACGTGGGGACAGACGAGCGTGGACAGCGCGCTCGCCGGCATCCTGATGGCGATCATGCCCATCGCCACGCTGGTCCTCGCACATTTTTTCGCGCACGAACCGATGACGCGGTTGCGCGCCTTCGGTTTCGTGCTGGGTTTTGCCGGCATCGTGGTGCTGACGGGGCCGGAGGCGCTCGCCGGTCTTGGCGGCTCGGCGAGCCGCATCCTCGCGCAGCTGGCGATCCTGGCCGGGGCGCTGTGCTACGCGACGCAGAGCGTCATCGTCCGCGTCAAGCTGCAAGGCGACGTGATGGTGGCTTCCGCCGCCATCATCGGCATCGCCGCCGCCATCAGCCTGCCGCTCGCGCTGGCGGTGGACCGGCCGTGGCAGCTCGCGCCCGACGCCTCCTCGGTTTACGCGGTGATCTGGATCGGCATCGGCCCCACCGCCATCGCGACCCTCGCTTATCTGAAACTCATCGCTTCGGCGGGGCCGACTTTCATGTCGCTCGTGAACTATTGTGTGCCGGTCGTCGCGTTGTTTCTCGGCGTGGCGCTGCTGGGAGAGGCGCCGGGCGCCAATGCCTATGCCGGCTTGGCGCTGATTCTTTCCGGCATCGCGGTGAGCCGCCTGCGGCGACAGCCGCCCCGCTGAAAAGCAAGGGGGCGCCGGGAGCTTGAAATTCCCTTCCAGCCGCCCCATATCGCAAATGTGTCGCCCCGCCCGGCTGAACCGCCAGCGCAGGCAGCGGTCCAATTTGGCAGAGTCGGCACGTCAGTCATTGGAAACGGAAGCGAGCGATTGCATATGAACATTGTCTACAACAGCGACAACTACTGGGTGGTCGAGTATCCGGCGGGCAACGGCCTGGAATTGATCGACAAGCACAGTGCGCGCAGCACCTTCTTCCAGGGTGATGTGGCGGAGAAGTTCGTGCAATCGATGCGGGCAGCGATCGCGGAGGATGCTTCGGTCGAGCACGTCGACGAATTTCTCGGCAATTTCAACGTCCTGCTCAACGTGCCGGTCGTCTACCACTGACGCAGGCGGCGCGCCGCGGCGCCCCACGAGTCCACCAGGCACGGGAGGAAAGTCCGGCGGCAAGCGCGACAGCGCAATCCCGGCGTGCGGGACGGCGTGTGGCCCGCCGCGGTGAGAGGCCGGCGCGGCAGCCGCTAGCCGCGATAGCCGATCGCGCGTGAAATCTGCTCGGCCGTGTGTTTCACTTGCGCCGCCCACGCGCGGTTCAGGCGGTCGGAAGGCGCGGACACCGAAAGGCCGGCGATGAGCTGGCCTTCGTCGTTGTAGATGCCCGCGCCTATGCAAGAAACGCCTTTTTCGGCTTCCTCGTTATCGCAAGCGTAACCGAGCTCGCGGACTCTGTTGAGTTCACGAAAGAGGCTTTCGGCATCGGTCAACGAATTGTCGGTGTAGCGGGGCAGGCCGGTGCGCTTGATGTAATCGAAGGTTTTTTCGGGCGCGTCGGTGGCGAGAAACAGCTTGCCGACGGCGGTGATGTGCAGCGGCGCGCGCGCGCCGATGATCTGGACCACGCGCATCATCGAGCTGCCGGTCGAAGTGCGCTCGACGTACACCACCTCGTCGTTGTGGCGGACCGAAAGATTCACCGTTTCGCCCACTTGCTGGTGCAGCGCCTGCATGAAAGGCAGCGCTTCCTGGCGTACGCTGATGCGCGATTTGACCAGGCTGCCCAGTTCGAGCAGACGGATGCCGAGCCGGTAGGTGCCGGGCTCGATGCGGTCGACCAGCCGGTTGTCCACCATCACCCCCAGAATGCGGTGCGCGGTCGAAGGGTGTAGATGGGTCTGGGCGGCGAGGTGTTTCAGATTGACCGGCGTGCTGTGCTCGGCCAGCGCCGACAGCAGACTCATCATGCGCTCTATGACCTGGATCGAGGACTTGGTTTCTTTTTGGGGCACGAGAAGAAAAAAACGGCTGTTGTTGACGCCGATTTTATATGATGAAATTTGGCCGAACAACACATCTTGCCGCGCTGCACCCGGCGGGGTGCAGCTGTGAGATATAACACTTTGTTTTTAAATAGATAATTATTTTCGCGCCATGGATCGGAACAAAACGGCGGCCGCAGCAGACGGGCGGGCATCCGCAGCGATGCCGCAGAGCAACAAAAACTACATCACGCCGCAAGGATACGCCCGGCTCAAAAACGAGCTTGCGCAGCTGCTCGACGTCGAACGCCCGGAATTGGTGAAAACCGTCGCGTGGGCCGCGTCCAACGGCGACCGCTCGGAAAACGGCGATTACATATACGGCAAGAAACGCCTGCGCGAAATCGACCGCCGCATCCGCTTCCTCAACCAGCGGCTCGACAGCGCGGTGGTGGTCGATCCCGGGGCGCGCGGTGCGACCGACCAGGTTTTTTTCGGCGCGACCGTGACCTATGCCGATGCCGCGGGCGCGGAGCATACCGTCACCATCGTCGGCACGGACGAGGTCGATCCGGCGCGAAAACGCGTGAGCTGGGTTTCGCCCGTCGCGCGGGCGCTGCTCAGGAAACGCGAAGGCGACGCGGCGACGGTGCACACGCCGGCCGGCGAGCAGCAGATCGAAATCGTCGCCGTGCGTTACGAAACGCCGGCGTAAGCCCGGCGTTGGCGGCCACCGCGACCCTCTGCGGCGGCTCAGGGCAGCGGCAGCGCGGTCTGATATTTGACCTGCTTTAACGCGAAACTCGACTTGATGCTGGCGATGCCGGGAATCTTCGACAGATAGTTGACGATGAAACGCTCGAGCGACTGCACGTCGGGTACCACCACGCGCAGCAGGTAATCGGCATCGCCCGTCATCAGATAGCACTCCATCACTTCGGGCCGCGACTGGATCGCTTTCTCGAATACTTCGAGCGCGCGCTCGACCTGCTTTTCCAGGCTGACCTGAATGAAGACGCTCACCGTGAGTCCCAGCGCGAGCGGGTTGAGCAGCGTCACGTAGCGGCTGATGACGCCGCTTTTTTCGAGTGCACGCACGCGCTGCAGGCACGGCGAAGGCGACAACCCCGCTTTTTTCGCCAGCTCAACGTTGGTGATGCGGGCGTCGTTCTGCAGCGAGTCGAGAATTTTATGATCTATGCGGTCGATGTCCGGTTTCGGCATTTTATTTCTTTAAAATGACTGAAAAAAGCATAAAATTACGTCAATAGTCCGAATCCTACTCTATTTTGGAACCCCATGCGCCGCCGGACCGACTATCATGAAAAAACACCCGCCATGCATCCGGAAGAGGCCGCCATGACCAATCTGTCCGAATTTCCCGACAAGGCCCGCGAGCAAGGCGCGCGCCTCGCCGATCCCGATCCGGTCGAAACCCGCGAATGGCTGGAGGCGCTCGACGCGATCGTCGAGAACGAAGGCCGTGAGCGCGCCACCTGGTTGCTGAAGAAACTGCTCGATCACGCGCGGCAGCGGCGCGTGCCGTTGCCCGCGGTGGTCAACACGCCGTACCGCAACACCATCGCACTTGAAGACCAGCCGCAGTTTCCCGGCAATGCCGAGCTCGAGGCGCGCCTGATCGCGCTGGTGCGCTGGAACGCGCTCGCGATGGTGGTGCGCGCCAACCGCGACCATCCCGAACTGGGCGGCCATATCGCGACCTACGCTTCGATTGCCGACCTGTTCGAGGTCGGTTTCAACCACTTCTTCCGCGCACCCCACGGCGACCGGCTGGCGGAGCGCGGCGGCGATCTCGTGTATTTCCAGCCGCACGCGGCGACCGGCGTCTATGCGCGCGCTTTTCTCGAAGGGCGGTTGACCGAGGCGCAGCTTGCGCACTACCGGCGCGAAACCGCAGGCGAAGGCCTGTCGTCGTATCCGCATCCGTGGCTCATGCCCGATTTCTGGCAGTTCGCCTGCGCCTCGATGGGTCTGGGGCCGATCAACGCGATCTACCAGGCGCGTTTCATGCGCTATCTGGAAAACCGCGGCATCCTGGACACCGCGGGACGCAAGGTGTGGGCGTTCGTCGGCGACGGCGAAATGGATGAGCCCGAATCGCTCGCCGGGCTGGCATTCGCGGCGCGCGAAAAACTCGACAACCTGATTTTCGTCGTCAACTGCAATCTGCAGCGGCTCGACGGCCCGGTGCGCGGCAACGGTTCCATCATCCAGGAACTCGAAGGCCTGTTCGCCGGCGCCGGCTGGAACGTGATCAAGCTCCTGTGGGGCTCGGACTGGGATCCGCTGTTCGCGCGCGACCACGACGGCGTGCTGCTCGAGCGCCTGCACGAGACGGTGGACGGCGAATTCCAGAAATACGCGGCGACCGACGGCCGTTTCAACCGCGAGCATTTTTTCAACAAATATCCCGAGCTGCAGGCGCTGGTCGCGCATCTTTCCGACGATGACATCGACCGGCTGCGCCGCGGCGGGCACGACCCGATCAAGATTCATGCCGCCTATCACGCCGCCGTCCATCACCGTGGCCAGCCCACGGTGATCCTGGCGCAGACCAAGAAAGGCTACGGCATGGGGCACTGGGGGCAGGGCAGGATGATCGCGCACCAGGCGAAGAAGCTCGAAGACGAGGCGCTGATCGCTTTTCGCGACCGTTTTTCGCTGCCGCTTACCGACCGCGACGTGTGCGATCTCAGGTTCTACAAGCCCGGCGACGACAGTCCTGAAATCAGGTACCTGCATGCGCGCCGCAAAGCGCTCGGCGGTTATCTGCCGGCGCGGCCGGTGCGGGCGCCGCGGCTGGCAGTGCCGGCGTTGTCGAGTTTTTCCAGGGCACTGCAGGGTTCGGGCGAGCGCGAGCAGTCGACCACCATGGTGTTCGTCAGCCTGCTGTCACAGCTGCTGAAAGAGCCGGGCATCGGCAAGCGCATCGTGCCCATCGTCGCCGATGAGGCGCGCACTTTCGGCATGCAGGCCCTGTTTCGCCAGGTCGCGATCTATTCTTCGGTCGGCCAGCTCTATGAGCCGGAGGATCGCGACGAACTGCTCTACTACAAGGAGGCAAGAGACGGCCAGATTCTCGAAGAGGGCATCACCGAAGCGGGCGCGATCTCGTCGTGGCTCGCGGCGGCGACCGCCTACTCGGCACACGGCACGCCGATGCTGCCGTTTTATATTTTTTATTCGATTTTCGGTTTCCAGCGCGTGGGTGACCTCATCTGGGCGGCGGCCGACATGCGCTCGCGCGGTTTTCTGCTCGGCGCGACCGCCGGCCGCACCACACTCTCGGGCGAGGGTCTGCAGCACCAGGACGGCACGAGCCACCTCGTTGCCTCCACCATCCCCACCTGCCGCGCCTACGATCCGTGCTTCGGCTACGAACTCGCAGTGATCCTGCACGACGGCATGCGCCGCATGCTGGAAGCCCAGGAAGACGTATTCTATTACGTCACGGTGATGAACGAGAATTACGTGCATCCGGCGCTGCCGGAAGGTGCGGAAGAAGGAATTCTGCGCGGTATGTACCGCCTGCGCGAGGCGACAGGCGCGAAGCGTGAGGGGAGAGTCCAGCTCCTCGGCAGCGGCACGATCCTGCGCGAAGTCCTGGCTGCTGCGCAAATGCTGGAACAGGACTGGAATGTCGCGGCGGACGTGTGGAGCGTCACCAGTTTCACCGAGCTGCGCCGTGACGGCATGGCGGTCGAGCGCCGCAATCGCCGCCATCCCGAGGCGGCGCCGCAGCAGAGCCACCTCGAACAATGTCTCGCGGATGCGGCGGGCCCTGTCATTGCCGCCAGCGACTACGTGAGCGCGGTGGCGGACCTGATCCGGCCGTACGTGCCGCGCCGTTACGTGACGCTGGGCACCGACGGCTTCGGCCGCAGCGACACGCGCGCGGCGTTGCGCGATTTCTTCGAGGTGAGCGCCGCGCATGTAGTCATCGCCGCGCTCAAGGCGCTCGCCGATGACGGGACCGTTGCCGCATCGCTTGCGGCGCGTGCCGCGAAGCAATACGGTGTTGCGCCCGAACGCGCGCTGCCGTGGGAGCGCTGAAGTCGCCCGCATTTCCGGTCCTGCCGGAAATGCAGGCGTCCCCGGCCGCGGCGGCCGCAGGGAAACGATAAAAACGGGAAAGATCGGTTTTGTCGCTGCGGCCTCTGTGGTCCCTGCTGGCCAATGCCCTTGATCTGCGTCCCTGCGTCGGGACGGGCAGCGGAGGCTCCCTCGCCGGTTTTCTGCGATAATCCGGCTGTCTGTCTTTATGGGTGCTTTCTGTGATTTCCGTGGCGAGCTACGGTTCTGAATGATGCGCGTCGGTCTTTTCGTCACCTGTCTCGTCGACCTGTTCCGGCCCGGCATCGGCTTTGCGGCATTGAAGCTGCTGGAAGCTGCCGGCTGCGAGGTTGTCGTGCCGCAGACCCAGACCTGCTGCGGTCAGCCCGGCTACAACTCGGGCGATCGTGCGGCGGCGCTGGCGCTGGCGCGCAAGGTGCTGGCGGAGTTCGAGGCGTGCGATTATCTGGTTGCGCCTTCGGGCTCGTGCAGCGGCACGATCCGCACCCACTATCCCGATCTGTTCCGCGATCTGCCGGAAGAGGCGCAGCGGGCGCGCAGACTGTGTGAACGCACTTACGAGCTGACCGATTTCCTGGTAAACGTGGTGAAACTCGAGCGCGTGCCCGGCACTTTCGACGGCACCGTGACTTATCACGACTCCTGCTCGGGGCTGCGTGAAATGGGCGTCAAATCGCAGCCGCGCCAGCTGCTCGCCAAGGTGCCCGGCCTCAAGCTCACGGAAATGGCGGAGGCCGAAACCTGCTGCGGTTTCGGCGGCACTTTCGCGCTCAAGTTCGGCGAGATCTCGACCCGGCTCGCCGACAACAAGTGCAATAACGTTGCGGCGACCGGCGCGGCTGCGCTGGTGCTCGGCGACCTGGGCTGCATGCTCCATATCGAAGGCCGGCTGCGCCGGCGCGGCGACATGAAAACGAAAGTGCTGCACGTCGCCGAGGTTCTTGCGGGAGCCGATGGCAATGATTAGCCACGGAGGGCACGGCAAACATGCTCCGCCGCAGCTACCCCCGCTTTTTTGCGTGACTGCTGCGTTTCCTGTGGCAGAGGTTTTTTCATGCAAGTCACGTCCATGAATTTCAAGGCGCGCGCCGGCGAGAAGCTCGCCGACGTGAAGCTGCAGGCGGCGCTCAGGAAACTGCAGGGCAACTTCGTCAGGGGCCGCGCCGAACGCATCGCCGAGCTCGACAACTTCGAGGACATTCGCAGCGCCGCTGCGGCAATCCGCGACCGCGCGCTCGCCAATCTCGATGCCTATCTCGAGGAGTTCGAGAAAAACGCCACCGCGCGCGGCGCGGTCGTGCACTGGGCCGAGACCGCGGAAGAGGCCAATCGCATCGTGTGCGAGCTTGCGGTGCGCTACGGCGTGCGCAAGGTCGCAAAATCGAAATCGATGGTGAGCGAGGAATGCGCGCTCAACGATGCGCTGGAAGCGGCGGGCATCGAAGTCGTCGAGACCGATCTCGGCGAGTACATCCTGCAGCTCGCGCACGAGCCGCCGTCGCACATCGTCGCCCCGGTGGTGCACAAGAGCA
>JBKBXX010000130.1:0-8144 GCA_046313915.1 Burkholderiales bacterium | reverse complement strand
GCGCGCGGCAGGGAGGGGGCGCGATCTTCGAGCAACAGACGAGTAAGCGGCTGGCGGTTCGAAGCGGTTTGCCCGCTGTTCGGCATGGGTGGCGGGTATACGCTTCCGGCCTGAAGGCTGGTTCTCTAGCCGGCCTTCATCGTGTCCGGTTTCGGCTTCTGGCTCAAGAGTATGTGTTCGGCACGCGCACCGAGGTAGACGTACAACCCAAGCCCGATCAGCAGGCCCACCGCCGCAGCCATCATCCATACCCCGTCCATTACGTGTTCGCCGTCGCCCACCGCCGACTTGAACATCAAGAGCAGCCCCTCGATCGATACCGCGATGAGGATGGCGGCCATGAAGCGGGTGATGGTGCGGCGGGTGGAACTGTGGCGGTACACGTCCTTGTGCATCAGCACTTCTTCTTCGAGTATGGTTTTGCCGAGGTCGAACACGGCCAGCCCCAGGGTGAGGAAGATGATGACGCCGAAGGGTTTGAGGTGCAGGTCGGCGGGGGCGTCGGCGGAAATGAATATTTCCGTGAGTTCCGCCAGCGCAGCGTAACCGAGCAGCAACACCACGGCGAACAGACCGGCGACGATGACGCTGTACACGGCCTTGAAGAAAGGCACGAAACGCTTGCGCGAGGCGTCGCCCATGAGAAATGCCACGGCCTCGGCCAGATCGATGTCGAGCACGAGATAACCGGTGTCCTCACCGTGCTGCACGCGTACGATGGCGGTGATGCACAGCAGGCCGCTGGCGTTGGACAGGTAGGGTGCGGTAATCGCCACACCTTCGGGCTGGCTTCGCGCGAGCGTGTAGTAGGGCCTCTGCGCACGGGGGGCGCCCAGGCCCTTACCGGCAGCCGGATTGCTCTTGCGTACCGGCAGGTTGGGCGTGGTCTGCGTCCCTTCTGTATCCAGCAGGTAGAGCAGGTCGACGAAGGGATAGTGGCGGCCGGCACAGCGCACCGCCTCGTCGCGCGCGCCTGCATCGTAGAACAGCGCCGGGTTGGCGATGCCGGTGATGATGGAGGCGATCAGTTCGTTAAGCGCGTGACGGTATTCCTCGTAACGCTCGATGACCGCCAGCGTGCTGGGGCTCGCCATCCGATCCTACGCCGCTTCTTTCGGACGCATCTGCCGGCTGTAAAGAAATTCCAGCACCTGGCCGCGCAGTTCGTGATACCGCGTGTCGTGCGCAAGCGCCAGCCGGTCGCGCGGACGCGGCAGGTCCACGGAGAGAATTTCGCCGATGGTCGCTGCGGGGCCGTTGGTCATCATCACAATGCGGTCGGACAAGAGCACGGCCTCGTCGACGTCGTGGGTGACCATCACCACGGTCGATTTCGTGGCCGCGACGATCTTCATCAGTTCGTCCTGCAAATGCGCGCGCGTCAACGCATCGAGCGCGCCGAAGGGTTCGTCCATCAGCAATACCTTGGGTTCCATCGCCAGCGCGCGGGCGATGCCGACGCGCTGCTTCATGCCGCCGGAGATTTCGCCAGGCAGCCTGTTCGCCGCGTGGGCGAGACCGACGAGGTCGAGCACCTTGCTGGTGCGCGCTTTCATCTGCGCCCGGTTTTCCTTGCCGCCGAATACCTTTTCGACCGCGAGGTAGACATTTTCGAACGCGGTGAGCCAGGGCAACAGCGAATGGTTCTGGAACACCACGCCGCGTTCCGGCCCAGGTCCCCTGATTTCCTTGTTGGCGAGCAACAGCACGCCATCAGTGGCGTCGAGCAGCCCGGCAATCAGGTTGAGCAGGGTCGATTTTCCGCAGCCCGAATGACCGATCAACGCGATGAATTCGCCCTGGTCGATGTGGAGGTTGATGCCGGTGAGCGCAGTGAACTTGCCCTTCTTGGTGTTGAAGATCATGCCGGCGTTTTCGATCTGGACATAGCTTCGCATGTGGATTCTCCATGAGGTGTGGTCATTAAATGGCGAGCGCGTGCGTTTTATCCGCTTGCCGCTTACTCATAACTGAACCGTTTCGCAATCAGCATCAGCATCTGCTCCAGCAGCAGGCCGACGATGCCGACGACAAAGATGGCGATGATGATGTGGGCGACGTTGAGGTTGTTCCATTCGTCCCACACCCAGAAGCCGATGCCAACGCCGCCGGTGAGCATTTCCGCGGCGACGATGACGAGCCAGGCCACGCCGATGGACAGACGCACACCGGTCAGCACATAGGGCAGAACCGCCGGGAAGAGGATCCGGGTGAAGACCTTGAACTCGGACAGGTTGAGCACGCGCGCCACGTTCATGTAATCCTGCGGGATGCGTTGCACGCCAGCGGCGGTGTTCAGCACCATCGGCCAGATGCTGGAAATGAAAATCACCCAGATCGACGCCGGTTCGGCCTGCTTCAGCACCAGGAGCCCGATCGGCAGCCAGGCAAGCGGCGACACCGGACGCAGGATGCTGATGATCGGCGACAGCATCCGGCTGAGGAAGGCAAAGCGTCCGATCATGAATCCCAGCGGAATCCCGATCAGCGCAGCGAGGCCAAAGCCGATGCCGACGCGGTACAGCGAGTTGAGGATGTTCCAGCCTATCCCCTTGTCGTTGGGACCGTTGTCGTAGAAGGGGTCTGAAAACAGTTCGACTGCCGCCGTCCAGGTTTCCGATGGCCCCGGGATGCTGCCGCCGCTGTTGGCGACGAGCGCCCACAGGGCGACGAAAAGCATGAGCCCCAGCGCCGGCGGGATCGCCGCCTTGACGGCATTGCCGGCGCCTTCGAGAAAGCGCTTGCCGCCTTCTGTTTCGAAGAGCGGGGTGCGCCGCGGCGGCGGTGCCGGTTCGACGGTTGCCGCCGCCGCGGGCTTTTCCGCACCAGACTGGGCCATCGCGCCGGCCAGTGTTTCGTTCAAAGTCACTGCGTTCATGATGTTTCTCCTTCAGCGCGCCGCTCTCAGACCTTGACCTTGAAGCCGTCGGCATAGGCCTTCGGGTTCTTGCCGTCCCACACCACGCCGTCGATCAGCCTGGATGTGCGCATGTCGGACTTGGGCAGCGGGGTCTTGCTCATCGCGGCGGCGTCCTTGTAGACGTCGATGCGGTTCACCTGTTTGGCAACGGCCAGGTAATCCGGATGCTCTTTCAATAAACCCCAGCGCTTGTGCTGGGTAAGGAACCACATGCCGTCGGACAGGTAAGGGAAGCTCACCGCGCCATCGCTGTAGAACTTCATGTAATTGGGGTCTTTCCATTTCCTGCCGATGCCGTTGTCGTACTGGCCCAGCATGCGGTCTTCGATGGAGTCGAAGTCGGTGTTGACGTAGGACTTGGCCGAGATGATCTTCGCCACTTCCGAGCGGTTCGCCATGGTGTCGATGTACCTGGCGGCGTCGAGGATCGCGGCGGTCATCGCGCGCGCCGTGTTCGGGTATTTCTGCACGAATTCGGCAGTGGTGCCGAGCACCTTTTCCGGATGATCCTTCCAGACGTCCTGGCTGGTCACGGCGGTGAAGCCGACGTTGTCGCGGATCGCGCGCGCGTTCCACGGCTCGCCGACGCAGAAGCCGTCCATGTTGTCGACGCGCATGTTGGCGATCATCTGCGGCGGCGGCACGGTGATGACCTTGGTCTGGGTGAAGGGGTTGATGCCGTAGGCCGCGAGCCAGTAATACAGCCACATCGCGTGCGTGCCGGTGGGGAAGGTCTGGGCGAAGGTGTATTCCTTGGGCTCGGCCGTGATGAGTTTGGCTAGCGATACGCCGTCGGTCACGCCCTTGGCCTTGAGCTGGTTCGACAGCGATATTGCCTGGCCATTGTTGTTGATCGTCGCCAGCACCGACATGTCCTTTTTCGGCCCGCCGATGCCCAGGTGAACGCCGTAGATCAAGCCATACAGCACGTGCGCGGCGTCGAGCTCTCCGTTCACCAGCTTGTCGCGCACCGCCGCCCACGAGGCTTCCTTCGAAGGCGTGATGGTGAGGCCGTATTTCTTGTCGAAACCCTTCACCGACGAGATGACAACCGAGGCGCAGTCGGTCAGCGGAATGAAACCGATGGTGAGATTGGGTTTTTCCGGTGCATCCGAGCCGGCGGCCCAGGCGCCGCTCCTCACACCCGGGGGAACCATGGCCATGAGGGCGGCGGCGACGGACAGTCCGGTGGCCTTTTTCATGAAGTCACGCTTGCTGGGGTCGTGCGGTTGGGTCGTATCGAGGGTGTCGCTCACAGTTATCTCCAAAAAAAAATAAAGGCGTCGCCTTCAGGGCGGACGCCTTTGTCCAGTAATGAAAGTTAATGAAAAGAATCGACGGTCACGCTGAAAGCCACATCGTTGCGACTGTTCAACCTGGTCTTAGCAACCGTTGTGCCAGCTTGAAGAAAGCCTTGTTCGGCGCGGGTTGCACGGATGGTGGGCGGGTCTTGCGCCAAGCCGCATCGTCATGGACATGCACGCAAAGGGGGCGCAGCCGGGCGCGGATGCACCAATCGTGTCAGGCTTTGTGCAGGATCTGCTTGGCGATGTCGGCCAGCTTCAGGCCGCGGTCCATCGCCGCGCGCCGCATCTCGCGGTAGACCTCGGGTTCCGACGCGCCGGTCTGCTTGATGAGCAGCGCCTTGGCCCGGTCGATGAGCTTGCGTTCGGCCAGTTCGAGGCGGGTCTGTTCGAGTTGGTCGTGCAGCGCCTGGTAGGCCTCGAAGCGCGACACGGCGACGTCGAGGATGGGGCGGATGCGCGCCGGATCGAGGCCATCGACCACGTAGGACGTCACGCCCGCCTGCGTCGCCGCGCGGATCGCCCCGGCGCTGCCGTCGCCGGTGAACATCACGATCGGACGCGGGCAATCCCGGTTCGCCACGCAGAGGTGTTCCAGCGTGTCGCGATCAGGCGAGTCCTGCGCAATGATGACTACGTCGGGGCGCTGGGCCTGCACCTGCGCATCGAGACTGCGCGCCGAATTCAGCGTGGCCGCGACCACGCAACCGGCTGCCTCCAGCGCCGGCACCAGCATCGCCAGCCGCTCGGGCTGGTTTTCAACAATCAGTACTTTCATGGTGTGTCCGGTTTATCGTCGGGCGTCGCCAAAAAAAGCGGCCTCCGGAGAGGCCGCAGGATCGGAGGAGACTGCCTGAGCAACCTGGCCAAAAGGTCTGGGTACTCAATCCTGTCTTAGCAGGCAGCGTGCCAGTTCCAAGAATGCTGAATTATCAAATGCTTATGGACTTTGCGCCGGTTCCGGAGGGGCCTTGCGTTGAACGCTAGTGGTGCATGGCGAGGCAAAGCCGGATCAAAACGGGGCGTTCAGGAACAGCGCATGTCGGGCGTCAGCTTCATCCACTGCGCGAGCCAGGCCTTGGCGCGTTCGCGCGCGTGGCGCTTGGCGATTTTCTCTTCCGGCGTCTGGTCGGGGCGGAAATCGAACGCGCGCCGCGCCATCGGATAGACCTGGTATTCCACCGGCACGCCGCGTTCCCACAACGCATAAAAGGCGCGCCCGCCCACCATGCGGCGCAGCTCATAATCCTGCTCGCCGATGAGATAGAGGATGGGCGTGGTGAATTGCATCACCTCCGGCGCGACGCGGAACAACTGGTCGGGCTCGGGCGCGTTGGGATTCTGCATGTGGCCGTAGTAGCTGACGATGGCGGCGATGTCCTGGCCGCGTTTGGCGGCAAGCCGGATCGCGTAGTACGGCCCGCGCGACAGGCCGACGATGCCGGCCGGCTGCTTGCACGCATTCGGCAGCGATTTCAGGTAATCGAGCCCGGCCTCCACGTCCATCTCGGTGTCGGGGTTGTGCGCCGAGGGCCAGCGCTCGATGAAACGGCCGCTCTGCCAGTCCGGGGCGACGACGAGAAAACCCTGTGCGGCGAGTTCCTGGATGTGCGCGCGTTCGTCGCCCTCGTAGCCGCGCTTGGCGTGGATGAACAGCACAGGCGGGAAGGGGCCGGCGCCCGCCGGGGTAGCGACCTCTACCGGCACATCGGAGCCATCGGCGGCCTTGATCGTGGTTTTGCTGAGGGACACGCCGTTGGCATGGGCAGCGTGGGCAAGGGCCGATGCTAAGATGGCGGCCGCTATGGTGCGGAATTTCATGGTCGTCTCCTGTTTTTGTGCCGGCCTCCATTTTAGGCCGGCCCCGCCCTGCGCGCGGATAGTCTTCTTTGACTGGCAGCCCGATGCGCCGTGAACGAAAGCTTTGACGAACCCAGTCTGCCGGCCCTGCCGCAGCGCGTGCGCCGCCCGCTGATGGCGTTGTGGGTTTCGCTTGCCGTGCATGGCGCGCTGATCGGGCTGATCCAGGTTGCGCCTTCGGGCGCACCGGCGGGCGGCAGCATCGTTCTCCAGGCACGGCTCGATCCGGCCGTGCCGCGTGCCCCTGAACCCGATCCGCCGCTCCAGCCTTCACCCACCCTGAAGCCGACCGAAATTCTGGACGCCGCGCCGCCGGCTCCGCCAGTTGCGCCCACGCCTGAGCTGCCCGCCGCAACGGCGGTGCCCCCTCCAGCCGCGCCGCCGGTCGAGCCCTCCCGGCCTGCGCTTGCCATCGATTCCGGCGTCGATCTCACTTACTACACGGCACGCGAGCTCGATCAGCCGCCCACCGCGCGCGGCGCGATCAACCTGGCCTACCCGCCCGAGGCGGAGCGTGCCCGGGTGTCGGGCACGGTGCGACTGCGGGTGAAGGTGGAGGCGGACGGCCGCGTCAGCGATGTCGATGTGGTCGAGAGCACGCCCACGGGCGTGTTCGACGCCTCGGCTATCGAAGCCTTCCGCGCGGCGCGCTTCAATCCGGGGCAGAAAGACGGCCGGCCGGTGCGCGCCCTGATGCTGATCGAAGTCAGTTACGACTGGGAGGGACGGTTATGACGCCGCAACAAAGGGGAGCGCCCGGTGTAGCCGTCCCGGGCTGACGGTTCCGGCCGCCAGCGTTTCAGCAGCAGCGCATTGCTGACCACGCTCACGCTGGAGAATGCCATGGCGGCGCCGGCGATGACGGGACTGAGAAACCCGAACGCGGCGAGCGGAATGCCGATCACGTTGTAAACCAGCGCCCAGAACAGGTTTTGCCGGATCTTGGCATGGGTCAGCCGGGAAATGTCGAGTGCATCGGCGACCCGCATGGGATCGCCCCGCATCAGCGTAATCCCGGCGGTGTGCGTAGCCACGTCGGTGCCGCCGCCCATTGCGATGCCGATGTCGGCAGCGGCGAGCGCAGGGGCATCGTTCACCCCGTCCCCTACCATGGCGACAACGCGGCCTTCGGCCTGCAGCATGGCGATTTCCGCCGCCTTGCCTTCGGGCAGCACATCGGCGCGCACGCGGCCGATGCCGAGTGCGCGTGCGGTGGCGTCGGCGGCACCCTGATGGTCGCCGGTGAGCAGCACGGTCTCGATGCCGCGCGCGTGGAGCCGAGCCACCGCCGCCCAGGCGGCGGGCTTCAACGCATTGCCAAAGGCGATCACCCCGGCCAGCGTGGCGCCGTGCGCGAGCCAGGCCAGGCTGTGACCGGCAGCTTCCATTGCCCGGGTATCCAGGGCTTCGGTGGCGATGCCGTGTTCCTGCATCAGGCGGCGGTTGCCCATGTACCAGCGTTCTCCGTCCAGTTCGCCGCTCAACCCTCGGCCGGGCAGTGCCTGGACTGCGTGCGCGGGCGCACCGCCGAGGCCGCGGGCCTCGGCTTCGGCCAGCACCGCGCGCGCCAGCGGGTGCTCGCTGCCGGCCTGTAGCCGCGCGGCCCGGGCGAGCACTGCGTCTGCATCGCCGTCTGTGCCCATGCAGGCGACGACGCGCGGCGAGCCTTCGGTGAGTGTGCCGGTCTTGTCGAACACCACGGTATCGACCCGGTGCGCGCGCTCCAGCGCTTCGGCGTCGCGGATGAGGATGCCGTGGCGCGCGGCGACGCCGGTGCCCGCCATGATCGCGGTCGGGGTGGCGAGCCCGAGCGCGCACGGACAGGCGATCACCAGCACCGCTACCGCGTTGAGAATGGCGGTTTCGGCGCCGCCGCCAGCCAGCCACCCGCCGACGAAGGTCGCCAGCGCAATCACCACCACCACCGGTACGAACACTGCACTGACGCGATCCACCAGCCGCTGGATCGGCGCCTTTTTGGTCTGCGCGTCTTCCACCAGCCGGATGATGCGGGCCAGTGCGGTTTCCGCGCCCACCGCCGTCACGCGAGCGACGAGCAC
>JBKBXX010000129.1:0-8466 GCA_046313915.1 Burkholderiales bacterium | reverse complement strand
GGCTTCCGCTGCCGCCCAGCCCCATCCGCCGGCGGTCGCGGCGGTGCCCGCGCAGCGCGCCTGACAACAACGGAAACGGAAAACCCGCAATGGCCAGGAACTGGTTTGCACGCAGCGCGGCGCAGGAAAAACCCGCCGCTCCCGAAGGTTTGAGCGAAGCCGAATTGCGCCTCGCGGTCGAAGACGTGAGCAACCCCGGGCGGCCGATCCGCTGGGGCGCGTGGCTGCTCGCGCTGGGTTTCGGCGGCTTTCTCGTGTGGGCGCTGGTGGCGCCGATCGACGAAGGCGTGCCGGCGCCGGGGAGCGTGACGATCGACACCAAGCGCAAGACGGTGCAGCACCTCACCGGCGGCATCGTGCGCGAGATCCTGGTGCGCGAAGCGCAGCGGGTCAAGGCGGGTGACGTGCTGATGCGGCTCGACGACACCCAGGCGAAGGCGAACTACCAGGCCGGGCGCCAGCAGTATTTCGCCCTCCGGGCCCAGGAAAGCCGCCTCGAGGCCGAACAGAAAGGCGCAGCCCAGATCCGCTTCCACCCCGATCTCGTGGCAGCACAGGACGATCCGCTCGTCATCGGCTACATGGGGCTGCAGCGCCAGCTGTTCGTTTCGCGGCGCACCGCGTTGCAGGGCGAACTCGCGATCCTCGAACAGGCCCTCAACGGCGTGCGCAATACGTTGCGCGGCCTCGAAGCGCAGCTCGAAGGCAAGCAGACCCAGCTGAAGCTGATCCGCGAGCAGCTCACCGGCACCCGCGAGCTCGCCAAGGAAGGCTATCTGCCGCGCAACCGCTGGTACGACGAGGAGCGCGTGGCGGCCGATCTCGCAGCCGCGGTCGGCGATCTCACGGCCAACATCGCCCGCACCCGCAGCGCGCTCGCCGAGTTGCAGCTGCGCATCACGCAGCGCCAGCGCGAGTTTGCGCGCGACGTCGAAATCCAGCTCGCCGATGTCATGCGCGATGCGCTGGTGGCCGGCGAGCGCCTGCGCGCGGCGCGCGAAGACCTGGCGCGCACCGAAATCCGCTCGCCCGCCGACGGCTTCGTGGTCGGCCTGCTCGCCCACACCGTGGGCGGCGTGGTGCCGCCCGGCGCACGCATCATGGACATCGTGCCCGAGGACGCGCCGCTCACGCTGGAAGCGCGGGTGGAGCCACACCTGATCGACAAGATCCGCGCCGACCTGCCGGCCGACATTCGCATCCACGCCTTCGTCGACAACCCGAATCTCGTGATCGAAGGACGCGTCATGTCGGTTTCGGCCGACCTCGTGCCGGGCGACCAGCCCAACATGCCGCCTTATTACCTCGCGCGCATCGCCGTGACCGCCGAAGGCATGAAGCAGCTCGGGCGGCGCCAGCTGCAGCCGGGCATGCCGGCGGAAATCGTGATCAAGACCGGCGAGCGCACTTTCATGAACTATCTGCTCGCGCCGCTGATCCGCCGCGTGGTGACCGCTTTCCACGAGGTCTGACCGATGCGGGCGCGAAGCAGGCGGGGGCTGGGGCAGCGCATCGTCGCGGGCATCGCGCTCGCGGGCATGGCGCTGCCGGCGTGGAGTTTCGATCTGCTCGACGCCTACCGCAACGCGCTCGCCAGCGACGCCACGTTCCTCGCCGCGCGCAGCGCGCTCGCGGCGGTGCGCGAAAACGTGCCGCAGGCGCGCGCCGGGCTGCTGCCGCAGGTGAATCTGAGCGTCCAGCGCACGCGCAACCAGACCGAGAACACGAGCACGCAGTTCGGCATCCCGATCACCCGCGATTCGCGCTACGCGGCCGAGGCCGGCGCGCTTTCGCTGCGGCAGCCGCTTTATCGCCGCGCCGGCTGGACGCAACTGTCTTTCGCCGAAGCGCAGGTCGCGGCCGCCGAGGCCGGTTTCGAGAAAGACCGCCAGGACGCGGGGCTGCGCGTGGCGGAAGCGTATTTCACCGTGCTGCTCGCGCAAAGCCAGGTGCGCGCGCTGCAGGCGCAACTCGAAGCGGTGACGGCGCAGCAGAAGCTCGCCGAACGCGCTTTCGAGGCCGGCCAGGGCACCCGCACCGACATCGACGATGCCCGCGCTCAGGCCCAGCAGGCGAAAGCCGTGCTGCTCGACGCCAACTACAACCTCGACAACGCGCGGCGCACGCTCGCCGCGCTGGTGGGCAGCACGCCCGCCGCGCTCGCCGACGTGGTGCCCGAGCGGCTGCCGCTGGTGCCGCCCCAGCCGGCCGATCTCGATCACTGGTTGCAGCAGATGGAAGCCGCCAATCCCGAGCTCGCCGCGCTGCGCCACCAGGTGGAAATGGCCAAACGGGATATCGCGCGGCAGAGCGCAGGCCATCACCCGACCCTCGACCTCATCGCCGCGCGGCAATACGGCTCCAACGAGACCAACGTCAGCCTCAACACCAAATACACCACCGACTATGTCGGCGTCCAGCTCGGCGTGCCGATCTTCAGCGGCGGCGGTGTTTCCGCGGCGGTGCGCCAGGCCGAAGCCAATCTCGACAAGACGCGCTTCCAGTTCGAAGCCGCGCGCAAGCGGCTCGGCGTCGATACGCAGAAATTTTTCTACGGCGTCACCCAGGGCATAGACAAGGTCAGGGCCTACGAGGCGTCGCTGGAGGCGGCCGAGCAGGCCGTGCTCTCCAGCCGCAAGGGATTCCTCGCGGGCAGCCGCACCCAGGTCGACGTGCTGAACGCGCTGCAGCGCAGGGCCGACGCGACCCGCGCGCTCTACCAGGCGCGCTACGAATTCCTGCTCAACCGCCTGCGGCTCGCCGCCGCCGCCGGCGAACTCGACGAAGATCTGCTGGCGCGGGTCAATGCCGCGCTCGCCGGGCCTTGAGGCGGGAGATGGGCAGCGGGCAGTGGGGTGCCTGCTTTCTCCACTTTCCACTTCCCCGTCCACGCGGGAGGGGGCTTGCCCCCGATAACCCCACGCAGCCCGGCTGAGACGCAGGCGGCCTTGCGGGTCCGAATCCAGTGAAATCGCTCGACATCTTCATCGTCACTTACCGGCCGCACGCCGCGCAATTGCAGGCGCTGCTGGAAAGTCTCGCCGGCCAGAAAATGGCGGACTGCGTTTTCCATCTTCATGTGTGGGACAACAGCGGTGAGCCGCAAGTCCTCGCCCGGATAAAACAGACGCTCGCCGCCCGCGCGGATGCTTTCGCGACCGCCGTGGCGGATAGCGACGGCACCAACCTCGGCTACGGCATGGGGCACAACCGCCTGCTCGCGCGTTCCGCGGCGCCGTGGGTGCTCATCCTCAACCAGGACACGGTTCTCGAGCCGGGGTCGCTGGCGAAGATTTTTTCCCACGCCGAGCACGACCCTGCGGCCGCCGCGTGGGAGTTCCGGCAGATCCCGTACGAGCATCCGAAAGCGTACGATCCGGTCACGCTCGAGACGCCGTGGGTCAGCGGCGCGGCCGCGCTGTTCCGCCGCGCGGCGCTGGAACAGGTGGCGGGCTTCGAGCCGCGGATTTTCATGTACGGCGAGGACGTGGACCTGTCGTGGCGGCTGCGTTGCAAGGGCTGGCGCCTGCGGTACGTGCCGCAGGCGGCGGTCGTGCATCACACCTACGCCTATCCCGAGCAAATCAAGGCGCTGCAGGTGCTGGGCGGGACCCTGAGCAATCTGTGCCTGCGCGCCCGTTTCGGAACCTGGAGAGACATCGCTGCCGGGGTCGCGCTGCTCATCGGCGAGATGATGGTTCCCCAGGCGTTCGCGGGACGCCGCCGGGGGCTTGTGCGCAATCTCGTACGCTACCCGGCGCTGCTGCCCTATTTCCGCAAGGGCGGGTGGCACAGGAACACCGCGTTCCGTCCGGTTTTTTCCGGCTGGGACTACGAATTGCGCAGACACGGCGCCTTTCATCCGTTCGAGGCCCGCAGCGCCTCCGAGGGGGAGCCGCCGCTCGTCTCGGTGCTGGTGCGCACCCACAAAAGACCCCACTGGCTGCGCGAAGCCCTGCTGTCGGTCAAGCATCAGACTTATCCCAACGTCGAAGTCGTCGTCGTCGAGGATGGCGCGCCCTGCGCCGCGCAAATGGTGCGGGACGAGTTCGCGCCGGCGATGAACGTCCGCTATTTCAGCACCGGGGAGCGGGTGGGGCGCGCGCGCGCCGGCAATCTCGCCTTGCAGCAGGCCGCCGGCGAATGGCTGTGTTTTCTCGACGACGACGACGTGCTGTTCGCCGATCACGTCGAAGTCCTGCTGAAAGCGGCGCTTGAGCACCAGGTGCGCGGCGCCTACGGGCTTTCCTGGGAAACCGCGACGCAGGTGATTTCCGAGGACCCCCTCGAGTATCGCGAGCTGATGCACGAGGTGAAATTCTGGCAGCCGTTCAGCAGGATCGTGCTGTGGCATCATAATTTCCTGCCGATCCAGAGCGTGCTTTTCCATCGCAGCCTGTTCGAGAAATACGGCGGCTTCGAAGAAGACATGGATCAGCTCGAGGACTGGAATCTGTGGACCCGTTACACCCTCGACCACGATTTCGTCCTGGTGGAAAAAACGACGTCGAAGTACCGCGTGCCGCACGACGCCGCGCGCGCCGCCGCGCGCCAGGCGGCGCTGGATGCGGCCTATGCCGATGCCGTCAGGCGGCAGGCGGCCATGCGCTTCGAGTCCGATCCGAGGTATATCTCGCAGATGGTCGAGGATTACCTGCGCACGCAGGCGGTCATCATGGTGAGCCGGCGCGACCTCCGGTCCTTCGTCGAGCGCTTCGCCGTGACGCGCTGGCTCGCGCGCAGGCGCGGCCTCGTGGCGGGGATCGCGCGCAGGATCAGGCGCAGGCGGCCGGCATCGGGCGAAAAGCCCTGACACCAAGAGCGGCCACGCCCCCGCGCGCGGCAACGTCGCCGCGAGCTCACTGCCCCCTGATTTTTTCCGCCACCCACCGCAACGGCGCGGTCAGCCGCCACGAGGTGGAAGCGAATACGCGCTCGAGATTGTTGCGGACCTCTTCCCGTTCCTGCTCGTGGGCCTGGCGCTGGCGTTCGAGTTCCTCGGCGTGGGCCTGGCGCTGGCGTTCGAGTTCCTCGGCGTGGGCCTGGCGCTGGCGTTCGAGCAAGCTGCGCAACTCGGCCAGCTCGCTTTCCAGCGTCTGCCTGCACAGACGTTCGCCCCGCAGCTCAGCGGCCGCCGCCTGCGCTTCGCTGCGCGCCGCCAGCACCGTCCCCGTTGCGGTGCTGGGATAAGCCCGCACCACGTACTGGTAACACTGCCCCTCCGCGCTCGCCGCCAGCACGCCGCGCCGCGCCTCGTCGAGCGCAAACCAGTTCGACGCGAGCTCGGTGCGCTCCGGCGCGATCAGCACTTCTTCCCAGACCTCGGCGAGGAAACCGCACGCCAGCAACAGGGCTTCGAAATCGCGGCGCGTGAAAAACCGCAGATGCGTGCGGTCGAGCAGGCCCTTGTCCTGGTACGGGAAGCGCCCCGCCAGCAGGCCCGCCACGACCGACAGATGCGCGGCGTTGGGCACGGAGGCCACGAGATGGCCGTCCGGCTTGAGCAGACCGCGCACCCGCGCGAGGCAGCGCCAGGGATCGCGCAGATGTTCGAGCACGTCCGCGGCTACAATCGCGTCGAAGCGCTCGTGCGCAAACTCGGCCTCCCAGTCGAGGGTGTCGAGGTCGGCGACGATCATGCGGCTGCAATAGGGACGCGCCAGTGCCGCGGCGGCGGCGTCGATTTCCACGCCGACCACCCTGCAATCGTTGCGCTGCTGCAGCACGCGCGTGATCGAGCCCGGCCCGGTGCCGAGCTCGAGCACCGATTTGCGCTCGCCCGCCAGCCGCACGACCCGCGCCGCCGTGGCTTCCCCGTCGGGATCGAACTCGTACAGATAGCGGTGCGGATCCATGATGACCCCCTGTTGCCGTTGGCGCTCGCGGCCGCGCCGGAGCGTGGATTTTAACAGAATCGCCCTCCACCCTTTTCGGGCGCACGCGCCGCATTCCCGTGCCGCTCATGCTAACATGCGGCCGCTGTGTGCACCGACGCCCTCCCATACCGATCCATCGCCGCATGATCACGGCCGCTTCGAAGCTCGTCCAATGGCTGCGCACCGCCCGCCGGCGGTGGTGGCCGGCACCGCCGCTGCTCGCCGCGCAGTATACGCTGGCCGATTACGGCCGTTTCATGCGCGAGGAGACCTTTCTCTACTCGCCGCGCTACGCGCGCCGCCTCGTCGTGCCGCATGGCGAGGTCCATCTGCTCGCCGCCGCGCGCGCCGGCGGCTGCATGGTGTGCTTCGTCCATTACGGCAGCTGGATCCTCGCGGGCGGCGCGATCGCGCACCGCCTCGGATTGCCCTACACGGTGATCGCTTCGCGGCGCAATCTGGAAAACCTCGCGCCCGAGGAAAAAGGTTTCTGGGAAGGCGTGCACCGGCGCAGCCGCGCGCTCTACGGCCACAGGCTGTTCTATACCGATCAGTCGCCGCGCCAGGCGCTGCGCTGGCTGAAGACGCCGGGCCACGTGCTGGGCGTGGTGCTGGATGTGCGGGAAGAAAACCGGAAATACGACGAAAAAGCCTTCCGCTTCCTCGGCCACGAGCTGTTCATGCAGACCGGCCCGGCGCGGCTTGCCTGCATCGCGGGGGTGCCGATGATTCCGGCCACCATCCGCTATCTGCCGGAAGAAAGACGCCATCATCTCTACTTCGACGCCGCGGTCTTGCCCGACGGCCGCCCCGAGGACATGACCCAGCGCGCGCTGCTCGCCATCGAGCGGCACGTGGCCGCCGCGCCGCAACAGCAGTTCTACGATATCGTCGCGGCGTTCAGCCGGCCGGCGCCTTGAGCCGCCAGCGCGCCTTTTGCGGACGGCCCGCCGTGTCAGCGCGCCTTGCGCAGCACGAAAATCTCGTAGCCCATCTTTCCCTGCGCCGCGAGCTTCGCGTAGTTTTTCAGGACCACGTTCCAGTAGCGGCACAGTTTGTCGCGACGGCCGGCGTTGTAGGCCTCGACATAGTCGAGCAGCGGCCGGAATACCCGCTCGCCGATGTGCACCGTCTCGACGACGGCGAACCCTGCCTCGCGCACCAGGCGCCGGGTTTCTTCGACGGCGCAGAAATAATTGCCCTTGCGGAAAGCGACGAGCGAGTTGTCCTCGCAGGTGATGTCGGCCAGCAACGCCGTCGCGCCCGGCTTCAGGACACGGTGGTTTTCACGGAAAAAAGCGGGCTTGTCGGGATAGTGGAACGACGATTCGATGCAGTAGGAAAAATCGAAGCTCGCGTCGGCGAAAGGCATCGCCATCGAGCTGCCCTGGCGGAAAACGATGCGCCCGCCGACCCCGGCCGCTTCGGCAAGCCCGCGGGCGATCGCGATCTGCTCCGGCACGAGATCCATGCAGGTGAGGCGCACCTCGCGCGCGCGGGCGAGGCGGATCGCCGCGCCGCCGATGCCACAGCCGATCTCCAGTCCCTGCGCGCCCGGCGGCAACGCGCCGAGACGCTCGAAAACCAGGCGCACCAGATTCTCCTGGGCATCGAACATGCGGACCGTGGCGGCATCCCACAAGCCGAAATTGAGCATCCCCGATGCGGTGCCGGCGGCATCGCGGCCGAGGTCCATCCAGTAATTGCGCGACCAGGCATAGAAGTCGCCGACTTCGCGCACGAGATTTTCGAGGCTTCCTGCTTCGTCCGCCGCCGGTGCTGCCGTTTTCATCGAACCTTTCACGATCCACCCGATTCCGGCGCGGCCCGCCCGCCGCACCGCGCCCTGCACACTCGATTTGAGAATATCAGCCCCGGACTTTCCACACATGGGGCAGAGAAACGATGCCCTGCTCGAGATTGTTCTGCCTGACTCTTACTTCCGCCACGAAGTTAGCGTAATCGTAGACATGGATCGCATTTTCGCACAGCAGGTAGACGGCTGCCCAGTAACTTCCCTTCAGCAGCGGCAGCCGGGGAAAAACCAGCTCGACTTCGCCCGTGCCATCGGCCGCCCGCTGCATTGCCACGCCGTCGAAATGGGTCGCGGCGCTGCACACCACCCGGCCGTCCTGCCACATGAAACCGGCCGCGACGGTCGGGCAGGGCAGGGCGGGATCGGAAGCAAAGGACGCGGTGATGCTCACTTCGCTTTCCCCGCTCACCGCTTCCAGGCTGCGCCCGCTGCGGCCATCGACCGCCACCCGGATTCCCGTCAGGCGGGCGATGCCGCTGGCGCGCGGCGCAGCGCTTGCCGCATCGAACAGCCGGGCCGCATTTTCCGCCGCCGCAGGCGCCGCCAGATGGTCGTTGTACGCGCGCACCACCTCCGCCGCCTCTCCTGCGGCGCGGATTTGTCCGTGGTCGAGCCACAGCGCGCGGTTGCAGATCGCCTCGACCTGGTAGAGTGAATGCGAACAGAACAGGATGGTCTTGCCCGCTTTCTTGAAACCCATGATGCGGTCGAAGGACTTGCGCGCGAATTCGCCGTCGCCCACCGACAGCGCCTCGTCGATGACGAGAATGTCGG
>JBKBXX010000128.1:0-8522 GCA_046313915.1 Burkholderiales bacterium | reverse complement strand
AGATTGATCAGCGTGTCGCCGGCCTGGCTGCGTGCCTGCGGCACGAAAATCTGCAGGAGCGAGGCGCCAACCTGGGCCGCGGTCGCGGCGCTCATCTGCTGCACCGAGTGGCGCGCGGTGACGTGGCCCAGCTCGTGGCCGAGCACCGCCGCGAGTTCGGCTTCGGAGTTGAGATAGGCGAGGATGCCGCGCGTGATGTAGATATAGCCGCCGGGCAGCGCGAAAGCGTTGACCTCGGGCGAGTCCATCACCAGGAAATGGTAATCGAGTCCGGGACGGTGGCTGTGTTTTGCCAGTTTCTGTCCGATTTCATTGACATAACGCTGCAGCGCCGGATTGTCGTAGACGCCGTATTCCTGGCGCACCTTGGGGTCTTCGGCGCGCCCGATCTGGATTTCCTGAGACTCCGAAATGGTGACGAAATCGGGGCTTCCGGTGACCGGATTGGTCGCGCAGTTGGCGAGCATCAAAGCCAGTAACAGGGTCGCGATGCGGATGAGCGATGAAGGACGCATGACAGGATTTTATCTTCCATGGCTTCAAGTACCAATTCGCGCGCTCCGATTCGGTGCGCCGCGCACCGTTAACGTGCGTCGGGCGATTACACGCACATGCGGCACCCCGATCGCGCGCGGCCGTCACGGGGAAAATAACCCATATAAAACAGTTTATTGCAGATAGAGCCCACCGGAAACCCGGATTCGAAGTACGGCCTGGTATGCATTGTGCTGTAAATGCGGCAGACCCAACAACACTGGAGAGAAAGACATGCCGGTATTCAAAGATCCCTTCGATCCGGAAGTGAGGCTGAGCAGCGGCTGCGCCTGCGGCCACCATCGCAGCGAAGCCGAACATCGGGCGGACCTTGCCGCGCATACCGGCGATCCGGAAGCGCTGGGCAACCGCGCAGTGGAATCGGCGGTGATGCGCGCGCTGTTCCCGCACGATGAGACACGGCGCAACTTCCTCAGGGCCGTGGGTGCAAGCACTGCGCTGGCGGCGGTCTCGACGTTCTTCCCGCTGGGCGCGGCCAAGGAAGCATTTGCGCAGACCGCCGGCAAGCTCGAGAAAAACAAGCTCAAAGTCGGTTTCATTCCCATTACTTGCGCCACGCCCATCATCATGGCGCAGCCGATGGGCTTCTATTCCAGGTACGGGCTGGACGTGGAAGTGGTCAAGACCGCCGGCTGGGCGGTAGTACGCGACAAGGCGCTCAACAGGGAATACGACGCCGCGCACATGCTCTCGCCGATGCCGCTCGCCATCACCCTCGGCGCGGGCGCGCAGCCGGTCCCGTACACCATGCCGGTGGTGGAGAACATCAACGGCCAGGCGATCACGCTCGCGATGCGCCACAAGGGCAAGCGCGATCCCGGGCAGTGGAAAGGTTTCAAGTTCGCGGTGCCGTTCGACTATTCGATGCACAACTATCTGCTGCGCTATTACGTCGCGGAGCACGGCCTCGATCCCGATCAGGACATCCAGATCCGGGTGGTGCCGCCGCCCGAGATGGTGGCCAACCTGCGCGCCGATAACATTGACGGCTTCCTCGCGCCCGACCCGGTCAACCAGCGCGCGGTCTACGACGGCGTGGGCTTCATACACCTGCTGTCCAAGGAGATCTGGGACGGGCACCCATGCTGCGCATTCGCCGCCAGCAAGCAGTTCGTGACCGAGATGCCCAATACCTATCAGGCGCTGCTCAAGGCGATCATCGATGCCGCCGCGTTTGCGCGCAAGACCGAGAACCGCAAGCAGATCGCCGAAGCGATCGCGCCGGCCAACTATCTCAACCAGCCGGTGACGGTGGTCGAGCAGGTGCTGACCGGCACCTTCGCCGACGGCCTGGGCAATGTCCGCAAGGTGCCGGACCGCATCGATTTCGATCCCTTTCCGTGGCATTCCTTTGCGGTGTGGATACTGACCCAGATGAAACGCTGGGGCCAGATCAAAGGCAACCTCGACTACAACAGGGTCGCGAGCGAGGTGTTCCTCGCCACCGATGCCGCCAGGCTCATGAAGAAAGTCGGCCTGACGCCGCCTGCCGCGACCTCGAAGAAATTCTCGGTAATGAAAAAGGAATTCGATCCGGCCAAACCCGAATCCTATATCTCGAGCTTCGCAATCAAGAGGACTGCGTGACATGAAAAACCTGATGAACTGGAGAGCGCCCGCACTGTCGGTGATCCTGTTTCTATTGTTCATCAGCGTCTGGCATGTGGCGACGCTGCCGACTGCCGCCCACCAGACGGTGGACGACGAGTATGCGCGGCTGGTCGGCAAGGCCGCCTCGACCGGCCAGAAATCCGCGTTTCCCACGCCGGCAGAGGTCGGGGCCCAGATCATGCAGCATTTGAAGCAGCCCTTTTACGATCGCGGTCCCAACGACAAGGGCGTGGGCATCCAGCTCGCCTACTCGCTGGCGCGGGTGCTGATCGGTTTCGTGCTGGCTGCGCTGGTCGCGATTCCCGTCGGTTTCCTGATCGGCATGTCGCCCGTCATCCACCGCGCGTTTGATCCTTTCATCCAGGTGCTGAAACCGATCTCGCCGCTGGCCTGGATGCCGCTCGCGCTGTTCACACTCAAGGACAGCTCGGTCTCGGCGATATTCGTGATTTTCATCTGTTCGCTGTGGCCGATGCTGGTCAATACCGCCTTCGGTGTTTCCTCGGTGCGCCGCGAGTGGCTCAACGTCGCCCAGACGCTCGAAGTGGGTCCGGTCAGGAAGGCGCTCTGTGTGATCCTGCCGGCGGCGGCGCCGACCATCATGACCGGCATGCGCATTTCCATCGGCATTGCGTGGCTGGTGATCGTCGCCGCCGAGATGCTGGTGGGCGGCACCGGCATCGGCTATTTCGTGTGGAACGAATGGAACAACCTCTCGATCACCAACATCCTTACCGCGATTTTCGCCATCGGACTGGTCGGCATGCTGCTCGACCTGGCGCTGGCGCGCCTGACGCGGCTGGTGACTTTCCCCGAATAGGGCGCGAGGCCAGAAATGATTCTTCCCCTCACCCTTTACTCTTCACCTTTCACAGGACTCAGGCCATGAGCGAACCCCTGATCAAAATCGACGGCATTGTCAAGCGCTTTACCGGACGCGACGGCGCGCAAACCACGGTGTTCGAGAATGTGCACCTGGGAATCGAAGCCGGCGAATTCGTGTGCCTGATCGGGCATTCCGGATGCGGCAAGACCACCATCCTCAACATCCTTGCCGGGCTGGAGCCGTCTTCCGACGGTTACGTCTTCGTCGGCGGGCGCGAAATCAACGGCCCCAGTCTCGACCGCGCGGTGATTTTCCAGAGCCACGCCCTGATGCCGTGGCTCAGCGTCATGGGCAATATCGCGTTTGCCGTGACTTCGCGCTGGCCCGAATGGGACAAAGCGAAAGTGCGCGAACACTGCCAGAAGTACATCGATCTGGTGAACCTGACCGGGGCCGAAAAGAAGCGCCCGTCGGAACTCTCGGGCGGCATGAAGCAGCGCGTCGGCATTGCGCGGGCGCTGGCGATCCAGCCCAAGATGCTGCTGATGGACGAGCCGTTTTCCGCGCTCGATGCCCTGACCCGCGGCGTGCTGCAGGAAGAGGTGCTGAGGATCTGCGCCGAAACCAGGCAGACGGTGTTCATGATCACGCACGATGTGGACGAAGCGATCCTGCTCGCCGACAAGATCGTGCTGATGACCAACGGGCCGTATGCCAAGATCGCCGAAGTCGTGGTCAACACCATGCCGCGCAGCCGCACCCGGCACGACCTGCACCGGCATCCGCATTATTACCGCATCCGCAATTACCTGATCGAATTTCTGGTCGACCGCTCGCGCGCCTTCGACCGGGAAGCCGCGGACGGTGCCTATGATCCGCGCAACCCGCCCGTGACCCGGCCCGGTCTGGATGAGGGTGCGAAACCGGATGGTCCGTCCAAGCCGCATGGCGGAGCCAGGCCGCTGGTGGCAGTTGTCCATTGAATCCGACCACAACGAAGGAGAGCACAAACATGAAACGTTCCGACCCACCCGAAGCCCTGCTGGCGGCCGCCAGCATGCTGCGACCGATGACGCGCGAAGATGTCACCGAGCTGATCGTCATGGCCCGCATCAAGAAAGGCCTGACCTGGGCCGCTCTCGCCGAAGCGATCGGCCACAGCAAGGAGTGGACCACCGCCGCGTTGCTGGGCCAGATGCAGATGACCAAAGAGCAGGCGGAAAAGGCGGGCGGACTGCTGGGACTGCCCGAGGACGCGGTATTGCTGCTGCAGCAGGTGCCGTACAAAGGCTCACTGCCGACCGCGGTGCCGACCGATCCGCTGATCTACCGTTTCTACGAACTGGTCAGCGTTTACGGCACCACTTTCAAGGCGCTGATCCACGAGGAATTCGGCGACGGCATCATGAGCGCCATCGATTTCAAGATGGACCTCAAGCGCGAGCCCGATCCGAAGGGCGACCGTGTCAAGATCACCATGAGCGGCAAGTATCTGCCGTACAAGACTTATTGAGTCCGGACGCCGCAGGCGACGCCGGGGTTTAACTGCGCGGGATCGAACGGACGTTACCGCCGCTCATCCCGCGCGTGTGCTGCGGCGCACCGTGGCCGGGATTTATGGTGCCGGGGCATTGCTTCGTGCGACGATTTGGGAGTAAGGTGGCGGCGTTTTGCCAACAAATTTCTTAAGGGGGGCTTTATGTTGTTCAAGGCAGCCAGAGTTCTTGCCATCAGCATTCCGTTTTGCATCGCTGCCGCCGACAGCGCGGCCCAATCCGTTGCCCTGCCGGGCAAAAAGCTTCCGGGCAAGCTGTACCTGCTGCCCGCCACACCGGAAACAGCGCAGTGGGGCTGGTTCAACAACGCGCAGCCGCCGGTCCTCAAGGTCGATTCGGGCGATACCATCGTGATCGAGACCATGATGCATTCGCACAACCAGGTCGTGCCCGGCAAGACCATCGAGGAGATCAAGAAGCTGCGCACCGATCATCCGGGACGCGGTCCGCATACCGTGACCGGCCCGATCTATGTCAACGGCGCCGAACCGGGCGACGTGCTGAAGGTCAAGCTCGACAAGATCGTGCCGCGCGCCTACGCCACCAATTTCAACGTGCCCGGCATGTTCGGCCAATTTCCCAAGGAGTATCAGGACGGGCAGGTGAAGTATCTCTATCTTGACTGGGACCGCAAGGTGACGGAGTTCATCCCGGGTGTATTCATTCCCCTGCGGCCGTTCCCGGGAACGCTGGGCGTGGCGCGCAAGGAGCCGGGCCAGTACAGCACCGTGCCGCCGGGCGAATACGCCGGCAATATGGACATCCGCGATTTCACCGAAGGCACTGCGTTGTATGTTCCGGTGCACGTGCCCGGGGCATTGCTGTGGACCGGCGACTCGCACGCCGCGCAGGGCAATGGCGAAGTCAACCTGACTGCGGTGGAGACTGCTTACAAGGAACTCACCGTCACGGTCGAGGTGCTCAAGAACATGAAAATCGATTTCCCGCGCATCGAGACGCCCAAGTCGTGGATCACCATGGGCTTCGACCAGGACCTCAACAAGGCGCTTGATTTCGTCAAGGAGCAGACCGTGAAATTCCTTGCCGAGCAGCGCAAGCTGCCAGCGGACGAAGCGGCAAAACTGATGGCCAAGGTTTCGGATTGCCGCATCTCGCAGGTGGTCAACATCAAGAAAGGCATCCACTGCCTCAGTCCCAAGGATGCCAAGGGCAAGGAGGACATGGAACGGCCGGACAGCGACACCGCGAAGTACTATGTCACTCATGCCAGGGACGCCGATCTCAACCGCGCGATGGACGAGGCCTCGCGTGCCATGATCAAGCGGCTGGAGAGCGAAAAAGGCATCGCGCGGCTGGATGCCTACGGCCTCGCCAGCGCCGCGATGGACTGCAGGGTGGGCAATGTGTCGGGCGCGGATAAAAACGTGCACTGCCTGATTCCCAAGAGCCTGTGGGTTGCCAAGAAGTAGTGACTGGGGTAACTCGCGCGGGGCTGCGCCAGCAGCCCCGCGCTGTTTTTTATCGGCCATGAAATGCAGGGGACTGATTTCGCTGGTTGCGGCGCTGATGTGCGCCGGGGTCGCTGCCGCCGGGGAACCGCTGCGCATCATCGCCACCACCACCGACCTGAGGAGCCTCGCCGAAATGGTCGGTGGTGACCGCGTGCGCGTCACTCACATCGTGCCGCCCAACGTCGACGCCGAGGAATATCAGCCCAAGCCGCAGGACCTCCACCGCATCAGGGACGCGAGGCTGCTGCTGCGGGTGGGCGCGGACTATGATTTGTGGCTCGACAAACTCGTGGCGCAGGCGCAGCGGCCGGAATTGCGGCGGGGCGGCACGGGCTACGTGGACTGCTCGTTTGCCATTGCGCTGCTCGATGCGCGCAGCACCCAGATCGGCCCCGCCGGCGGGCACGCGCACGGCAGCGGCAATCCGCATTACTGGCTCGATCCCGCCAACGCCGAAATCATCACCGGCACCATACTGGAAGCGCTGGCGCGCAACGACCCCGCCAACGCCGGGTATTACGAGAGCGAGCGCCTCGCGTTCCTCGGCCGGTTGAGCGCCAAGGTTGCCGAGTGGGAGAAAAAGCTGGCGCCGGCGCAGGGCAAGCCGATGATCGCCTACCACAACACCTGGTCCTATTACGCGCGGCGCTTCCGGCTTAATATCGCCGGTTACATCGAGCCCCGGCCCGGTATCCCGGTCACGCCATCGCACCTGGTCGGCCTGATGAAGCTCATCGAGAAACAGCAGGTGAGGATCATTGTGCGCCAGCCGCACGAGCCGGCGAGGGACGCCGATTTTCTTGCCCGAAAGACCGGCGCCAAAGTGGTGTTGCTCGCAGCGAGCGTGGGCGTAGTGCCGCAGGCGAAGGATTATCTGTCGTTGTTCGACTACAATGCCGATGTTCTGGCAAGCGTCATGAGATGATCGGGTTGCGCGTTTCGCATGATTGAGGCATTGAGCCTGTTATGGCCGCCGTTCCTGGTGGCGTTGGTGCTGACCGGCATCCACACCTACCTCGGGCTCCAGGTGCTGGCGCGCAACATCATTTTCGTGGACCTCGCGCTGGCGCAAATCGCCGCGCTCGGTGCGACCGTTGCTTTCATGCTCGGCCATCCGATCAACAGCCAGGGCTCGTATGCCTACTCCCTGCTGTTCACGCTCGTCGCCGCGATGCTGCTGGCCACCACCCGCAAGTGGTCGGGGCGCATCCCGCAGGAAGCGCTGATCGGCGTGATCTACGTGGTCGCCGCCGCCGCGGCGTTTCTGCTGGTGGAAAAAGCGCCGCAGGGTACCGAACACATCAAGCAGATGCTCACCGGCAATATCCTGACTACCGGCGCCGATGACCTGTTGATGGTGACACCGCTCTATATCCTGATCGGCGCGGTGCTGTGGGCGGCGCGCGCGCGACTCGCCGATCCCGGCGCGGGCTGGCGCGGCTGGCTGTGGGATTTTCTGTTTTATGCGTGCTTCGGCGTCGTGGTGACGAGTTCGGTGGCGCTCGCCGGCGTGCTGCTGGTATTCTCGTTTCTTATCATACCGGCGGCCGTCGGTGTCATTTATGCCGACGGCGTGGCGCGGCAGCTCGCGACCGGCTGGGCCGTGGGCGCGGCAGCGAGCCTCGCAGGACTGGCGGTGTCGTATGCATGGGATTTGCCTACCGGCAGCGCCATGGTGTGCGTTTTCGGCGGTGCGCTCGCGCTGGCGGGCCTGCTGCGACCGCTGCTGAATGGCGGCTGGCAGAAGGTCCGGCCGGCCGTTCGCGCCGCTCGCGTTGTCGTGGCCGTGCTGTTCATGGTTTCGGGTGCATGGCTGATGATCGCACCGCGCGCCGACCAGCCGCTGCTCGACAGCATCGAGCACATGGCGCCGGCCGTGCGCGGCTTTTACCTGAGAGAGCTGGAACTCGAAATTTACATCGATGCCGAGCGCCACGCCGAGCGTTACCGGCAGCAGGCGGAGCGGTTGAACGAGAAGGAAGTGAGAAGCCGCTGGCAGGGCGAGGGCATCAGCGACACCGAGGTGCGCCGCATTGCATCTTTTCTGCAGTCCTATAACGAAATGCGCAAGGGCGAGGAATTCGTCAAACGCGAGGTTCGCGCCCGCGCCCGCGAGCGCACGCGCTGGCTGATGGGAGGCGTCCTGATCGTTTTCGGCCTGCTCATGGCACCGTGGCGGCGGGATCGAATGCGAGCAAGGGCAAGCGGGGCGGGAAATGATTAACCCGATTCGCGGCATCCGCGGCATGGCGGTCGCGCCGCACGCGGCCGCCGCACAATCCGCGCTCGCCGTGCTGCGCGAAGGCGGCAACGCGCTGGAGGCGATGATCGCCGCGGCCGCGACCATCGCGGTGGTCTATCCGCACATGAATTCGATCGGTGGCGACAGCTTCTGGCTGGTGCACGTGCCCGGCAAGGCGCCCGGCGCGATCGACGCCTGCGGCGCGGCAGCACAGGCCGCCACCCGCGAGTGGTACGCCGAGCGCGGCATCACGGCGAGCA
>JBKBXX010000127.1:0-8624 GCA_046313915.1 Burkholderiales bacterium | reverse complement strand
ACGACATTTACGATCCGGACACCCGCGCCCAGTATTACTACCACGCGCACCGCGCCGGGGAACACGGGCACTTTCACACGTTTTTGAGAATGAGCGCCGGGAACCCGGACGGTTCGCCTGAGGGGGACGGCCCCGATAGCGGTGAACCCGTGCATCTCATCGCGATCTCCATGGACGACTACGGCTGGCCGATCGGCCTGTTTGCGACCAACCACTGGGTATGCGGCGGAGCCTGGCGTTCGGCGGAGGAGGTGATTGCGCTGCTGCCGCGCTTCCGGATCGATCACGCCTTTCCGTCGTGGCCGGTCAACCGCTGGATCGGGGCGATGATGGTGCTGTTCCAGCCTCATATTGAGGCCCTGCTCAGGCACCGCGACCAGGTCATCGCCAACTGGGCACGCGCGCATCCCGGGGGCGAAGTGCTGGAGGACCGAGCGCTAGGTGTGACGGGTTACCTGCCGATCTCGGTAGAGGAGACGGTGCAGAGCGTGCGGGCGCTCGCCGGGGAATCGAGGCGCAGATGAGCGGCGCACCGACATTCCTGGAGGGGGTCAAGAAAGCATCGCTTCGGCCGGATGCCCGCCGCCATTCTTCTCGTCCCGTCGGCACCGGCGGCGGCTGCGCCGCGAGTGATCGAGCTCACACAACTGCCGTGCCAGTTTCTCGAGAGCGAAGACGGCAAGGACCGCGGCTACACATCCCGCTCCATCAAGGACTGCGAGGCGATCAATGCCAAGACTGGCGCGCAGCGAGTCGCGGAGGCGAAGCCGCTCATGCTCAGGCCCGGCAAGTAAGTGTTTCGCGTGACCAACAAGAATGTTCCTTACGAGCTCGGCTTCCGGCTGTGCGGCGCCTCGACCGTTACGCACGTGACGCTACCCAGCGTGTCCGGCGGCGGTCTGCTGCGGGGGCGCACCAAAGATTACGAGATCGAACTCAAACCAGGGACATACGTCTATTCGTGCCCGCTCAACACCACGCCCGATTACCGGCTGGTTGTGAAATAACTGGATGTCCCCTCTCGAAAAAATGCAGGGTTAATCGAGCGGCGGTTTTTCATTCATGTCATAAGGATGCAAATCATGATGGAGCAATTAAAAGCCGCGGTTATTCTACTGTGCATCGGATTCGGCATGTTCACCGGATACGCGATCGCCGCCGATCTCAACATCAAGGCTGTGATGGTACCGAAGGAACAGATACGTCTCGATTTCGCGGATGGCAGCCGGCATTTTGTGCTCGCGGTGCGGCGTGAAGGCAAGGCCAAGGGAGACGGGCCGTTTGCCGGCGCCGATGTGAGCGAGCACGGCTGGCACGATATTGAACCGGCTGCGGGAGGCGGCAACCCGCGCGGCTATCTGGTGTTTACTGCCTCCAAAGACGATGTGGCTTACGTGAAATGGCAGGTGCGTGCGGTATTCGTGCCAGGAGCTGATGGCAAACCCAAACTCCTGGACAACGGATTCTGGGAAGTGGTGGGAGGCACCGGCAAGTTCAAAAGCTTGAAAGGGGCGGGAACGCTGCATATCAAAGCGGTATCGCCCACCGATCGCGAATTTTCGCTGACCGGCGAGATCGCAGGTGGCGTATAAGCCGTGGCAAAAATTTGATAAAGGAGCCTGTTTTGGCCTTAAATTATTCCGTTTTATTGAAGAAAACCGCATTGGCGATGGTATCGATCGTGTTTGTTGCGGCGGGAATGACTGCGGCCGCGGCCGACAGGTCCGATCCCTTTCCGGGCACGATTACCATCAAGACCACTCACGGGTTCGACATGCTGGCGAGCCGCGTCGAGAAAGCAGTCGCCGAGCACAAGATGGGATTGGTGGCACAGGCCAGCGCCAGTCGCGGCGCCGCCGGGCGTGGCGTCAAAATTCCAGGCAACCTGGTGCTGATGGTTTTCCGTAACGAATATGCGGTGCGCATGCTCAAGGCGAGCGTGCCCGCCGGCATCGAGGCGCCGCTGCGCCTCTATATCACCGAAAACCCGGATGGCACGGCAAGCCTGACCTACCGTACTCCCAGCGCCATATTCGCCCCCTACGGGAGCCAGGCTCTCGACGAAATGGCGAAAGAACTCGATGGGATATTCCAGAACATCGTGCGGGATGCTGCCGGGTGATATGGCGGCCGGCGCACCCCTGGCACGCCGGCAAGCAGCGGTGCTCGCTGCAGCGGCCGCGCTTGCCAGCGTGTTGCTCGTCATCACGGCGGGCGAAAGCTGGCGTATAGCAACATTGTTCGTGCTGGGCATCCTGCTCGGACTCACGCTTTATCTGACGGCTTTCGGTTTCAGTTCGGCCTACCGCAACCTTCTGGTGCACGGCGAAACGGCGCCGGTGCGCGCGCAGCTCCTGATGCTGGCCATGGCTACGCTCATGTTCGCGCCAGTGCTTTCAACAGGCTCCGTTTTCGGGCGCGAGGCCGTCGGTGCGCTGGCGCCCGTGGGCCTGCAGGTGGCGATGGGCGCTTTCATGTTTGGCGTGGGAATGCAGCTCGCCGGCGGTTGCGGTTCCGGCACGCTGTATACGGCAGGCGGTGGCAGCCCGCGCATGTTGGTCGTGCTGGTCGCATTTTGCGGCGGATCGTTCTGGGCGAGCCTGCATATGGGTTGGTGGCAGCATCTGCCGGCGTGGGGCGAACTCGCGCTGGGAGACTTGATCGGTTGGCCTGCAGCCGTTGTGCTGCAGCTCGCAATTTTCGCGCTGATTTGGAAACTGCTGGCGAAAACCAGGCGCAGCGATAGTGCGGCGGCGCCTAACCCGGCGGTTGACCGGGCGCAAGCCAGGCTGTGGTTGATCGGCGGGGCGCTGCTTGCTGCGCTCAATTTTCTGGTACTCATGGTCGCCGGGCATCCCTGGAGCATTACCTGGGCGTTCGCGTTGTGGGGCGCCAAGGCCGCGCTGGTGCTGGGCTGGGACCCGGCGGCAGCACCGTTCTGGGACAGCGGCTTCCCGCGCCAAGCGCTGCAAGGCAGTGTCGTGCGGGACGTCACTTCGGTGATGGACATCGGCATCATGCTGGGCGCGCTGGCCGCGGCTGGGCTGACGGGACGGTTCGCGCCACGCCTGAACTTGCCGTTGCGCCCGCTTGCTGCCGCGGTGATCGGCGGCGTGGCGATGGGCTATGGCGCGCGCATCGCGTATGGCTGCAACATCGGGGCATTCTTCTCTGGCGTTGCGTCCACCAGCCTGCACGGCTGGCTGTGGATCGCCGCGGCACTTGGGGGTACATGGGTCGGCGTTCGCTTCAGGCCATGGTTTGGCTTGAAGAACTGAGAAATTCGGATCGGCAGCATCTCCGGCAATATTGCCGTTCCCCTATCTGATGAGCCATGACGTAAGGTTTCGCTGCGTGGCCGGGTCTACTGTAATACACGGCGCTGAAACGGCAACCAGCGCATGGACGCGTAGCGGGTCAGGATTCCTGCAATATCGTTACCGCGATGCACCGATGATCTGCCGCCCAAGTGTTGCTGAAAATCATGGACCAGGAGATCTAAAATGAAACGCTTCATTCGTTCGGGTACTGCAGTAGCAGGGCTCGTAGCTGCTTTTACATTTGCATCAGGCGCTTCGGCCGCGGCATATTCACCTGATCAAGACTTCGGAAGCCCGGGCCAAGGTGATCGCTTCGATCGGGTGATCACAATCGCCCCTGGCGCCAAGTGGGTCAATGTAGACCGTAATGAAACCGTCAAGATCATCGACGCACCATCCGGTGAGAGCTTTGTCTGGCGATTTGACACGCCCGCGTGGATGTTCCCTCTGAACAAGGCGGCCCCGTCCGGCATTTTGTCTGGGCGCAACATTGTCGTCTACGTTACGCATCCGAATAACGACTAGCACTGGTAGCGGCAAAGGGGTCGCCAAACTAGCACCCCTTTTAAGGCTCATGCGGTGAAAAGCTGGCTCTGCACCACGCTGCGCGACGAGCACGCCCGGCAGCGCGAGCACAGGCAGCTCGCGATCGATCAAGCGTATTGAAGCGATGTTGATGTAACAGCCTATGAAACGCATGGTTACGACCAGCTGTCAGTACACGCTCCTGCTGTCCTTCTACCTTGCAGCGCTGGCTGGGTTGCCGGTGCAGGACGGTTGGAGCGCAGGGGCACTCCCCTTCGCAGGAGAATGGCCGCGCACTGATTTCAGCAAACGCACGGTTGCGCTGGACGAAATCGATTCGGGCGGGCCGCCCAAGGATGGCATTCCGGCGATCGACCGTCCGCGCTTCATCACTCCCGCCGAGGCCGGGAGATGGCTTGATCCGCGCGAACCGGTTATCGTATTCGAACACGGCGGCGACGCGCGGGCCTACCCGTTGCAAATCCTGGTGTTTCACGAGATCGTGAACGACACGGTTGGCGGCCAGCCCGTGACGGTGACGTTCTGTCCGCTGTGCAACGCCTCCATCGTCTTCGACCGCCACGTGGGCGGCGCCGTGCTTGATTTCGGCACCACCGGCAAGCTGCGAAAAAGTGATCTGGTGATGTACGACCGCCAAAGCGAGTCCTGGTGGCAGCAGTTCACCGGCAAGGGCATGGTCGGCCGCCATGCCGGCGCAACCCTGGTCCAGCTGTCATCGACGATCGCGCCTTTCAGTGAATTCGTCATAGCCTATCCCAAAGGGCAGGTACTGTCGCGCGAAACCGGTTTCACGCGGCCCTACGGGCGCAATCCTTATCGCGGTTATGACCGTTTCGGCGACAAGCCATTTTTGTTCAATGATCCCGTCGATCCGCGGCTGCCGGCAATGGAACGCGTGCTGGGGGTGATACTCAACGGAAAAATCCGCGTCTACCCGCTCACTGCGCTTTCATCGCAGCCAGTAATCAACGACGAAGTCGAGGGCGAGCCTGTTGTCGTGTTCAGCCGACAGGGGATGCTTTCGGCGCTGGATGCGGAGCAGATTCGCGAGTCGCGACAGATTCCGGCCGCTGCGGCTTACAGCCGGAAAGTGCAGAAACGCGTGCTGAATTTCGAACAGCATGAAGGGCGTATTATCGACCGCGATACAGGTTCGGAATGGGATCTGTTCGGCCGCGCGACCGCAGGCCCGCTGAAAGGGACACGGCTCCGGGCGGCGGACAGCGGGGTGCACTTCGCATTTGCCTGGCTTGCGTTCAATCCCGCCACCGAGATCTACGCCGCACCCGGCGCGAAAACACCCCTCCGCGGGCCGGTTGCGAAGGATGGGGGCGGCAGCCGATGAACAGCCTGCTCGGCGCAAGCGGACGCCTGCTGGCGCGCTATCTCGCACAGCCGATCCGCGGCTATCAGCCGCTCGCCACCCACGATCCGGCGCTGCTGCACGGCACGCTGCGCCCGTGTGATGTATTGCTGATCGAAGGAAACACCCGCATCAGCACAGCCATCAAATATCTGACGCAGTCGACCTGGTCGCATGCCGCGCTCTATATTGGCGATGCGCTGGCGGGCAATTCGCACGATCCCGATCCACCGGTGTTGATCGAAGCCGATCTGGAAAAAGGCGTATGGGCGGTGCCGCTCAGCCATTATGACCACTTCCACGTCCGCATCTGCCGCCCCGTCGGCCTGACGCGAAAAGATGCCCGACACATCATCGAGGCGGCGACGGCGCGCCTGGGCCAGACCTACGATCTGAAGAACATCATCGATCTTGCCCGTTACCTGCTGCCGACGCCGCCGGTGCCGATACGCTGGCGCCGGCGCATGCTGGCGCTGGGCGGCGGGGAGCCGACGCGCGCGATCTGCTCGACCATGATCGCGCAGTTGTTCCAGTCGGTCGGCTATCCGATCCTACCCGACATCGAGACGCGTCCCGCGCCGCGGCCAGGGTGCGATAACTGCGTCGATGAAATCCTGCATATCCGGCATTACAGCCTATTTGCCCCGCGCGACTTCGATATCTCCCCGTATTTCGAGGTGGTCAAGCCGTCGCTTGCGCCGGGATTTGATTACAAGCGGCTGGTGTGGGGCGGCGGTGACTCGAGCGATGCCACGGCGTCCTCTGCGACGCCATAAATTTGTTATTAAATTCAATAGGTTAATAGCGATGTCAGTTTTTGCCTGTCGTTCGGGTCTTATTGGACACAGCGGTACATGGCGTGAGCCGCAGCAGCATGCCGCTGCGGCCAACCGCGAGCAAGTATAAAGGCAGGGGCGTGATGCTGTTTGACAACAGTCAGTCAAAATTCGAGAGCCTGGTTCGGGCCTATTCGACAGAGCTATATCGCTATGCCCACTGGCTGTGCCGCGATCATTTTCAGGCGGAAGACCTGGTACAAGAGACCTTTACCAGGGCCTGGCAAGGGCTGGACGGTTTGCGCGATGCCAAGGCGGTAAAAGGCTGGCTTTATACCATTTTGCGCCGCGAGCACGCGCGATTGTATGCGCACAAGCGCCTCGAGATCGATGAGCACCAGGAACTCGATGACATTGAGGGCTCAGGCGGCTCCAGCGCTTACGACGGTCTGGAAATGCGCGATGCGCTGCGGACCCTGCCGGAGGGATACAGAGAGCCCCTTTTGCTGCAAGTGCTGGGCGGATTCAGCTGCGAGGAGATTGCAAGCATGATGGATATCAGCACGGGAGCGGTGATGACGCGTTTGTCCCGCGCCAGGCTGGCGGCGCGCAAATTGTCCGGAAAGAGAACCGGATATAAAGTGAGGTCAAAATGAACTGTTTTGAATTTCGACGGTTGATTTTTGCAGAACCACGGCGCCTGCTGTCCAAGCAGAAGCAGCACATGGAGCAGTGCGTGGCTTGCGCCGCACTGGCGAAGGAAATGGAAGGCTTCGAAGCCAAAATCCATGAGGCGATGATGGTGCCGGTTCCCGAGGCTTTGGCGGAGCGCGTATTGTTGCGACACAAGACGATCCGTCCATCGATGAAGTTCGGGTTCAGGCCCAGGTTCGGGGGCTGGGCGCTTGCCGCCTCAGTGATCGTGGCGATCGCAGTCTCATTCTACCTTGACTACAGGACTGCCGACGAGGAGCCGCAGGTGGTTGCGGCGGTGGCGCTGGGGAGCAATCATCCGGCGGTGGCCGCGATCAGCTACGTGCTCGATAACGAGCCGAAACTGCTCAAGGCAAATCATACCGGCGATATGGCGGTATTGCTCAGCGCGCTGGAGAAGATGAAGATGAGGTTGCCGGCTAATGGCACTACGGTGCGCTATCTCGGCAAATGCCCGGTGCCGAATGGCGAAGGCGATCACGTCGTATTGCAGACCCCCTTTGGGCGCGCCTCTCTGATTCTCGTCCCCGACCAGATATTCGCCTCGAGCGTCGTGGTGGCCGATCGCAACATGCTGGCCCTGGCGGCTCCGACGCGGTCCCGGAACGGGAGCCTCATCCTGGTCACCAATTCCGTGAAGACACTCAAGCGCTTCGAGGCGATATTGATGTAGCGGATGGTTCCAGGCCCGGCGCTATTCTGCGTGCACGCCCGGCGTCCGACCGGACTGTCTGAGATGTTTGCGTGCAAACTCGAGCGGATGCGCTTCGAACTGTGTGGCAAGCGTATCGTTCCAGCGGTTTTGCCAGCCGAAAAATGAAATGACCGCGACAATTTCGATGATGGCGTCTTCGGAAAAGTGCTTTTTGAGTTCGATGGAATGCTCGTCCGTGACGCCCGGCGGGCAACCGCCCGCCGCGAGCGCAAGATCAAGCGCGGCGCGCTCGGCGGGAGTGAACAGCGAACTGGGCTGAAACCGCCACAGCGCGCGCACTTTTTCACCGGCCACCCCGCCGCGCCCAGCGGCATTTTCGGCATTGTGCGCGGTGCAATAGCGGCAGCCTGCCGCGTTGCTGACGACCTCGCCCACCATGAATCTGAGCGCTAGCGGGACTTCGCCCGGGTCAGCCATGACGGCCTCTCGATCTGTTCATGCACTCCGCCGAACCCACAGCATCTCGACGTTGACTTGAGCATCCTTGATAAGGTTGAAAACCGGGCAGCGCGCCTCGGTTTCCTCGACCACGGCACGCAACCGCTCCTCGGTTTCGTCGGTATGAACTGTTGCCTGCACGCGTATGCTTTGGAAGTGTGGGCGCACCGACCGTTCGCCCATGCGCCCGCGGATGTCGATGGTGTACATCGCCTCGAAATCGATCCCGCGGTATTGAAACCCCATTTCCTTGGCGGTTCGGCAGAACGTCACCGATTCGCAACCGCACAGCGCGCCAAGCACGGTCTGGAGCGGCGACGGGCCCTCGCCAGTCCCGCCATGCGGCACCGGCTCGTCGGTGACGAGAATTCCGAATTCCCCGCAATCGATCTCGGTGCACAAGGTGGCATCGTTCTTCGCCGTAATCGCCTTCTTGCGAATAATGGGTTGGGACAAATCGAGCTGTTCTTCTGAAATGACGTTCGTTGCCATCACTGTCTCCCTGATAATCCTTATGGTCTGCCAATAATCCCGTCTGTCGGGGCGGCCGATCACGCTTCGCCGCGCGCCGGATAATCGTTCTTGATCACGAAATCGATGGCGGCCAGCATGTCCCTGAAATGAGGGCGGGCGAACGGCATGGTCTGCACTGCGGCCCAATAGAGCGTCCGGTCCGGTCGCACCAGGAACACCCCCGGCTCGCTGAACAGTGCGGGCTCCTCGATTCCCATCGAGGTCTTGCCGCGGCCTGT
>JBKBXX010000126.1:0-8762 GCA_046313915.1 Burkholderiales bacterium | reverse complement strand
ACGGCACGCTGGCCGAAAACAGCGCGTGTTCCAGCACCCGGGATTGCGCATTGGAGCGGTACAGCAGCGCCATGTCGGACAGGTTCACGCCTTCGCGCTTGAGCGCGCGCACTTCATCCACTACGAAGCTCGCCTCGTCCTGGTCGGAATAGGCGTCGAACACGCGGATCGGCTCGCCGTCGCCCTCCGCCGTCCACAGGTTCTTGCCGAGGCGGTGCGCGTTCTGCGCAATCAGCGTGTTGGCGGCGGTGAGGATGTGGCCGTGGCTGCGGTAGTTCTGCTCCAGCTTGATGACCTTGCCGTGGGCGAACTCGCGCTCGAATTCGGCCATGTTGGCGGTGTTGGCGCCGCGAAAGGCGTAGATCGACTGGTCGTCGTCGCCCACCGCGAACAGCGCGGTGCGCGGCCCGGCGAACAGCTTCAGCCAGCGGTACTGCAGGGTGTTGGTGTCCTGGAATTCGTCGATCAGGATGTGTCTGAAGCGGTCGCGATAATGCTCGCGCAGCGGTTCGTTGCGATACAGCAGTTCGTAAGAGCGCAGCAGCAGTTCGGGAAAATCGGCTACGCCCTCGCGCTGACATTGCGCGTCGTAGGCCTCGAACAGCTCGGCCATGCGCATCGAGTATTCGTCGAAGGCTTCGGCGTCGCGTGCGCGGCGGCCGGCTTCCTTGTGGCCGTTGATGAACCACTGCACCTTCTTCGGCTCGTATTTCTCCGTATCCACGTTCAGCGATTTCATCAGCCGCTTGATCGCCGAGAGCTGGTCGCTCGAGTCGAGAATCTGGAACGACTGCGGCAACCCGGCTTCACGCCAGTGCGTGCGCAACAACCGGTTGGCCAGGCCGTGGAAGGTGCCCACCCACATGCCGCGCGTGTTGATCGGCAGCATGGCCGAGATGCGCGTGAGCATTTCCTTCGCCGCCTTGTTGGTGAAAGTCACCGCGAGGATGCCGTGCGGCGACACCTGCCGGGTCTGGATCAACCACACGATGCGCGTGGTGAGCACCCGCGTCTTGCCCGATCCCGCCCCAGCCAAAATCAGCGCCGACTCGTGCGGCAGCGTGACAGCAGCGCGCTGTTCGGGATTGAGGGTGTCGAGAAGGGCGCTCATGTCGGGTATGGGTGCAGACGAGGGAACATTATATAAAGCAGCTGCTGCGTACACAGCGCATGCCGCGGCAGACACGCCCCGCGATTGAAACGTGGAATGAAAAACGGAGCCCTGGGGCTCCGTTAGCAGCCTGATGCGACTGACTTACTTGTTCTTGTTGGCGATCATGTCCTGGATGATCGGGGTCAGGATCAGCTCCATGGCGAAGCCCATCTTGGCGCCCGGCACGACGATGGTGTTGGGGCGCGACATGAACGAATTGCAGATCATGTTCAGCAGGTAGGGGAAATCGACGCCCTTGGGCTCGCGGAAGCGGATGACGATGAAGCTTTCGTCCGGCGTGGGGATGTCGCGCGAGATGAAAGGGTTGGAAGTGTCGACGGTCGACACGCGCTGGAAGTTGATGTCGGTGCGCGAGAACTGCGGGGTGATGTAGTTCACGTAATCCGGCATGCGGCGCAGGATGGTGTCGACGATGACGTCGGCGGAGTAGCCGCGTTCGGCGCCGTCGCGGTGGATTTTCTGGATCCATTCGAGGTTGACGATGGGCACCACGCCGATGCCGAGGTCGACGTGTTCGGACACATCGACGGTGTCGGTTTTGACCAGACCGTGCAGGCCCTCGTAAAACAGCACGTCGGAGCCGGCGGGCACGTCTTCCCAAGGGGTGAATTCGCCGGGGTTCAGGCTGGTGTTGAGGCGCTTGTTGTGCTCGGCGGCTTCTTCGTCGCTGTGGATGTAATAACGCTTTTTGCCGCTGCCGGTTTCGCCGTAGGTCTTGAAGAGTTCGGCCAGCTTGTCGAAGTGGTTGGACTCGGGGCCGAAATGGCTGAAATTCCGGTTGCCCTCGGATTCGGCCTTTTTCATCGCCTCCTTGAATTCGACGCGCGACAGGCTGTGAAAGCTGTCGCCCTCGATTACGGCTGCGTTGATTTTTTCGCGGAAGAAGATGTGCTCGAACGCGCGCTTGACGGTGGTGGTGCCGGCGCCGGACGAACCCGTGACCGCGATGACGGGGTGTTTCTTGGACATGCTGGGGACTCCCTGAAGGATGGCTGTAACGAAAGCGAAACCCTTTCATTCTACCTTCGCGAACAAGGGCTTGTCACCCGCATGCGAGGCGTTCGCCTGTGTGCGCCTACATTGCGAATTCCAGCCTTTCTTCGACCTTTTTCAGCGCGGCCGTGGCGCACGCCGCATCCTTCTCGCCACCCGGCGCGCCCGATACGCCGACTGCACCGATGAGGCTGCCGGCCGCGCGGATGGGCAGGGCGCCGTCCATCACGATCAGTCCCTGCATGTGATTGAGTTCGGGGCGGATGTCGCCCCGCGCCGCCCGGAAGGCCCCGGAGTCGATGCCGGACATGATGGTCATACCGGCCTTGCGCTCGGCGATTTCCAGGGTATGGCGGGCGGCCAGGGTGTCGCGCAGCGCGGCCTGGACATTACCGGCGCGGTCGAGCACCACAGCAGAGACGTTGTAGCCATCGGCGCGACAGGCCTCGACCGCGGCCATCGCGATGTCGCGCGCCAGTTCCAGACCGATTTGTCTGACGGGCACCATGTCGGTGGCGTGGGCGGGCTGGGCGGCGACGGCAAGAAGCAGGGGCAGCAGGATTTTCATGGATTTTCCTTTGCGGGGTGTGGGGACTTGTGCGACAGGGAGCCGCAGGCAGTGTTCCCGCGCCGAATGCAGGTGTTGCGGACGGTATAATCCCGGCCTTATTTTGCGCGGTTTCAGCAATGCAGGAAAAATACCTTCCCCGGGACATCGAACGTGACGCCCAGGCCCGCTGGGCCGACAGCAATGCGCACCGCGCTGCGGACGCTTCGGACAAGCCGCGCTACTACTGCCTGTCGATGTTCCCGTATCCCTCGGGCAAGCTGCATATGGGGCACGTGCGCAACTACACCATCGGCGACGTGCTGGCGCGCTACCACGCGATGCGCGGCTACAACGTGATGCAGCCGATGGGCTGGGACGCGTTCGGCCTGCCCGCGGAAAACGCGGCGATCGCCAACAACGTGCCGCCCGCCGCGTGGACCTATGCCAACATCGACCACATGCGCACGCAGTTGCAGGCGCTGGGGCTTGCGGTCGACTGGTCGCGCGAGCTGGCCACCTGCAAGCCGGATTACTACCGCTGGGAGCAATGGCTGTTCACCCGCCTGTTCGAAAAGGGCGTGATCTACAAGAAGATGGCAACGGTGAACTGGGACCCGGTCGACCAGACCGTGCTCGCCAACGAGCAGGTCATCGAAGGCCGGGGCTGGCGTTCCGGCGCGCTGGTCGAAAAGCGCGACATCCCGATGTATTTCTTTCGCATCACGCAGTACGCGGAGGAATTGCTCGCCGGCCTCGACAACCTGCCGGGCTGGCCCGAGCGCGTGAAAACCATGCAGGCGAACTGGATCGGCAAGAGCGTGGGCGTGCGGCTCGCGTTTCCGTATGCCCTCGATGGCCAGGACGAAAAGCTGTGGGTATTCACCACCCGCGCCGACACGCTCATGGGCGTCACCTTCGTCGCCGTCGCCGCCGAGCATCCGCTCGCCACCCGCGCCGCTGAAAACAAGCCTGCGCTTGCCGCCTTCATCGCCGAATGCAAGCAGGGCAGCGTGGCCGAAGCCGACATGGCGACGATGGAAAAGAAGGGCATGGACACCGGCCTGACCGTCACGCATCCGCTCACCGGCGAACCTATCCCGGTGTGGGTCGGCAACTACGTGCTGATGAGCTACGGCGACGGCGCGGTGATGGCGGTGCCGGCGCACGACGAGCGCGACTTCGGCTTTGCGCAGCAATACGGCCTGCCGATCAAGCAGGTCATCGCTGTGCCCGGCGAAACCTTTTCGCCCGACGCCTGGGCCGAGTGGTACGGCGACAAGCAGCGCGGCGTGTGCGTCAATTCGGGCAAATACGACGGCCTCGCTTACGAAGCCGCGGTCGATGCCATCGCCGCCGATCTGGAAAAACTTGGCCTTGGCGAAAAGAAAACCCAGTACCGGCTCCGCGACTGGGGCATTTCGCGCCAGCGCTACTGGGGCTGCCCGATTCCCATCGTGCATTGCGAGCACTGCGGCGACGTGCCCGTGCCCGCCGAGCAACTGCCGGTGGTGCTGCCCGAGGATGTCGTGCCGGACGGCGCAGGCAACCCGCTGAACCGCCGCGCCGACTTCGTCAACTGCGCCTGCCCCAAGTGCGGTGCGCCCGCGCGCCGCGAAACCGACACGATGGACACCTTCGTCGAGTCGAGCTGGTATTACGCGCGCTACGCCTGCCCCGACGCCAATCAAATGCTCGACGCGCGCGCCAACCAGTGGCTGCCGGTCGACCAGTACATCGGCGGCATCGAACACGCGATCCTGCATCTGCTGTACGCGCGTTTCTTCCACAAGCTGATGCGCGACGAAGGGCTGGTATCTGGCGATGAACCCTTTGCCAACCTGCTCACCCAGGGCATGGTCGTCGCCGACACCTACTACCGTGAAGACGCCGCCGGCAAGAAAACCTGGTTCAACCCGGCCGACGTCGAGGTGCGTGACGGAATCGTCGTGTTGAAGGCAGACGGTGCGCCGGTGATCGACGGCGGCATCGAAAAGATGTCGAAGTCAAAGAACAACGGTGTCGACCCGCAGGCGCTGGTGGAGCAGTATGGTGCCGACACCGCGCGGCTGTTCACCCTATTCGCCGCGCCGCCCGAGCAGAGTCTGGAATGGTCGGATTCGGGCGTCGAAGGCGCGCACCGTTTTTTGCGCAAGCTGTGGAAGGCGGTGTTCGATCATGTGCAGGCTGGCGTGGTTGCCGCGTACACGGCTGGCGAGCTGGACGACGCCGCAAAATCCCTGCGCCGTCAGCTCCATCACACGATCCAGAAAGTTTCCGACGACATCGGACGCCGCAAGCAGTTCAACACCGCCATCGCCGCGAACATGGAATTGATGAACGTGCTCGCCAAGTTCGACAGCATGGACGCGGTCAGCCGCAGCGTGCGGCAGGAAGTGCTCGAAGCGGTGACGGCGATGCTCGCGCCCATCGTTCCGCACATCTGCGAGGCTTTGCAGGCTGAATTGAAGCCCGGGGTGAAACTGGCCTGGCCGACGGTCGATGACGCCGCGCTGGTGCAAGACCAAATCGAACTCATGATCCAGGTCAACGGCAAGCTGCGCGGGCAGATCCGCGTTTCGGCAAACGCCGATAAAGCCAGCATCGAGACGCAGGCGCTGGCCAGTGAAGCCGTGCAGAAGCACAGCGAAGGCAAGCCGCCGAAAAAAGTGGTGGTGGTGCCGGGGCGTTTGGTTAATATCGTCGTATGAACCGCCGCCAGTTCCTCGTTCTGACGCCTGCCCTGCTTGTCGCAGGATGCGGCTTCGAGCTGCGCCGCTACGACGGGCTGCCATTCGCCAGCCTGTATCTCGACGCCCCGGCGGGCAGCGTCGTCGCGCAGCGTCTGCGCACCCTGCTGACGGCGGGAGGCAAGACCCGACTGACGGCGACAGCCGCTGAAGCCGAGGCTGTCCTCAAGCTTTCCGACGAGGCGCGCAGCAAAACCATCCTGTCGCTGTCGGGCGCGGGCCGCGTCACCGAATACCGGCTCGGCCTGCGTGTCGGCTACCGCGTGATCGATCGCGACGGGCGAACGCTGGCGGAAACCGAGACCATCGAGCTCACGCGCGACCTCACCTACGACGATACTCAACGGCTGGCCAAGGGAGCGGAAGAAAGCCTGCTGTACCGCGACATGGACGAAAGCGCCGCCATGCGCATTCTGCGTCGTTTACAGGCGTTAAGGCCGGCCAACGGCCGGTCCTGACGTGAATATCCCGGCCGACCGCCTGCCTGAACAGCTCGCGCGCGGACTGGCCGCGCTTTATGTGGTGACGGGCGACGAGCCGCTGGCGGCGCAGGAGGCGGGGGACGCCATACGCGCGGCGGCGCGCGCGGCCGGACATACCGAACGCAGCGTCCATACGGTGCAGGGCAAATACAACTGGCAGGGACTCCTGGCCAGCGGCGACACGCTCTCGCTGTTTGCCGAGCGCCGCCTCGCCGAAATCCGCATACCCTCCGGCAAGCCCGGCGTGGACGGCGCGAAAGCGCTGGAAACCTATGCCGGCAAGTTGCCGCCCGACACGCTCACGTTGATCAGTCTGCCGGACATCGACTGGAAAACCCGGCAAAGTCGCTGGTTCGCCGCGCTGGCCAGGGCGGGGGTGGTGGTCGAGGCAAAGCCGGTGGAACGTGCCGCCCTGCCGGGCTGGATCGAACGCCGGCTGGCGAAGCAGGGGCTGACGGCCGAGCGCGATGCGCTGGGATTTCTGGCCGACCGGGTCGAGGGCAACCTGCTGGCCGCACAGCAGGAAATCGACAAACTCGCCCTGCTGCTGCCGCCTGGCAAGGTAACGCGTGCTGACGTTGAACGCGCGGTCGTCGATGTCAGCCGGCTCGAAGCCGATGCGCTCGCCGATGCGCTCTACGCCGGTAATGCCGCGCGCTTTGCGCAGGTCGTCATCGATCTCCGGGACAGCGGCGAAACCGTGCCGGCCATGCTGTGGCAAGTGGCGTCGGCGGTGCAGCTCCTGCTCAGGCTAAAATCGGCCGTATTGCGGGGCGAATCCTTGCCCGGCTTGATGCGCGCGTTGTGGGGACGCGACAAACAGCGTGCGCCGCTGATCGAGCGCGCCCTGAAACGGCTCGAACCTGATCGCATCGAACAGGCGCTCGCGCTGCTCGCCAGAATCGACCGTCAGTCGAAGGGGCTGGATCGATGCGGCGATCCCTGGGATAGCTTGCTGGAACTGGGGCGGATGTTCGACGCCCCGCAAAAGACTGGAACCGACCATGGACGTTAAGCAGTACATGCAGACGGTGGGACGCCGGGCGCGCGAAGCTTCGCGCGCCATCGCCCGCGCCGACACCCGCCAGAAGAACCGTGCGCTCGCCGCCATCGCCGCCGCGATCCGCCGCGACGCCGCGACGCTGCTGGCGGCCAACGCGCGCGACATGGAGCATGCGCGCGATTCGGGATACGACACGGCGCTGCTCGACCGCCTGGCGCTCACCGAAAAAACCGTCGCCGGCATGGCCGAAGGGCTCGAACAAATCGCCGCGCTGCCCGACCCGGTCGGCGAGATCGACGGCCTGAAATACCGCCCGTCCGGCATCCAGGTCGGCAAGATGCGCGTGCCGCTCGGCGTCATCGGCATCATTTACGAGGCGCGCCCGAACGTCACGGCGGACGCCGCCGGCCTGTGCCTGAAATCCGGCAACGCCGCGATCCTGCGCGGCGGCTCGGAAGCCATTCATTCGAACCAGGCAGTCGCAGCCTGCGTGCGTGAGGGGCTCGCTGCCGCAGGCTTGCCCGACGCGGTGGTGCAGGTGATAGAGACCACCGACCGCGCGGCGGTGGGCGAGCTCATCACCATGAAGGACTGCGTGGACGTGATCGTGCCGCGCGGCGGCAAGGGCCTGATCGCCCGCATTACGGGCGAGGCGCGTGTCCCCGTCATCAAGCATCTGCACGGCAATTGCCATGTCTACGTGGACGATCATGCCGACCTGGCCAAGGCGGTGAAGATCGTCGAGAACGCCAAAACCCAGCGTTACGGCACCTGCAACACCACCGAATCACTGCTGGTGGCGCGGGCCGTCGCACAGGCGGCCTTGCCGGGCATCGGCGCCATGCTCGCCGGCCACGGCGTGGAAATGCGCGGCTGCGCCGAGGCGCTGGCGATTCTGAAAGCTGCGGGCGTCGCGCAGGAGAAACTCGCCGCCGCCACCGAGGCCGACTGGGTCGAGGAATACCTGGGCCCCATCATCGCGGTGAAAGTCGTCGCCGGCCTCGACGAAGCCATCAGCCACATCAACAGCCACGGTTCGCAGCATACCGACGCCATCGTCACGGAAGACTACGCGCGCGCGCGCCGTTTTCTGCGCGAGGTCGATTCCGCCAGCGTCGTCGTCAACGCCTCGACCCGTTTCGCCGACGGCTTCGAATACGGCCTGGGCGCCGAGATCGGCATTTCCACCGACAAGATCCATGCGCGCGGCCCGGTGGGTCTCGAAGGTCTCACCAGCCAGAAATGGGTGGTGCTGGGCGACGGGCATGTGCGCGGGTAGGCCTGTGGGGCGCCCGTGGTGAGAAAAGGCGCGCCGGCCCCTGCCGACGCTTTGCATCCCGTCGGTGTCTTCGGCGGCACGTTTGACCCCATCCATGTGGGCCATCTGCGCCTCGCCGAGGAAATGGCCGAGGCAATCGGCCTCGATCGCGTGCTGTTCGTGCCGGCCGGCCAGCCGCCGCACCGCGGCGCGCCGCGCACCGAGGCGCGTCACCGGCTGGAGATGACGCGCCGCGCCATCGCCGGCAATCCACGCTTCGCAGCCGACGATTGCGAAATCCACCGTGCCGAACCGAGTTACACCGTCGATACGCTGAGCGCGCTGCGCGGCAGGCTCGGACAGGCTCGCCCCCTGTGGCTGCTGCTCGGCGCCGACGCATTCCTGGGCCTGCCGGGCTGGCATGAGTGGCAGCGTTTGTTTGCGCTGGCGCACATTGCGGTGGCGGAGCGGCCTGGCGCGGCGGTGCTGGAATCCGACGCGCTGCCCGAACCGCTGCGGGCGGAAATCACCGCCCGCCAGGTTGCGGACGGTTCA
>JBKBXX010000125.1:0-8873 GCA_046313915.1 Burkholderiales bacterium | reverse complement strand
CGGTGCTCGACCGCGCCGTGCTCGGCGAGCTCGCGGCGTCGAGCACGGAAGAACTGCTGATTCTCGGCGATTTCGTGGCGCAGACGCGGCGCGATCTGGCCGAGCTGGAAACGGCGATCGGCAGCGGCGACGCCGCCGCGGCCGCGCGCCTCGCACACCGCATCAAGGGCGCTGCGCGCATGGTGGGGGCGCATGCGCTCGCCGCGCGCGCCGCGCGCGCGGAAGAATCCGCGCGCCATGACGATTTCGACGCCGTCAGACAACGGCTGAGCGAAATGGCAACCGATCTCGCCGACATCGAAGCACAGACCGCTGTGCAGGAAGCGCCCGCCGCGCCGCGCGCCGACCTGCCGGTGTGGGACACGAGCACGCTGAGCGAAATGGCCGGCACCTCGCCGTCGCTGCAACGCGAAATGACCGACGGCTTCTTCGCCCACGCTGCCGCCGCCCTCGCCGAGCTGCGCGCGGCCTACGAGAAACGCGAGGCGCGCCCGCTCGCCCGAGGCGCGCACCGGCTGCAATCGGCCTCCCGCGCCATCGGCGCCCTCGAGTTCGCCGCGGCGTGCGCGGAACTCGAGGGCGCCGCCAACAACGGCGACTGGCTGGCAACCGAGGCCGCCCATCTCAAAGTGCAAGACGCCTGGCTGCGGCTCGCGCAGCACTTCGGAAAGGACGCTGTGGCATGAATCTCGCTCTTCCCATCCTGGTCGTCGAAGACCATGATTTCCAGCGCCGCCTGCTCGTGCGCATGCTCGAGGCGCTCGGCGCCAAACGGGTGCTGGAAGCGGCCAACGGCCGCGCCGCGCTCGATCTGATCGAACGGGCCGGCGTCGCACCGCAGCTGGTGGTCTGCGACCTCGACATGCCGGAGATGGACGGCATGGCTTTCATCCGCCACATAGGCGAGAAGTTGCCGGGCACCCAGGTCGTCATCACCAGCGCGCTCGACCCGGTGCTGCTGGGCTCGGTGGCCAAGATGACCGACGCCTACGGCATGCAGCTGCTGGGGGTGATCGAAAAGCCGGTGACCCGGGTGCACCTCGCGCAGCTGCTCGCAGCCGGTGGCGATGGACGCCGGCCGCACCCGGCGGCGCCGCCGCCCCGCTTCAGCGTCGAGGAAATCGAAGCCGGCCTGCACAACCGCGAATTCAGCCCTTTTTTCCAGCCTCAGGTCGATCTCCGAAGCGGTGCCGTGGTCGGCGCCGAGGCGCTCGCGCGCTGGCATCATCCGCAACGGGGTCTCATCGCGCCTTACAGTTTCGTCCTGCCGCTGGAACAGGCGGGCAAGATCGACGCCCTCACTTTCCTGATGCTGGAACAAGCCGCCGCGGCGTGCCGCCGCTGGCGCGAGGCCGGACTCGATCTGATCGTGGCGGCGAATCTCTCGACCACCTCGCTCGCCGACCCTGCGCTGGCCGAGCGCGTGACGCAAACGGTCGCCGCCACCGGCCTCGACCCCTCGTACATGACGCTCGAAATCACCGAAACCGCCGCCATGACCGCGCTCGCGCCGGCGCTGGAAAATCTCGCGCGGCTGCGCCTGAGAGGCTTCGGCCTGGCGATCGACGACTACGGCACCGGTTTTGCCAGCCTCCAGCAGCTCGCCCGCGCGCCTTTCACCAAACTCAAGATCGACACCGGTTTCGTCACCGGCTGCGGCGAGCACCACACCGCGCACGTCATCGTCGAGGCGAGTCTCGCGCTCGCCCATGGCCTGAAGCTCAAGGCGGTGGCCGAAGGCATAGAGACCCAATCCGACTGGGACGCCCTCGCCGCTCTCGGCTGCGACCTCGGCCAGGGTTATTTCATCGCCCGGCCGCTGGACGAAGCGGCGTTCCTTGCCTTCTGCCGCGAACGCGGCGCGCCAGCGGCCGCGGTCACGCACGCGTGACGAGGCGGTGCCCCCCTCCCGCTTACCAGCCCGATTCGCGTTCGGGTGTCGCCGTGATGCGGTGGATGCTGAGATCGGAACCGTTGAACTCCTCTTCGTGATCGAGGCGGATGCCGATAACCGTTTTCAGCACGCCATAGACCGCAAACCCGCCGGCAAGCGCGACCCCGATGCCGAGCAGGGTGCCGAGCAGTTGCGAGGCGAAGCTCACGCCGCCGAGGCCGCCCAAGCTCTTCAGGCCGAAAATCCCGGCGGCGATCCCGCCCCACGCCCCGCACAGCCCGTGCAGCGGCCACACGCCGAGCACGTCGTCGATTCTCAGGCGGTTTTGCGTAAGCGTGAACATGTAGACGAACAGCGCGCCCGCCACGCCTCCCGTCGCCAGCGCGCCGATCGGGTGCATGATGTCGGAACCGGCGCACACCGCGACCAGCCCCGCGAGCGGGCCGTTGTGCACGAAACCCGGGTCGTTGCGGCCGGCCAGCAACGCGACGAGAATGCCGCCCGTCATTGCCATCAGCGAATTGACCGCCACCAGCCCGCTGATCTTGTCCAGGGTCTGTGCCGACATCACGTTGAAGCCGAACCAGCCGACCGCCAGCATCCAGGCGCCGAGCGCGAGAAACGGGATGCTCGACGGCGGATGAGCGCTCACCGTGCCGTCCTTGCCGTAGCGGCCGCGGCGCGCGCCGAGCAGCAGCACTGCGGCGAGCGCGATCCAGCCGCCGACCGCGTGCACCACCACCGAACCTGCGAAATCGTGGAACTTGGCGCCGGCATGGGCTTCGAGCCACGCCTGCACGCCGTAACGCTCGTTCCAGGCGATGCCTTCAAAAAACGGATAGATGAAACCGACGATCAGCACTGTCGCCATCAGCTGCGGGTTGAACCGCGCGCGCTCGGCGATGCCGCCCGAGATGATCGCCGGTACCGCCGCGGCAAAAGTGAGCAGGAAAAAAAACTTGGTGAGTTCGTAGCCGTTTTTTTCGGCGAGCGTGGGTGCCCCAACAAAAAAACCGACGCCATAGGCCAACGCGTAACCGATGAAAAAATAGGCGACGGTGGAAACCGCGAAATCGCACAATATCTTGACCAGCGCGTTGACCTGGTTTTTCTTGCGCACCGTGCCGACTTCGAGGAAGGCGAAACCCGCGTGCATCGCGAGCACCATGATCGCGCCGAGCAGTATGAAAAGCGTGTCGCTGCTGGTTTTCAGAGTTTCCATCGTGACTTGCTCCCGATTCAAAATGGGGTGGGCAAAAGCAAGATTGGTTCCAGGATAATAACTAATTGATTTTAAATAATATTTCTATTCCGGCGAAATTTCGGGGAAGATCGATTGCACCACGATGGATCAACATGGACGCAATAGGCACCATTTTAGTGCGCTGATCACGCCCTGCGGCCGTCCCGTATATTGATATAACATGAAGGCCGGCCCGAAAGGTGTGCGGCGAATCATCGAGGCCTTCACGCCCCGGCTAGAGTCGGAAACCAGGAACAGCGAACAGCACCATGCCCACAGCGAAAGCCATGCCCCGCCAGCCGTCCGACCGCCGTCTCGATCTGCAGCAGATCCTGGCCGATCTCGTCGCCGACGGTCTGGTGCCGCAGGAAGCCGCCGCGCGCCTGCTCCACGACCGCCGCTTCAGCCGCGACGACGCCCACCCGCTGGTGGTGGTCGCCGACCAGAAATGGAAGGATCCGCGCCAGCCGCGCAAGCTGCTGCACCTCGAAGCGCTCACGCAATGGCTCGCGGGAAAATGCGGCCTGCCCTATCTGCACATCGATCCCTTCAAGATCGATTTCGCCGCGGTGACCCAGGTGATGTCGAGCGCCTACGCCGAGAGCTACCGCATCCTGCCGGTGAGCGTCACCACGCGCGAGGCGGTCATCGCCACCTGCGAGCCCCATGTCCGCGAATGGGAAGACCAGCTGCGCCAGGTACTGCGCCTCGACATCAAGCGTGTCATCGCCAATCCGCTCGACATCCAGAGCTATCTCGTCGAATTCTACAATCTGGCGCGCTCGGTCAAGGCGGCCGCCGCGAGGGACAAGGGCGCTTACGGCGAAATCGCCAATTTCGAGCAGCTGGTGCAGCTGGGCAGGAGCGGCAAGCTCGACGCCAACGACCAGCACATCGTCCACATCTGCGACTGGCTGTTCAATTACGCTTTCGAGCAGCGCGCGAGCGACATCCACCTCGAACCGCGCCGCGACGTCTCCAACGTGCGTTTCCGCATCGACGGCGTGCTGCACCAGGTCTATCAGATTCCGACGCCGGTGATGGCGGCGATGACTTCGCGCATCAAGGTGCTGGGCCGCATGGACGTGGTCGAAAAGCGCCGGCCGCAGGACGGGCGGCTGAAAACCGTCACCCCCGACGGCGAGGAAGTCGAGCTGCGGCTTTCCACCATGCCCACCGCTTTCGGCGAGAAACTGGTGATGCGGATTTTCAACCCCGAGAACCTGGTCAAGGACTATCGCGAGCTCGGTTTCTCCGAGGAAGACGAGCGCCAATGGAACCGGATGGCGCGCCAGCCGCACGGCATCATCTTGGTGACCGGACCCACTGGTTCGGGCAAGACCACCACGCTTTATTCCACCCTGAAGCAGCTCGCGCAACCCGAAGTCAACGTCTGCACCGTCGAAGACCCGATCGAAATGATCGAACCCGCCTTCAACCAGATGCAGGTGCAAAGCGCGATCGGCGTCGATTTCGCGGCCGGCATCAGGACGCTGATGCGCCAGGACCCCGACATCATCATGGTGGGCGAGATCCGCGATCTCGAAACCGCCGAGATGGCGATCCAGGCGGCGTTGACCGGCCACCTCGTGCTCTCGACGCTGCACACCAACGACGCGCCTTCGGCGATCACGCGCCTGCTCGACATCGGTGTGCCGCCGTACCTGCTGCAATCGACCATCCTCGGCGTGATGGCACAGCGCCTGGTGCGCACGCTGTGCCCGCACTGCAAGGAAAAACACCTGCTCGACGATTCGGCGTGGGACACGCTGGTCGCGCCGTGGAAAGCCGCCAAGCCCCGCGACAGCACCTACCTCGGCAAAGGCTGCCTCGAATGCCGCATGACCGGCTACCTGGGCCGCATCGGCATCTACGAAATGATGGTGATGAGCCCCGAACTGCGCAAACTCGTCAGCGGTGAAACCCACCTCGAAACCCTGCGCGCACACGCGTACAAGGAGGGCATGAAACCGCTTCGGATCAGCGGCGCGATGAAAATCGCCGCCGGCCTCACCACCGTGGACGAAGTGATGAAAGTCGCGCCGCCGCCTGCCGGCGACCGGCGGCAGCGCCCGCGGTGAAGGGCAAAGCCTCGCTCCCGACTTCTCTCTCGCCGGCATAAGACAGCAAGAACCGGGTGGCAGCGGCGCCCGTCAGATCTTATGCTTGAGCCATGAACGCCGCCGCCTCGCGTCCGCAACTGCCGCTTTCCGCACTTGGTGCGGCGGCCGCGCGCGACTATCGGCGCATCGCGCGCGCGATCGGCTATCTGCAGCAGCACGCCGGCGCGCAGCCCGATCTCGCCGAAATCGCGCGCGAAGTTCACCTCTCCGAGTACCATTTCCAGCGCCTGTTCACGCGCTGGGCCGGCGTGAGCCCCAAGCGCTTCCTGCAATTTCTGACCGTCGCCGAGGTGCGGCGCCGTCTCGCCGAGACCCCGAGCGTGAGCGATCTCGCGGCCGAGGTCGGTCTTTCCGGGCCGGGACGGCTGCACGATCTCTTCGTCGCGGTGGAGGCGATGACGCCCGGCGAAGCGCGGCTGCAGGGGGCCGGCCTCGATATCCGCTACGGCGCGCCCGACACCCGCTTCGGCCGCGCGCTCATTGCGACGACTGCGCGCGGCATCTGCGCGCTGCACTTCGTCGATGGCATCGACGACGCACGCGCGCATCTCGCCGCGCAGTGGCCCCGCGCGCGACTGGTGCACGATCCGCGAGCGGCCGCGGCGCTCGCTCGCAGAATTTTCGCGCCGCTGGAAACGGCTGCGCCGCGGCCGCTCGCGTTGCTGGTGAAAGGCACCAACTTCCAGCTGAAAGTGTGGCGGGCGCTGCTCGCGCTGCCCGCAAAGGCGGTGACGACCTACGGTGATCTCGCCGCAAGCCTCGGTGTGCCGACTGCGGCGCGTGCCGTCGGCGCCGCGGTCGGCGCCAACCCGATCGCCTATCTGATTCCGTGCCACCGCGTGATCCGCGCCTCGGGCGTGCTCACCGGATATCGCTGGGGCGCCGAACGCAAAGCCGCGATCCTCGCGTGGGAAGCGGCCCAGCGCTCAGGCCAGCGGGAGCTTTGACTCGAGGCCGGTTTCCTTCGCGATGCGCTCGAGACCGGCAAGCGTATCATCGGGAAACACCAGACCCTGCCTGCGGTTGCGCTCGTCGTTTCCCGCCTCGATCTCTCCCGGATAGAACACTTCTTCGAAGTCCTGCGCGAGCGGCGCCGATTTCACCTCGGCGATCCACTGCTCCATGCGCGCATTGAATTGGGCGAGCGGCAGCATGGCCTCGATGTCGATCGCCAGCATGAAATGGCCGCAGTTGCTTTTCTCGGCCGTCTGATACGGACTGTGCACCGCCGACAGGAAACCGCTGCCGGTGAGCACGCCGGACATCATGTCGACCATCGCCGCGATCGCATAGCCTTTGTGGCCGGCCATCGGCAGAATGATGCCGTCGATCGCTTCCTGCGGATCGGTGGTCGGCGCGCCGGCGGCATTGATCGCCCAGCCAGGCGGAATAGGTTCGCACCGGTTGCGCGCAAGGTAGATTTTGCCGCGCGCCACCCCGGTGTTCGCCATGTCGACGACGAAAGGCGGGTGGCGGCCCGCCGGTGCCGCGACCGACCACGGATTGGTGCCGATGATCTTTTTGCGCCCGCCCCATGGCGCCATCGCCGGCCCGCCATTGGACATCAGCAGCGCCACGCAGCCCGCGCGCGCACCCATCAGCGTGTAGTACATGCAGGTGCCGAAATGATTGGACATGCGCACGCCGACCGCGCCGATGCCGTGCGCCTTGGCGCGCCGGATCGCTTCGTCGGCGGCGAGCCTCGCCAGCACCTGGCCGACGCCGTCGTGGCCGTCGATCACCGCCAGCGCGCCGGCGTCGACCACGAATTCGGGCCGCGTCACCGCATTCATGACGCGGTTGCGCAAGCGGTCGAGATACCAGCCGAGGCGCAGCACCCCATGGGACTGATGGCCCCACAGATCGGCCTGCACCAGCGTGTCGGCGATCAGCCGCGCATCGGCTTCGGGAACGCCCTGCGTGGCGTATACTGCGGTGGCAAAATCAGCGAGACGGACGGGATCGACGGGGGCGCTGGGCATGACGGTGCTTTCCGGTTTCCGATCCGCTGATTTTAACTTGCCGCCACAAACACGATACGCGCCCGCCATGAAGAACACGCTGCAACCCGGCCTCACTTTCCGCTTCCAGTTCAAGGTTCCACCCACCAAGACCGTGCCTCATCTCTATCCCGAATCGGAGATGTTCCGCCAGATGCCGCAGGTGCTGGCGACGGGCTATCTGGTGGGACTGATGGAATGGGCATGCATCGAGGCGATCCGCCCGCACCTCGACTGGCCGCGCGAGCAATCGCTCGGCACCCTGGTCAATCTCACGCACCTCGCGGCGACACCGCCGGGGTTCACCGTCACCATCGAGGTGCGGCTCGACAAAGTCGAAGGCCGCAAGCTCGGATTCACGCTCACCGCGCACGACGGCGTGGACAAGATTTCCGAAGGCACCCACGAGCGCTTCGTGATCGACGCCGCGCGTTTCAATGCCAGGATCGGGGAAAAACGCCGCTTGCTGCCCGATGCCTAGCGCATTGATTCCACGGGCGATAGCGCGTAGAATCCGCGCTCCCCGTTTTTTTGCGGATGCTCGCACATCCGCCGCCCCATGACCATCGCCCACGAAGTCGCGCGCCGCCGCACTTTCGCCATCATTTCCCACCCCGACGCGGGAAAAACGACGCTCACCGAAAAGCTGCTGCTGTTCGCCGGCGCGATCCACATCGCGGGCAGCGTCAAGGCACGCAAGGCGTCGCGCCACGCGACCTCCGACTGGATGGAAATCGAAAAGCAGCGCGGCATCTCGGTCGCGAGCTCGGTGATGCAGATGGAATACCGCGACTGCGTGATCAACCTGCTCGACACCCCCGGCCACCGCGATTTCTCCGAGGACACCTACCGCGTGCTGACCGCAGTCGATGCCGCGCTGATGGTGATCGACGCCGCCAACGGCGTCGAGCCGCAGACGCTGCGCCTGCTGCAGGTGTGCCGCGCGCGTAACACGCCAATCATCACTTTCGTCAACAAGCTGGACCGCGAAGTGCGCGAGCCGCTCGAGCTCGTCGACGAAATCGAGCGCGTGCTCGGCATGCCGGTAGTGCCATGCACCTGGCCGGTCGGCATGGGCAAGCAGTTTCGCGGCGTGCTCGACATCCGCGGCGACCGCATGCGCGTGTTTCGCGCCGGCGGCGACCGCATGACCGACGACGATGAAATCGTCGCCGGCCTCGACGATCCCGGTAACGGCAGGCGCTTCGGCGACACTTACGTCCGCGCATTGCAGGAAAGCCGGCTGGTGAGCGGTGTTGCGCCCGGCTTCGACACCGCATCCTTTCTCGCCGGCGGGCAGACGCCGCTGTTCTTCGGCTCGGCGATCAATAATTTCGGCGTGCGCGAAGTGCTCGACGCGCTGGTCGATTTCGCGCCGCCGCCGCAGCCGCGTCCCGCCATCCAGCGCACGGTGCAGCCGGAAGAATCCAGGTTCTCCGGCGTGGTGTTCAAGATCCAGGCCAACATGGACCCGGCGCACCGCGACCGCGTGGCGTTCGTGCGCGTGTGCTCGGGCAGGTTCGTGCGCGGCATGCGGCTCAAAAACTGCCGCACCGGCAAGGACCTGCGGCCCAACAACGTGGTGTCTTTCCTGTCGCAGCGCCGCGACCTGC
>JBKBXX010000124.1:0-8934 GCA_046313915.1 Burkholderiales bacterium | reverse complement strand
AGGCCATGAATCTTCATTCGACACCGTGGCGCCTTTTCCGCGCAGCGATCGCCCGGAGCGCGACCGCGTTGCTGCTGGCAATGGCGCCACCGCATGCTTTTGCCGCGCTGACCGATCTCGCCGACGCGCCGCTCGCAAGTTCTTCCGGCACGACGGTCAAACCCAATCTGCTGTTCACGCTCGACGATTCGGGCAGCATGGCATGGGGTTTCATGCCGGACGACCGCGAAAACTGGACCGGCTACGTCGGTTTCAAGAATCATCTGTGCAACACGATGTATTACAACCCGAACATCAGCTATGTTCCGCCCAAGAATGCCGACGGCACCAATTTCGCCAGCATGAGCTTCACCGAAGCGAGGGACAACGGCTTCGACTCGTCGTCTTCCACCGTGAATCTCAACACTTCGTTTCAGGCCTACAACAACACGACGAGCAGCGGCAACGGCAGCGACACGGCGCAACCCGCTTATTACTACAAGTTCAACGGCAGCGGCACGCCGACGACGTCGCAGTGCCGGGAGGGATCGAGCAGTGCGTTTCCCCACAGCTCGGCCAGCTTCACGAAAGTGCGGGTCAGTTCCACGTCGGGGCCGGGAAACAGCGACGAGCGCACCAATTTCGCCAACTGGTACAGCTACTACCGCACCCGGCTGCTGATGGTGAAGTCCGCCACCGGCCGCGCGTTTGCCAATCTCACCAGCGCCTATCGCGTCGGCTTCATCACCATCAATCCCAACAATCCCGTCACCTCGAGCAAATACCTTCCTATCGCCGACTTCGATGTGACGCAGAAAGCGAACTGGTATGCCAAGCTCTACAGTCAGACCACCAACGGCGGCACGCCACTGCGCGAGGCGCTGGCGCGCGCCGGACGGCATTTCGCCGGCCGGCAGGACGGCATCAACAGCGGCATGAGCGGCGATCCGATGCAGTATTCGTGCCAGCAGAATTTCACGCTGCTCACGACCGACGGCTACTGGAACGGCAACGCCGGCGTCCAGCTCGACGGTTCCACGCCGATCGGCAACCACGATGGCGTGCTGAATGCGGATTCGCCGCGGCCGATGTTCGACGGCTCGGTTTCGACCACGACCACCACCACCAACGTCGACACCGAATCCTATTCCACCTCCGGCTGCAGCTCGGGCAGGCAGAAAATCGTGCGCAGCAGGAACACGACCACCACTACCGTCGGATCGGATGGCAGCAGCACGACCACCACCAGTTCCTCGGTCTCGACGGTCGAAAGCTGCTCCAGGAATCCGCGTGCGCTGCAGAACCCGAACCCTTCGACCACCACCACCACCTCGACCTCGACTTCGGGAGGCAGCAGCGGCTCGCTCGCCGACGTCGCGCAGTATTATTACATCACCGACCTGCGGCCCAACGGCTCGATCGGCGCGCTGGGAACCGACGTCGGCACCGGAGGGCCCGGCAAGGACGTACCGTCCACCGGCACCGGCCCGGAAGACGACAAAAACCCGCTCCAGCACATGACGACTTTCACCATGGGACTGGGTCTCGCGGGAACGCTCAACTACCAAGCCAACTACAAAACCGGCGCGGGCGATTTCGCCGCTTTGCGCAGCGGCGCCCTGAACTGGCCCGTCCCCTCGGCCGGCAACGCCACCGCGCTCGACGATCTGTGGCACGCCGCCGTCAACGGCCGTGGCCAGTTTTTCAGCGCCGCCGACCCGGATTCGGTGGTGTCCAGCCTTTCCGCAGCGCTGGCGGGCGTCAACGCGCGCGTGGCGTCGGCCGCCGCCGCCGCCACCAGCAACCTCGAGCCCGTCGCCGGCGACAATTTCGCCTATACCGCGAGCTATACCACGGTGAGCTGGACGGGTGAGCTGCAGGCGCGCGAAATCAATCTGACGACAGGCGCCGTCAACAGTACGGCGGTGTGGTCGGCGCAGGCCAAGCTCGACGCCAAAACCAGGAACTTCTGCGACAACAGGACGATCAAGCTTTTCCGCAGCGGTGCCACCGGCAATCTGGCCGATTTCACCTGGAATACCTACGCCTGCGACGGCAGCGGCAATCCCGCGGGCAGCGCGAGCACCGGCCTCAACGCAGAAGAACAGGCCAACTTCGGCACGACGCAAGTCGCCCAGCTCAGCCACTATCCGGCGATGACCGACGGCACGGGCGGGACGGTCAACCAGCGTTCGCTCGCGGCAGGCGCCACCATGCTGAATTTCCTGCGCGGCCAACGCGGCAACGAAGGGTTCACCGTCAACGACGCCAACGCGCTGTTCCGTTCGCGCGAACACGTGCTGGGGGACATCGTCGGCGCCCAGCCGGTTTTCGTCAAAGCGCCTTTCGCCAATTACACCGACGCCGGCTACGCCGCGTTCAAGAGCGCCAACGCCAGCCGCACGCCCATGGTCTACGTCGCGGCCAACGACGGCATGCTGCATGCGTTTTATGCCGGCAGCTCGGCTTCAGATCCGCTGGGCGGCGAGGAACGCTGGGCTTTCGTGCCGACCATGTCGCTGCCCAACCTCTACAAGCTCGCCAACAACAATTACTCCAACCTCCATCAGTTTTACGTCGACGGCACGCCGGTGGTGGGGGACATATACGATGCCTCCGCGGCAGCCTGGAAAACGATTCTGGTCGGCGGCCTGAACCGCGGCGGCAGGGGTTTCTATGCGCTCGACATCACCGATCCCGCGAACCCGAAAGGATTGTGGGAATTCAAGCACGGCGCCTCGTGTTATCCCGCCTCGACCACTTCCGACTGTCACCTCGGTTATTCCTACGGCAATCCCATCATCAGCAAGCTCGCCGACGGCCGCTGGGTGGTGTTCGTGACCTCGGGCTACAACAACGTCAACTCGCCGGCGATCAGCGGTGACGGCGCGGGCTATCTTTATGTCCTGAATGCCGCCACCGGCGAAATCATCTACAAGATCGGCACCGGTTATGGCGACTCGGCCACCCCCAGCGGGCTGGGCAAGATCAACAATTTCGTCAACGATACCGCGACCGACAATACGACGCAGCGCGTCTACGGCGTCGATCTCGCCGGCAACATCTGGCGCTTCGAGGTCAACGCGACGCAAAGCGCGACCCTGCTCGGTGTTGCCAAGGATCCCGGCGGCAACCGCCAGCCCATCACCGTCAAACCGCTGCTCGCCGAAACCGGCAGCCCGCCCAGTCCTTTCGTCTACGTTGCAACCGGACGCTATCTCGGCGCAAGCGACCTCGCGGCCGCCCAGGTGCAGACGGTGTACGCGATCAAGGATCCGCTGTCGGCAAGCCCGATCGCGGATCTGCGCGCTTCGAGCAGGACGCAGACCATAACCACGGCGGGCGCAACGCGCAATGTCACGTGTACCAGCGGCTGCTCATCGACGAGCGGCTGGTTCGCCGATCTTCCGGAAAGCCGCGAGCGGGTGAATATCGACATGAAGCTGGAACTCGGAACGCTGACCGTCGCGAGCAACGTGCCGGAAGACACGCCGTGCAGCATCGGCGGTCACAGCTGGATCAATTATTTCGACGCCAGGAGCGGCGATGTCGTCCCCGGCGCGACCAGTCTCGGCGGCAGGCTTTCCGAATCGCTCGCGGTCGGCCTGAACATCGTGCGTCTGCCCGATGGACGGGTAGTGGTGATCTCGACCACTTCCGACGCCAAACAGTTCACCTCCGAAGTGCCGGTGGCGCCCCCCGCGCCGAGCGGAAAGCGCATCAGCTGGCGCGAACTGGTGTATTGAGGACGGCATGAGCGCATCCGGCACGCTCATCGGGCTGGCGGCGGACACCACCGCCTTGCGCCGGCTGGGTTGGGCCGCGCTGTTGTCGGCGGGATGCCACTGGATCGTTTTCACCCATCTCGTGCCGCTTCCGGCCGCCGCTGGCGGCATCGCCACCGGAGCGCCGTCCGGCATCACCGTCACGCTGGAGAAAAAAGAAACGGCGGCAGACGTTGCGCCTTTGCCCGAGCCGGAAAAGACCACGGCATCGACGAGCAAGCCTCGCGAGAAGCGACCGGCCGGGGGCGCCAGTGCGGCTGCCGACAGCTCGCCACTCGCGCCGGGCAGCGCTTATTATTACAAACCTTCGGAACTCGACCGCCGCCCGTTTCCGCTGAGTCCGATCGATCTGCAAACGCGCATCGCCGAGGACGACGGGGACGATGGATCCGTGGTGCTGCGGCTGCTGATCAGCGAAAGCGGCCGCATCGAACGCGCCGTCATCGTCACGAGCAGCGGCAATGCGATGCTGGAAACGCTCGCGCACGAAGCTTTTTCCGCGACGCGTTTCTCTCCCGGTTTCAAGAACGGGCGGGCCGTGAAAAGCCAGATGATGGTGGAAGTCACGCTGCACGCCCCGGCCCGCTGAGCGCCGGCGGGCCCCGCCGCAGGAACACCGCGTCCGCTTCAGACCAGACTTCGGGGAAGCGGAAAAGTCACTTTCTCGGCGACGCCTTCGATTTCGCGCACGCCCGTGGCACCGAAGGCCCGCAGCCTGCCGATCACTTCCTGCACCAGCACTTCGGGCGCCGAGGCGCCGGCGGTAATGCCGATCCGCTCTTTCCCCGCCAGCCACCCGGCATCGAGTTCCGACGCATTGTCGACCATGTAGGCGGTAACCCCCTGATTCTGCGCGACTTCCCGCAAGCGATTGGAGTTGGAGCTGTTGGGAGAACCCACCACGATCACCACATCGCACTGCAGGGCGAGCGCCTTCACCGCGTCCTGGCGGTTTTGCGTCGCGTAACAGACGTCGTCTTTCTTCGGCCCGACGATGGCGGGGAAGCGCCTCCTGAGCGCCGCTATGGTGAGCCGCGCATCATCCACCGAAAGCGTGGTCTGGGTGACAAAAGCGAGATGGTCCCCGTTGCGGACTTCGAGCCGCTCCACGTCGGCAGGAGTCTCGACCAGATACATGCCGTCGCGGCTCTGCCCCATCGTGCCCTCGACTTCGGGATGGCCCCTGTGGCCGATCATGATGATTTCCCGACCCTGCTCGCGCATCTTGGCGACTTCGACGTGCACCTTGGTCACCAGCGGACAGGTAGCGTCGAAGACCTTGAGACTCCGCGCCTCGGCCTCGTGCCGCACCGCCTGCGACACGCCATGGGCACTGAAAACCACGGTGCTGCCCGTGGGCACTTCAGCGAGCTCCTCGACGAAAACTGCGCCTTTGGCCTTGAGATCGGACACCACGAACTTGTTGTGCACGACTTCGTGACGCACGTAGATCGGCGCCCCGTGAATCGCCAGCGCGCGCTCGACGATTTCGATCGCGCGATCGACGCCGGCGCAGAAGCCGCGCGGATTGGCCAAAAGGATTTGCATGTCAAAATTATACCGTGGGGGAGAGAACCATCTGATCAATAAAAATCGCGAGTGGCAAGCAGTGCGCAGATAGCGCCCGGGAAACCGGCAATGGCCACAGGGTTTTTCCGCTTACCGCTTGCCTTTATCGGCCTCCCTGGGCTGTTCCGGGATTTTGGACTTGTGCGACCGCAAACCGTCCCAGATCAGCAGCGCAGCGCCGCAACTGATGGCGGAGTCGGCAACATTGAACGCCGGCCAGTGGTAGCCGAAGGCATGAAAATCGAGAAAATCGACCACCGCGCCGAACACGATGCGATCGACGACGTTGCCGAGCGCTCCCGCCAGCACCAGGCTCAGGGCGAGGCAAAACAGCGTCTGGCCGCGATGGCGCTGCAGCAGATAGACGATCCACGCCGCGGCCGCGAGCGCGATCGCGATGAACAATCCGCGCTGCCAGCCCGCGGCATCGGCCAGGAAACTGAACGCGGCGCCGCGGTTGTAGACCAGCACCAGATTGAAAAACGACGTGATCGTGATCGACTCGTTCAACGCGAAATTGCGCACCACCGCGTATTTGGTGGCCTGATCGGCCACGATGAGGGCACCGGCGAGCGCCAGCCATTTCAGCATCACGCGCAGCGGCGGGGTTCGCCCGCCCCGTAGAGGTTCGACACGCAGCGTCCACACAAGCCGGGATGCGCGCCGTCGGCGCCCACATCGGCGCGATAATGCCAGCAACGTTCGCACTTGGCGTGGGGGCTCGCGTGAACCTTGATGCTGATGCCGTCGATGCTCGACGCCACCGCGCCGCCCGGTTCGTGGTCGACCAGGCGGGCTTGGGAAGTGATGAACACGAACCTCAGATCATCGCCAAACGATTTCAGATAATCGTGATTGTCGCCGGTGGCGAACAGCTCGACCTCGCCCGCGAGCGACGAACCGATCCTGCCCTCGACGCGCAATTCCTCGAGCTGCTTCTGCACGTCGGAGCGCAGGAGCCGCAGTTTCTGCCAGCGGGCACGCAGTGCCTCGGCGCCGGGCGGCGGTTCGAATTCATACCAAGTCTGTTCGAACACGCTCGCCTCGCCGCCATTCAGTAACTCCCACGCTTCCTGCGCAGTGAACGAAAGAATGGGCGCCAGCAGCCGCGTCAGGCTCTGGGCGATGTGATAGAGCGCGTTTTGTGCCGAGCGCCGCGCTGGCGACACCGCGGGAGCGGTGTAGAGCCGGTCCTTCAGGATGTCGAGGTAGAAACCGCCGAGGTCTTCCGAACAGAACGTTTGCAGCTTCTGGGCGACGAGGTGAAACTCGTAATTGCCGTAGTGGCCGGGCACGGCCGGCTGCTTGACGCCGGTTTGCGACGGCGTGAGCGCGCGCTGCAGGTCGCACGTCATCAGCCATGCGTAACGGTCGATTTCCAGCCATTCGTCGACCGGCAGCCGGTCGCGGCCGATATCGAAGTCGGCGAGATTGGCCAACAGGAACCGCAGCGTGTTGCGGATGCGACGGTACGACTCGACTACCCGCTTGAGGATTTCCTTCGAAATCGAAAGCTCACCCGCATAATCGGTGGCCGCGACCCACAGCCGCAGGATGTCTGCGCCGAGCTCGTCCATCACCTGCTGCGGCACGATCACGTTGCCTTTCGACTTGCTCATCTTGTGACCGTGGCCGTCGACGGTAAAGCCGTGGGTGAGCAGTCCTTCGTACGGCGCGCGCCCGTCGATCGCGCACGCCGTCAGCAGCGAACTCTGGAACCAGCCGCGATGCTGATCCGAGCCCTCGAGATAGAGATCGGCGGGAAAACCAAGCTCCTCGCGGCGGCGCAGCACGCTGGCGTGGGTGGTGCCGGAATCGAACCAGACGTCGAGTGTGTCCGGCACTTTGCGGTAATCGCGGGCCTCGGCGCCGAGTATTTCGGACTCCTGCAGCTTGAACCAGGCTTCGATCCCGCCCTGTTCGACGCGCTGCGCGACTTGCTCGATCAGCTCCGGGGTGCGCGGATGCAGCTCGCCGCTTTCGCGATGCACGAACAGCGCCATCGGCACGCCCCAGTTGCGTTGGCGCGATATGCACCAGTCGGGGCGGTTCCTGATCATGCCTTCGAGCCGTGCGCGGCCCCACGCCGGGTAAAACCGCGTGGCAGCGACCGCTTTCAGCGCGATCTCGCGCAGCGTCTCGCTGCCATCGTGCGCCGTGTTTTCCATGCCAATGAACCACTGGCTGGTGGCGCGAAAAATGACCGGCGTCTTGTGGCGCCAGCAGTGCGGGTAGCTGTGCTGCACTTTCTCGTGGTGCAGCAGCCGTGCGTTGGTCTTCAGCGTCCCGACCACCGCATCGTTCGCCTGCCATACCGTGAGCCCGCCGAAAAGCGGCGTTCCGGCGTAGAACCTGCCGTCCGGCCCGACCGGATTATCGACCGGCAGTCTGTATTTCATGCCGACCACGTAGTCCTCGAGACCGTGCGCCGGCGCGGTATGCACCAGGCCGGTGCCGGTGTCGAGGGTGACGTGATCGCCGGCAATGACGGGCACCTGTTTGTCGTAAAAAGGGTGGCGCAATCGCAGATGTTCGAGCGCGGCGCCCTTGACAGTGGCGAAGATGCCGCGCGCTGCGAGGCCGTAGCGCTTGAGACAGGCTTCGAAAAGCTCCTGCGCCAGAATCAGCGTGCCTCTGTCGGTGTCCACCAGCACATAATCGAATCCGGGGTGGACGCTCACCGCTTCGTTCGCCGGCAGCGTCCACGGCGTCGTGGTCCAGATCACCGCGTATACCGGCTGGTCGAGCGGCTTGCCGCCAGTGGCGCGGGCGAGCTGCGCCGCATCCGCCACCTCGAACGCGACATCGATCGCCGGCGAAGTGCGGTCCTCGTATTCGACTTCGGCCTCGGCCAGTGCCGAGCCGCAGTCCACGCACCAATGCACCGGCTTGCTGCCCTGGTAGAGATAGCCGCGTTCATGAATCCTGCCGAGCGCGCGGATGATTTCGGCCTCGGTCTTGAAATCCATGGTGAGATACGGCCGCTCCCAGTCGCCGAGCACGCCGAGACGGATGAAGTCCTTCTTCTGGCGCTCGACCTGCTCGGCGGCGAAAGCGCGACACAGTTCGCGCACCCTGTCGGCGGGAATGTTCTTGCCGTGCAGCTTCTCGATCTGGTGCTCGATCGGCAGGCCGTGGCAGTCCCAGCCCGGCACGTACGGCGCGTCGAACCCCGACAGCGACTTGCTCTTGACGATCATATCCTTGAGGATCTTGTTCACCGCATGGCCGATATGAATGTCGCCGTTGGCATAGGGCGGGCCGTCGTGCAGGATGAATTTGGGGCGGCCGCGGCTCGCCTCGCGCACGCGCTGGTAGAAGTTGCGTTCCTGCCAGCGCCTGAGCATCTGCGGCTCGCGCCTGGCGAGATCGCCACGCATCGGAAACGGCGTGTCGGGAAGATTGAGTGTTTTTTTGTAATCAGTCATGAGCGATAAGCCTTCGAAATCACAGACGAGCGCCGATGGCGTCGAAACCGCAAACCTCGCAGTCCATCAGGGGGCGCCGAAAAGAATTTTCGGCGATCAGCATGCGCAGTCGTCCTTGGCCGTGTTCATCGGCGTTTGTCGGCGGTCCCGTTGCGTTTTTCCATGGCGTTCTT
>JBKBXX010000123.1:0-8975 GCA_046313915.1 Burkholderiales bacterium | reverse complement strand
GGTCAAATCCCCTCGGCAGGCCGATTTTTGTTGTTCGCGCATGATATCACCGCGCACCGCCTGGTGGCGGACGACGGCGGCGCGCCCGTGATATCATCGCGCTCTGCGGAAATGCCCTTAAAGTCCGACATATGAACATCGCAACCGCCGCCGCGCCCCGCAGCTTCCGCGAAGTCTGGCTGATTTCCGCCGGCCACGGCCTCACGCACTGGTACACGGCGACCTTCTACATCCTGCTGCCGCTGATCGGCAAGGAACTCGGTCTGTCGTACACCGAGATCGGCCTCATCATGACCGTCCAGCATCTGGCGGGCGCGGTTTCCAACCTGCCGGGCGGCATGCTGGTCGATACCGTCGGGCACAAAGGCTATCTGATGGCCGCCTCGCTGTTCTGGGTCGGTTTCCCCTATGCGCTGATGAGCATCACCCACAACTTCTGGATGCTGCTCGCGTGCGTGACGCTGGTCGGCATCGGCAACAACATCTGGCATCCCGCGGCGATTCCCACGCTCGCCTACCGCTATCCCGAACGCAAAGGGCTGGTGCTGTCGGTTCACGGCATGGGCGGCAACGTCGGCGAAGCGCTGGCGCCGATCGCGGTGGGTGCGCTGCTCGCCTGGTTCAGCTGGCGCACGGTGGTAGTGTTAAACGTCGTCCCCGGCGTGATGATGGCGGCGACGATTCTCGCCATGCTGGGCGCGCTCACCATGGCGCGGGCGCACGACGGGGACGCCATCAATGCCGCAACGCAATCGCCGGGCGCGCGCAGCTACCTGCGCGACTTCGCCAGCCTGCTGCGCAACAGGGCGCTGCTGCTGGTCTCGTGCGGCTCGGCGCTGCGCACGCTGACCCAGACCGGCCTGCTCACTTTCCTGCCGGTCTATCTCGCCTACGAGCTCGGTTACTCGCCCTTCGTGGTCGGCGTGTGCATGACGCTGATCCAGGCGGCCGGTTTTCTCGCCGCCCCCGTCGGCGGCCACCTGTCGGACAAAATGGGCCGCAAGCGCGTGGTGATGTCGAGCATGGCGCTCACCGGCGTGATGATCGCCGGCATGGCGCTCGCGGGCAGGAGCGCGCTGTTCATCATGTTCATCGCGCTCATCGGCTTTTTCCTGTACGCGATGCGTCCGGTACTGCAGGCGTGGGCGGTCGAATCCACCCCCGAGCACCTCGCGGGCAGCGGCGTCGGCCTGCAGTTCGGCATCCAGGCCGTGGGGGCAAGCGTCGGCCCCGGCATTTTCGGCATGATCGCCGACGCGAGCGACATTTACACCGCCTTTTATTTCCTCGCCGGCACCATCGTCGTTGCCAACGTGCTCGTTTATTTCATGCCGGACGGGAAAACGGCGGCGGCGCGCCCGGCGGCAGCAGCCCCGGCCCGCTGAACCGCAACGGCCTCCGGGCCGTCCAACCACGCCCACGACATCGATGAAACACGTGCTGTGCTGTCACGATCTTGGCTCAGGACGCGGAACTTTCTGCGGCCAATATCGCAAACGGGGCACGGGAAGCGGCAAGGCCATAAAAAAAAACATTAAAAATCAAACACTTAGTTCTAAAACCGGCGCCGACTCCGCCGGCCGGCTCGGCCCCGTTCGCGACACGCCCCGCATCGCCCTTCGCGTCACCGCCGATTTTTGCTCATAACGCACACGCGTTTCGTTATGTCGGGCGCCCCAATTGCTGTAGACTCGTTTGCCCAAGTCAGAGGTCAGAGGTATCACCATGAAAACTGAAATCCACATCCACGGCAGCGCATTCCTGTGCAAGGGAGTGCGGCTGTCCCAGGTCGAACAGGCGCTGCGGCCCTGGCTCGATTATCTCGACGTCGACACCCTCGCCGAGGCGCACAGCCTGGAGCGCGAGGAACCGGGAATCGTTTTCGATCCGAAAGAGCGCACGCTCAACATCTGCTGGACCGGCGAGGTCGGCCGCAGTTTCCAGACGCACCTGACCGAGGCTTTCAACAATCTCGGCCAGCTCACCGAATACGCTTCCGAAATCGAGGTCACCTACTATCCCGAGCACGGCGATGAGGAATTCCACCAGATGTTCGTCGGCCCCAGCGCGGAAGCGATCCACGAGTTCCGCCGCCAGTGCGTGGTCGAGGACGTCGCGGGCATCCTGTCGCGCCATCTCGACAAACCCGGAATCGAGCAGGTGACCGCGCTCATCAACCAGCTGCTCGACACCCATGCGGCGGTCAAGCGCAGCGAAGGCGAAAGCGAGACCACTTCGCCTACCGTCATCCCGCTGCACCCGCGCAACAAGCACCTGCACTAGCCCGCATGGCGGGCATTTTCATCACGTAGCCCGGAAGAAGCGCAGCGGATTCCGGGAAGCTCCCGGTCAAGCGCTCCGTCCGAAACTGCGGCGGCCTGTTTGAACCGCCGCCCCGGATCAGGATCCGGGCTACGGCTCCAGCTATTTTTTTCTTTCCCGCGGATCCTGGCAATCAATTGTCATCGCGCTTCTTCAGCGCATCCTTGCGGAAACTCACCACCGCTTCCGGATCGACCTTGACGTGGATCACTGCCGGCTTGCCGCCGCGCATCGCCTGCACTACGGCGTCGGCAGTTTCACCCGCTGCCGTCGCGTAATAGCCGTTGCCGCCGGTCAGCTTCATCACTTCGTCGAAGCGCGGGCTGTGCACGTGCGCGCCGATGTAGCGATGGTGGTAGAAGTCGCGCTGGTAGGCGATTTCCGAACCCCAGGTGCCGTTGTCCATCACCACCGCGATGGTGTTGATATTGTGCATCACTGCCGTGGCCATCTCGCCCAGCGTCATGCCGAAACCGCCGTCGCCCATCAGCGTGATCACCGTGCGTTGCGGCGCGGCGACTTTGGCGCCGAGCCCCGCCGCGTAGGAAAAACCGACCATGCCGCAATCGAGCGGCGTGATCAGGGAAGGCACGGTTTTGCACGGCAACTGGTCGGTGGCCTGGAAACCGGTGGTGCCGGCGTCGAGCGTGAACAGCGCATCGCGCGGCGCGACCTTGCGCAGCTCGCCGTAGACCGCATCGGGGTGCAGCGGCTTGCCGCCGCTCGAAGCGGAAGCTTCGCGCCGGCGCCACAATTCCTGGTAGTCCTTGCGAAACTGCTCGTTGCGCGCTTTCCACGGCGCGGCATCCGCCGCGATGGGATCCATGATTTCGGCGAGCGCCTCCGCCACCGCGCCGGCGTCGGCGGCAATCCCCAGCGCCACCGGGAAATAGCGTCCCAGCGCCACCGGGTCGATGTCGACCTGCACGATCCTCGCGTTCGGCGAAAGGTCGTCGTACTTGTAAAAAGTGGTGTTGAAACCGAGCCGCGTGCCCAGCGCCAGGATGAAATCGGCTTCGCGCATCAGCCGGCTTGCCACCGGATTGCCGCGCGGCCCCATGCCGCCGGCATAAAGCGGGTGATCGCACGGCGCAACGTCGGCGTGGCCGGCGGAATTGGTGATCGGAATCTGCAGCTTCTCGGCGAGCCTGACGAGTTTTTCGGAAGCGCGTCCCCACTTGATTCCCGCGCCGGCATGGATCACCGGCGCCCTCGAAGCGAGGATCATCTGTCTGATTTTTTCCAGCGCCGCGCGGTCTGCTGCCGGCGTGGCGGATTGCTGCGCGCCCGCTGCGCGCGGCGGCTCGACGTCGATATCGTGGTTGAGCAGATCGCGCGGGATGTTCACCACCACCGGCCCGCGCCGTCCGGCGTTGGCGATGCGGAACGCTTCGAGAATGAATTCGGCAATGCGCTCGGGACGCGGCACCGTCATCACGCGCTTGGTCACCGGCAAAAACAGCGTGTGCTGGTCGATTTCCTGAAATGCATCGCGGCCCAGATGCTCGGTCGAAGGCAGCCCGGTGATCGCCACCACCGGCGAATACGCCATTTTCGCCTGCGCCAGCCCCAGCACCATATTGGCCGCGCCCGGCCCCGCCTGGCCGCACAGGAACAGTCCCGGCGTCTGCGTCACGCGCCCGTAGGCATCGGCCATGTGCATGCCGCAGTTCTCGTGGCGCACGCCGATGTATTCCATGTCTTGCGCGTCGTAGAGCGCGTCGTAGATTTCGAGCGTGCTCGAACCCATCAGGCCGAACACGCGGCTCACACCCGCGGCACGCAGCGCCTCGACCGCGGCGACACCGCAACGCATTTTTGCCATCACGCCTCCTTCACTCGACACCTCGTCATCCGTCGAATGCGGTTCCGACGTGGACCGCGGCACTCATCGGCGGCCGCTCATTTCTTTTCCAGCACTTCCGGATTGAGCACGTTGACCGGCTTGCCCGCCGCGTAGGCGAGGATCTGGTCGATCGCCGCGCCGAAATACGCTTCGTAGGTGCCCTTTTCGACGTAACCCAGGTGCGGCGTGCAGATCACGTTGTCCATCCCGAGCAGCGGGTGATTGCCGCCCAGCACCGGTTCGTCCTCGTAGACATCGACCGCGGCAAAACCGGGGCGGCCTTTCTCGAGCGCCGCGACCAGCGCGCCCTCGGCAATCAGTTGGGCGCGGCTGGTATTGACGATGAGCGCGGTGGGCTTCATGCGCGCCAGATCTTGCGCCGTGACAATGCCGCGCGTCTCCCGGTTGAGCGGGATGTGCAGGCTCACGACATCGGCCTGTTCGAAAAACGCTTCGCGGCTCGCCGCCACTTCGAAACCCGCCTCGCGCGCCCTGGCGGTGGAGCCTTCGCGTCCCCAGCACACCACTTTCATGTCGAAAGCCTTGCCGGCGCGAGCGACGATGCTGCCGATGCGCCCGTAGGCGTAAACTCCCAGCGTCTTGCCGGCGACACTGACCCCGACCGAGCCCTGCCACTTGCCTTCCTTCATGCGCTGCACCTCCTGCGGGATGCGCCGCAGGCAAGCAAGGATCAACCCCCAGGCGAGCTCCGCAGTCGGGTTGGGAATGCCGGCGCCGCCAGCGGAGACGACGATGCCCCGCTCGCTACACGCGGCAAGATCGATGTGGCCGACGTTGCGGCCGGTCTGGCTGATGAGCTTGAGTTTGGGCAGCTTTTCCGCCAGCGCACGCGGAAACGGCGTGCGCTGCTGCGTCAGGATCAACGCTTCGGCGTCCTTCAGGCGCTCGGCGAGTTTCGCCACGTCCTTTTCGGTGTCATGGAACACGACGACTTCATGATCCTTGAGCCTGGCGTAACAGTCGAGGTTGCGAAACGCATCCTGGTAATCGTCGATCACTGCGATTTTCATGTGTATCCCCCTGGAAAAGAAGCATCAGTTATGCGCGGCGTTGCCGAAACGCGCGCCGGAAAAAAACCTGTGGCTTCACGCCTGGCCGTTTTTTTTCCTGCGGCTCGCGTAGCCGCCGCCGGCGAGAAACACCGAATTCACCCAGAACACCGGCGCGAGCCCGACCAGCGAACCGATGGCGCCGAACGCCGCCGGCACCACCACATGGATGCCGTTGTTGATCGCGATCCTCAGGCCCAGCGCTTCGCCGGCACGCCCATCGGGCGAATGGTTGTAGGTGAGCATCACCGTCAGCGGCTGCCCGATGCCCATGCCGAGGCCGAGCATGAAGGCGATCGCGCCCAGCACCACGGCATTGGAAAAAAACGGGATCAGCACGCAGGTCGCCGCCGCCAGATACATTGAATAAAGCAGCGCCGTCTCTTCGCCGTAACGCCGCACCAGCCGCGGGATCATGGCGCGCACCACGAAAGCCGCGGCGGCGAAAGCGCCGAGCACCATGCCGATGGCCGAGGCCGACAGGCCGACCGAATGCGCATAAAGCGGCATGTAGAGCTGAAACAGATCGAGACCGGCGATCACCACCGCGCTGGCGATGAAAATGCGGCGCAGGTCGGCGCTCTGGAAAAAATCCATCATGCGTTGCTTGCCGCGGTCTGCCGACGCCGCACCACCGGCGGGGATGTTGCGGTAGAGATAGACGAGGCCGAGCAGCGACGCGATGTTGAACAGCGCCAGGTAGAGGTAGCTCGGCACGTGCCCGGTGTGGTCGATCAGGAACCCGGCCAGCACCGGTCCGATGAAATCGGCAGTCGCGATCGCCAGCGAATAGAGATTGAAATTGCGGGTGCGCGCTTCGCCGCTGCCAAGCGAGCCGGTGAGCGCCTGCATCGACACCTGCACGAAAATGAAACCGGCGCCGGTCACCGCCGCGGCGACGAACAGCGCGGGCAGTGTCGGCCACAAAAACGGCAGCAGCACCCCGAGCGCCATGCCGGCCATGCCCGCGAGCAGCGGAATGCGCGCGCCGTAGCGGTCCGACACCTTGCCGGCGTAAACGGCGAAGATCAGCGGAAACAGCGCATAAGTGGTGAGCAGCAGGCCGATGCCAAACGGGGTCGCGCCGAGTTCCAGCGCATAGAGCGTGTTGAGCACCCGGGCGCCCTTGAAACCGCTGTTGCTGGGCAGCGCCAGGGCGACGATCTGGTAAATATGCATATCATCCGCATTTTACCGGAGCGCGGGCCAAGACAGCCGCATATCCCAGCATGCGGACTCCCGTCCATGACAGCCGCAAGGCTTGCCCATACAATCGCGTTTCCCCGAACGCTTCCCGATCCGGATCGTGAAACTCACTCTAAGAGCGCTCCGCCACCGCAATTTCAGCCTGTTCGTCGGTGGCCAGGTGTTCGCGCTGGTGGGCTACTGGATGCAGCACATCGCGCAAAGCTGGCTGCTCTACCGCCTCACCGGTTCGGTAGCGCTGCTGGGCGTGCTCGGTTTCGCGGGCAGCCTGCCCATCCTGCTGCTGTCGCCTTTCGCCGGATTGTGGTCGGACCGCTTCAACCTGCACCGCATGATGTTCGCCACCCAGGTGCTGGAAATGCTGCAGGCGGCCGCGCTCGCCGCGCTGGCGCTCGCCGGTATCATCGCGCCGTGGCACATCATCACGCTGTCGATGCTGCTCGGCGTGCTGGTGGCGATCGAGCTGCCGGTGCGCCACGCCTATCTGCTGGAACTGGTCGGCGGCAAGGAAGACCTGCCCAACGCCGTCGCGCTCACTTCGCTCGTCGCCAATAGCGGGCGGCTGGTGGGACCGTCGCTGGCGGGACTGGTGATCGGCTGGCTCGGCGAAGCGGCGTGCTTCGTCATCAACACGCTGACCTATATCGCCGTCGTCGTCACCTTCCTGATGATCCGCGTGACGCCCAGCCCGCGCCGCGCCGTGCACCCGCCGATGTGGCACGATCTGCGCGAGGGCTTCGCCTATGTCTGGCGGTCGCTGCCGATCCGCCTGCTGCTGACGCAGCTCGCGCTGGTCGCCTTGTGCGCCACGCCGTACCTCACGCTGATGCCGGCGCTGGTGCGCGAAGTATTCGCCGGCGGCGCCGGCGAGATGGGTTTTCTGGTCGGCGCGGCGGGCATGGGCGCGGTCGCCGGCACGCTCTATCTCGCTTCGCGCGCCGGCGTGCGCGGGCTCGTCCGCCTGCTCGCCTATGCCGGACTCGCCGCCGGGGTCGCGCTGATGGTGCTGTCGCGGTCGGGGACGATGTGGATCGCGCTGCCGCTGCTCGCGGTGATCGGCTTCGGCATCCTCGTCACTTCGGTCTCGGTCAACATGATCCTGCAGACCATCGTCGACGACGACAAGCGCGGCCGCGTGATGAGCCTCTACACCGCGGCTTTCCTCGGCATCACGCCTTTCGGCAGCCTGGGCGCGGGCGCGCTCGCCGAATGGATCGGGGTCGCCAACACGCTGCTCGTCGGCGGCGCGGCGTGCGCGGCCGGCGCGCTGTATCTGATCCGCATGCGGCCGACCATCCGCGCGCACATCCGGCCGGTGTACGAGAAACTCGGTGTCGGTGAAGACTGAAAGATGGGGCGCCGGAACGTGGGGGAACAACCAATAAGTTCCGGGACAAACAAGAAATCCGAAGCCGAAGCCGAAACGTGTAGCCTGGATGCAGCCGCAGGCGGAATCCGGGACCGGGTTTTTGCGTATGCGACAAACACTGAGATACGGCCAGTAATGGGTGATGAGGTAACAATCGAGGTCCCAAATGTGCAATCAGTTTGACGCCGAAGCGATCCGCAGGCAGGTGCTGCGCGGGCTGGCGGGCAACCGCACCCCCGGCTTCCACTTCGCCGGCTATTTCCTGCAACTCGCGTGGCCGCGCATCGGCGACACTTCGGTCGATGAAACCATGACGCCCGGCCCGCATTGCCTGGACGCCGACGGCGAGCTCGATCTCGCCGCGCTCGGCGTGATGATCGACACCGCGCTCGCCACCGCGCCGCGGTTGAGGATCGCGCCCGGCGCGCGCCAGGCCACGGTGCAGCTCAACGTGCAGTTCACCGGGCATCCGGCGCGCGGCGAGCTGCTGATGACTTCGGAACTGCTGGGCTTCAGTGAAGGCACGGCGGTGCGCCAGTCGCTCGCGACCGGCACGCTGTTCGCGCAAGGCAAGCCGGTCTGTTACGCCAACGCCACGTTCATGCTGCTGCCCGCGCCCGAAGGCGTGAAACTCGCGCCGCTGCCGTGGCAGCGCGAAAGCGACGGCACAACAGACGCGCCGCTCGAATTGAAAGACCTCGGACCGGACGAGCGTGCGGTGATGCGGGCATGCGATGCCGCGTTAAAGCGCGCTGACAACCGGCGCGCCTTCATCGAACACTTCTGGAGCGTGCTGCCCGAAGCCACTGCCCACGGCGCGCGCTGCAGCGTGAAAAACGGCCCGCACATCGGCAACCGCGTCGGCCACGTGCAAGGCGGCATCCTGCTGGGACTGGCGGCGGCGACGGCAAAAACCGCGGTGCCGCGACACCCGATGCTCTCCGGCATCGCAGCGTGGTTCGTCAGTCCCGGCAAAGGCAAAACGCTGCGCGTGCGCTCGAAAGTGGTGCACGCCGGCCGCAGCTTCGCGGTGGTGCGCACCGAAATCAAGACCACCGACGGCAAGCGGGTGCTGGAAGTGGTGAGCGATCATGCGGCCCGTTCAGCATAATCTGCTGTAGAATCATCTACATAAAATAAGGTTCATCCGGCTTTCGTGTGG
>JBKBXX010000122.1:634-9039 GCA_046313915.1 Burkholderiales bacterium | reverse complement strand
GCAAAAGCGGCCAGCATCAGCGCCGCGGCCAGCGCCAACGCCTCCGCCGGCTTGATCGATTTTGCCGCCAGCGGCCGCTGGCGGGTGCGTTCGACGTGCGGATCGAAATCGCGATCGGCGAAATCGTTGACGACGCAGCCGGCGGAGCGCATCAGCACGGTGCCGCAGAAAAAAATCAGCAGGATGGCGAACGCGGGGACGCCGCCCGCGGCGAACCACAGCCCCCACAGCGTCGGCCACAGCAGCAGCAGGATGCCGATGGGCTTGTCGAGCCGCATCAGTTTTCCGTAGGCGTCGATGCGCTGCCTCAGTGTCACAGTTTGAGTATCCCCGGCAGGAAAACTTCGGTCACCAGTATGGGTGAGCCGCGCAGGGCGAACAGCGAACGCCTCGCCCACAGCGTCGGCGGTTTGCGGGATAGCACGGCCGCGGCGCGCCGATACAATTCATGGTGGCGGCCGATCTTTTTTTGCCGCAACGGATAGCGCTCGATGCGCGGATCGGCAAACAACGCAGCACCCAGCGGACGGCTGCCCAGCCCCATCAGCCGCCGCCAGGTGCCGCGCAGATCGCGCGCGTCGATCACGCTGTGCGCGAACACCAGCGGCGTGCGGCGGCAATAAAGATAGACTTCGCGCACCAGCACCTTTCTGTGACCGCCGCGCAGCCGGAACAGCAGCCGCTCGTCGCGGTTGGCGCGGCGCAGTCCCTGGAACACCACTTTCACGCCGAGCGCCGGGCAGCGCCGCTCGATGCGGCGGGTGAGCGAGCCGCGGTCGCGCAGCCACGGACGGTAAGCGGCGGCAGCGGACGGGAAACGGCACCACGAGGTATCGCGTACGACGGGTTTCACGGAATGGCCGGAGCGTTTTTCTCCATTATCTCACGCGCCGCAGCGGCGGGCACCCGGCTCAGACTTCGAGATAGTCGTATTTCGTTCCCAGCCAGCGCGCGAGATGGGCGCGCACCGCCTCCGGATGGTCGCGCAGCAATGCGCTCGCGGCATCGCGCGCGGCGTCGAGCAGATCGATGTCGTTCACGAGATCGGCAAAGCGCAGCATCGGCACGCCGCTCTGGCGCGCGCCCAGAAGCTCCCCCGGCCCGCGCAGCCGCAGATCGTGGCGCGCGATCTCGAAGCCGTCGTGGTTCTCGTAAATGATCCTGAGCCGCTCGCGCGCGGTAGCGGTGAGCGGCTGCTGGTAGAGCAGGATGCAGGTGCTTTTTTCGGCGCCGCGGCCGACGCGCCCGCGCAGCTGGTGCAGCTGCGACAGCCCCATGCGCTCGGCGTGCTCGATCACCATCAACGAGGCATTCGGCACATCAACACCGACCTCGATGACGGTGGTCGCCACCAGCAGCTGGATTTCCCCCTGCTGGAAAGCCTGCATCACCGCGGCTTTCTCGTCGCCTTTCAGCCTGCCGTGCACCAGCCCGACCTTGAGTTCAGGAAAAGTCTGCTGCAATACCGCGTAGGTGTCGAGTGCGGTTTTGAGCTGCAGCGTTTCCGATTCCTCAATCAATGGACATACCCAATACGCCTGGCTGCCGGACATGCAGGCGTCGCGCACGCGCCGGATCACTTCGGCGCGACGCGACTCGGCGATCAGCCGCGTCGCCACCGGCGTGCGCCCCGGAGGCAGTTCGTCGATCAGTGATACGTCGAGGTCGGCGTAATAGCTCATCGCCAGCGTGCGCGGTATCGGCGTTGCGCTCATCATCAGCTGATGCGGCCGGCTTGCCGCGCCGGGCCGGCTGCTTTTGCTGCGCAGGGCAAGGCGCTGATGCACGCCGAAACGGTGCTGTTCGTCGATGATCGCCAGCGCCAGATTGCGAAACCGCACCTCCTCCTGAAACAGCGCGTGGGTGCCGACCGCCACCATCGCCTCGCCGCTCGCCACGCTTTCGAGCGCTTCCCGCTTCTGACGCCGGCGCAACCCTCCCGCGAGCCACGCGACCTTCACGCCCAGCGCCTCGAGCCAGCCTGCGAACTTGTGGTAATGCTGCTCGGCCAGGATCTCGGTCGGCGCCATCACCGCCACCTGGCAGCCGTTTTCGACACATTGCAGGGCGGCGAGCGCGGCAACGACGGTCTTGCCGCTGCCGACGTCGCCCTGCAGCAGCCGCTGCATCGGATAAGGCCGCGCGAGGTCGTACTCGATCTGCGCCAGCGCCTTCTGCTGCGCCGGTGTGAGCCGGAACGGCAATCCCTCCTGCAGCAGGCGCGTGAGCTGGCGGCGCGGCGGTAGCGCCGGCGCGCCGGCGGCGCGGCGGCGTTGGTAATGCAGGCGCATCGACAGCTGCTGCGCCAGCAACTCGTCGAACTTGATCCTGCGCCACGCCGGGTGCCGCCGCTCCTGCAACTCGCGCTGCGCCACCTGCGGCGGCGGATGATGCAAGAACAGCACGGCTTCGCGAAAATGCGGCAGCCCGAGCGCCCTCAGCATGTCGTCAGGCAGGGTGTCGGCGAGATCGCAATCGGCCAGCGCGCGCGCAATCAGCCGCCGCAGCGCCTCCTGGCCGAGGCCGGCGGTGGTCGGATACACCGGCGTCAATGCCTGCGATACCGGCAGCTCGCCCCGCACCACCCGGTATTTCGGATGCACCATCTCGGCGCCGAAAAACCCGTGGCGGATCTCGCCGAAAACCCTTATCCGCGTCCCGGCAACGAGCTGCTTCTGCTGACTCGCATAGAAATTGAGAAAACGCAGCGTCAGAACGGCGCTGCCGTCCTCGATGTGGCACACCAGCTGGCGGCGCGGGCGGTACTTGACGGCGCATTCCACCACCTTGCCTTCGACCAGCACGCTCTGGCCGGCCGGCGCTTCGCCGATCGCGTAAAGACGGGTCTCGTCGTCGTAGCGCAGCGGCAGGTGCAGCACCAGATCCCGCTTCGCCGCGATGCCGAGCTTTCCCAGTTTGTCTGCGACCGCCTTGCTCAACCCTGAGAGCGATGGGGAATGGGGGATGGGGGAGGCGCCAGCTCCTCCCGGCATCGCTTTCACACCTCGCTCATCGCTCATCGCCCGTTACTCATCACCCCAAATGCATGACGGCGTCGATCTCGACCAGCGCGCCACGCGGCAGGCTGGCGACGCCGATCGCGGCGCGTGCGGGATACGGCACAGCGAAATAAGTCGCCATGATCTCGTTGACGCGCGCAAAATTGTCGAGATCGGTCAGGTAGACCGTCAGCCTGACGATGTCGCCCAGGCCGCCGCCCGCGGCCGCGGCCACCGCTTTCAGATTGTCGAGCACGCGCCGGATCTGCGCATCTACGCCGGCGACCATTTGCATGGTCGCCGGATCGAGCCCGATCTGCCCCGAAAGATAAACCGTGTCGCCGCAGCGCACCGCCTGCGAATAGGTGCCGATGGCCTGAGGTGCAGCGTCCGTGTGTATGACCTGTTTTGCCATGATTCTCCCGTCTCGCCTGATTCCATTGAATGAAAGCGGATTTTTTCAGCCGCCGCCGAATTGCGCTATCATGATGCGCCCTCGGCAGGATTTCAATCTTCACACAGCCGCCTCTCCTCTCCATGACCGGCAACCTGGTCGCCAAATTCCGTCAAATGCTGGACGCCGGCCACGACAATGCGCTGCTGCGCTTCAGCCTCGGCAACGAATATCTGAAAAGCGGCGCAGCCGGGCTCGCGGCCGACCATCTGCGCGCCGCGGTGGCGCATGATCCGGCCTATTCCGCAGCCTGGAAGCTGCTGGGCCGCGCGTTGTGCGCAAGCGGCCAGTTGCGCGAAGCGCTCGACGTCTACCGGCAGGGCATCCGCGTGGCGCAAAGCAGGGGTGACCAGCAGGCGGCAAAGGAAATGGCGGTATACGCGAAGCGGCTGCGCCGCGAACTCGGCGAGGAAGGGTAGACATGGCCCTTTTCGCCCGGCTGCACGACCTCGTCATCGGCAAGCCGCGCGACCCGATGAATCCGGAGACGCGGCGGCACATCGCGTTGATCGCTTTTTTTGCATGGGTCGGCTTGGGCGCCGACGGCCTGTCCTCGTCGGCTTATGGCCCGGAGGAAGCGTATCTTGCGCTGGGCCCGCACACCCAGCTCGGGCTTTACCTCGCCGCCGCGACCATCGTCACCGTGTTCATCATCTCGCTCGCCTACAACCAGGTCATCGAGCTATTCCCCAACGGCGGCGGCGGTTACAAGGTCGCCACCCAGCTGATCGGCCCCTATGCCGGCCTCGCCGCGGGAGCCGCGTTGATCGTCGATTACGTGCTCACCATCGCCATCTCGGTGGCAAGCGGCATGGACGCCATATTCAGTTTCCTGCCGCTGGAAGCGCACGACTGGAAAGTGCCGGCGGCGATCGTGGCCATCGCCGCGCTGCTCACGCTCAACCTGCGCGGCATGAAAGAAGCGATCAAGGTGCTGCTGCCGATTTTCGTCGGCTTCGTGATCACGCATGCCGCCCTCATCTGTTACGGCCTCTACGCCCGCGCCGAGCGCCTGCCCGGCGTGTTGCCCGACACTCTTGCCGCGACCACCGGTCTCGCGCAGCAAAGCGGCTGGCTCGCCGTCGCGGCAACCCTGCTGTTTGCCTACTCCCATGGCGGCGGCACCTACACCGGGCTGGAAGCGGTTTCCAACAATATCAACACGCTGGCCGAACCGCGCGTGCGCACCGGCAAGTGGACCATGTTTTACATGGCCGTGTCGCTCGCCTTCACCGCCGGCGGCATCCTGGTCCTCTATCTGCTGTGGGACACCATCAAGATGCCGGGGCAGACCCTCAATGCCGTGATGTTCCAGGCGGTGATAGAGAACTTCGATTTCGGCAGTGCGGCAACGAATCGCGGCGTGCTGCTCGGCGTGCTCCTGCTCGAGGCCGGGCTGCTGTTCGTCGCCGCCAACACCGGGTTTCTCGGCGGCCCGGCGGTATTGTCCAACATGGCCGTGGATTCGTGGGTGCCGCGGCAGTTCCGGCAGCTCTCCAGCCGGCTGGTCACCCAGAACGGCATATTGCTGATGGGTATCGCCGCACTCGGCGTGCTGCTGTGGAGCAAGGGCAGCGTAGCACTGCTCGTGGTGCTCTACAGCATCAACGTGTTCCTCACCTTCGCCATCGCGCTCTACGGCCTTTGCCTCTACTGGTTCAAGAACCGCCCCTCGTCACCGAACTGGCGCTGGCGTTTCGCGCTCTCCATGGCCGGGCTCGTCGTCACCTCCAGCATCCTGCTCGTCCTCGTCGTGGGCAAGTTCCATGAAGGCGGCTGGGTCACCCTGATCATCACCGGCCTCGTCATTGCGCTGTGCCTCGTCATCCGCTGGCACTACGATGAAACGCGCGAGCAATTGCGCAAAATCGATGCGCTGTTCGCGAGCAAGGGTCCGCTGGAGGAAATTCCGCAGCCGCCGCCGCTCGATCCGCAAAAACCGACCGCGGTGTTCTTCGTCGGCAAGAATCGCGGTGTCGGCATGCACGCCCTGTTATGGGTGCAGCGCCTGTTCCCCGGCCACTTCAGGAACTTCGTGTTCGTCAGCGTCGGCGAAATCGACGCGCAGAGTTACGACGGGCCGGGAGCGCTGCGCACGTTGCGCTACGAAATCGAAAATTCCCTGCGCTACTACGTCAATTTCTGCCACAGCCACGGCCTTGCCGCCACTTCCCGGCTCGCCTTCGGCACCGATCCGGTGGCGGAGCTGCTGAAACTGACTGATGAACTCATGCAGGAGTTTCCGAACAGCGTGTGTTTCGCCAGCAAGCTCATTTTCGTGCACGACAACGTTTTCACGCGCTGGCTGCACAACCAGACTGCGATGGCGCTGCAGCAGAAACTGCATCTGCAGGGCATCCAGATGGTGGTCCTGCCGATGAAAGTCGCCTGATGCAGAAAAAAGCGGGCGCATGTCGCGCCCGCTCGAGTCTTCTTTTTACCAGCCGGTGGATTCGCCGCCTGCGGTGGCGACGAGTATGAAAGCCATGATGCAAGGCTCCTTGCCGCGGTTGACCCAGTTGTGCAGGGTGCCGCGCTGGATGACGACGTCACCCGGCTTCAGGTGTACTTCGCCTTCCTCCATCTGCATCCACAGCTCGCCGGAAAGACACACCGCGTAGTCAATGGAATCGGTGCGGTGCCAGCGCTCGGCCACGCCCGGTTCGTAGCGCGCCAGGCGGAACACGGAACCGCCGGCGATGCTGGTGCCCAGATCCCACGTATTGGGGTCTTCCTCGGTCATCTCCGCCGGCAGTTTCCTGGTCGCCCACATCGGGATGTTGCCGAAGCCCGGCCGCCCCGCTTTGGGCTCGATCTCGCTGTCCCATTTGATGCAGCTCTTGCCTTGCGCGTTCACACCGGTGACCACTCTGCGGAATTTCATGTCGTCGTTCATCCTTTTCGGTATCGATCGGTCGGGGCGGTAATGGTAACCGGTGAGCCGCGCAATGCGGAAGCATCGCGTCCACTTTGTGGATCGCCGGCCGGCGCAAGCCGCGCAATTCAGCTTCAGCGGCGATCAGCTTCCCGGTTGCAGGGTCACGCCGACTTCCCGGGTTCGTCCGGCCCGCCATACCGTCAGCGTCACCGTGTCGCCCACCCGATGGTCGTCGAGCCGCGCCAGCAATTGCGCGAGCGAGGTCACCGGTTTGCCGGCGACCGCCGTGATGACATCACCGGGCACGATACCCTCGGCGCTGCTGGAAACGCCCGCCAAACCCGCCTTGGCGGCGGCCGATCCCGGCTGCACCCGCAATACAAACACGCCTTCCACCCCCGTCATGGCCACCAGCCGGGCATTGAGCTGCTCGTCGGCCTCGATGCCCAGCGCGGGCCGGATGTACCTGCCGTTCTTGATGAGTTGGGGCACCACGCGTCTTACCGTATCCACCGGCACCGCAAAGCCGATGCCTGCCGAAGCGCCACTGGGACTGTAGATCGCGGTATTGATGCCGATCAGCCGGCCGGCCGAATCGAGCAGCGGCCCGCCGGAATTGCCGGGGTTGATGGCGGCGTCGGTCTGGATCAGGTGTTCGATGGTGCGGCCGTTGTCGCCCCCCAGCGAGCGGTCGAGGGCGGAGACGATGCCGGTGGTGAGCGTCCAGTCGAGGCCGAAGGGATTGCCGATGGCAAACACCTTCTGTCCGACCTTGAGATCGTGGCTGGTGCCTATGGGCACCGGCGGCGGCCGCTTGAAACCGACGCCGATCTTCAGCACCGCGATGTCGTGCGCGGGACTCGCCCCCACCAGCGCGGCTTTGTAGTCCCGGCCGTCAGCGAGCCGCACCACCGCCTCGCTCGCGCCTTCGATGACGTGGAAATTGGTGACCACATGCCCGGCATCGTCCCACACGAACCCCGAGCCGGTGCCGCGCGGCACCGCAAACACGTTGCGCGTCCAGAAATCGCGCACCAGCGTGGCCGTGCCGATATACACCACGGAATCGCGCGCTTTCTCGAACAGCCGGATGGTGGTCTTTTCGTCTTCGGCGAGGTCGCCGCGCGCGGTGACGAGGCGATCGTCCGCCTGCCGCGGCGACCACCACGCTTCGATCACCGGCAGCAGGTACCAGAACAGCATCAGGATCGCCACGCTCAGCGTCAACATGAACAGCCGGGAGAAAAACCGGTCGCGCCGCGGAGGCTGCTGGTCGGGAAAGTGCATGTTTGTCACTCCTTGCGGCCGGGGATGGAAGGGGCGGCCGGTGCGGCGCCGAAAGCAGCCGCAGCGCGGTCGTCACGCTCGCGCAGCAACCAGTACACCGCGCCCAGCGCCAGGCTCGCGCCGGCCAGTGCCGCGATTTTTGCCGGCTCGGCTTCGGGATCGAGGATGATGAATTTGCGCGCCAGTGCGATCAACGCGATCAGCACCACGGTCTTGACCTGAATGATGCTGTCGCGGCGCATCGCCACCCTGAGGATGGAGTGCTTGAACTCCATGGCGATGAGCAGCGTCATGATCATGCCGAAAACGGTCTGGAAGACGCCGTGGTCGAGAGGATTGAACGCTTCCAGGAAGAGCAGCGTGAACACGGTGCCGATGAGCTGGATCAGCGAAATTACCACGATCACCGCGATCACCGCAGACAAAACCAGCGCGACCACCTGCTCGAAGCGTTCGTAGAAACTCATCGTCCGCCACTCGTTGCGCAGGTTCTGCAGGGCGGGAAAAGGCTTGTTCATCATGGATCGTTCCCCGGTGGTTTCCCGTTCTCGGGCTGGACGTGGGATTGTAGCTGATCGCGTAATCCGGCGATGAGGCGATCGGCGGTTTCGGCCGGCAGGCCGCTTTCCAGCAGCGTCTGCTCGGCAAGCGCCAGCCCCGCCGCCAGTTTCTCCACGTAGACGCGCACGCCAGGCACGCCCTGCAGACGGCGTGCTTCCTGCTCGGTGAGGGCGGTGGCGATCACCGGCAAGAGCGGCTGCGTCTCGCGCACCCAGCGCGCGAGACG
>JBKBXX010000122.1:0-624 GCA_046313915.1 Burkholderiales bacterium | reverse complement strand
CCCGGCGTTCCCGCGGCCGGGGGGGGGGGGGGGGCCCCCCCCCCCCCGCGGGGCGCCGCCCCCCCCCCCCCGGCCCCCCCCCCCCGCGCCGGCTCGATGCGATGGAAAGTGATCACCACCATGCGCGCGCGCTCCACACCCGCCGCACGCAGGGTGTTGAGACGGCTGGCGTCGCTGTAGAGCGCCGGCAGGCCGGCGGCACGGGCGTGCCGATAAGCTTCGTAATCGGCTTCCAGCAGCAAGTGGGGGATATCCGCCACCGTCAGCGCCTGGCTCACCAGCCGGCCGAGGTTGCCGGCGCCGCAGACGATGACGTGATCGCGCAGCGGCTCGGCAAGCCGCCGCGTGGTCTCATGCTCCTCTTCCTGCGGCGGCGCCGATTCCAGCCGACGGCGGCCGGCGAGCACGCGCGCCAGACGCTCGTGGTGGCGGATGAGCAGGGGCGCGGCCGCCATCGACAGGACCAGCGCCATCAGCGCCGGCTGGGCCACCGCCGCGGGCAGGATGCCGGCGGCAAGCGCCGAGGCAAGCAGCAGCAGGCCAAACTCGCCGCCATGGGCGAGAAGAAACGCACTGCGCCACGCATCGGTGATCCCCAGCCCTGCCACGCGCAGGACGGGCCAG
>JBKBXX010000121.1:0-9049 GCA_046313915.1 Burkholderiales bacterium | reverse complement strand
GCGCCGGAGCTGGAAAGTGCCCGTAGCTCAACCGGATAGAGCACCGGCCTTCTAAGCCGGGGGTTGTGGGTTCGAGTCCCGCCGGGCGCGCCATGGCGCGGTGTGTTCCGAGGTTTGTGTTTTCTTCGACGGTGGCTGTAGCTCAGCTGGTAGAGTCCCGGATTGTGATTCCGGTTGTCGTGGGTTCGAGTCCCATCAGCCACCCCATCTCCTTGCTTTTTTGTTGCGGCCCCGCTTTGCGCCGCGGGCTTTGCCGTCAACGCCTGTCGCGCAATAGCCGCTGCTGTTGCAGACGCCATTCCCGCTCTTTCTCCGCCTCGCGCTTGTCGTGCTGCTTTTTGCCTTTGGCAAGCCCGATTTCGAGCTTGATCCTGCCGCGGGTGTAGTGCAGGTCGAGCGGCACCAGCGTGTAGCCGGCGCGTTCCACGCTGCCGATCAGCTTGTTGATCTCGTCGGCCCGCAGCAGCAGCTTTCGGGTGCGCGTCGGGTCGGGATGGACGTGGGTCGAGGCGGTCGGCAGCGGGCTGATGTGGCAGCCGACCAGGAAGATTTCCGAGCCGCGCACGATCACATAGGCTTCTTTCAGCTGGGCGCGGCCGGCGCGGATCGCCTTGACTTCCCAGCCTTCGAGCGCGATTCCGGCTTCGAAACGCTGTTCGATGAAATAATCGTGAAAGGCTTTTTTGTTTTGAACGATGCTCATGGCTGAAGCTTTTCGCAGGGAATGCTATTCTACCAGCGCCGCAGGGGCGCTATCCGTGTGCAGGGGAAATGTCCGAAGTCAACAAAACGGTGCTGGTCGGTTATACGGCGCAGCAAATGTTCGCGCTGGTCGACGCGGTGGAGCGCTATCCCGAATTTCTGCCGTGGTGCGGCGGCGCGCGGGTGGACTACCGCGACGAGCGCAGGACGCGCGCGACGATACGCATCGATTACCGCGGCATCGAACAGAGCTTCACGACCGAGAACGACAAGGAGCCGCCGCACACGATGCACATGAAGCTGGTGCGAGGCCCGTTTCGCACTCTCGACGGCGGCTGGCGTTTCACCGAGTTCCCGGGGCACGGCTGCAAGATCGAATTCCGCCTGCGCTACGAATTCGCGAGCAGGCTGCTCGAAAAGCTGGTCGGCCCGGTGTTCAGTCACATCGCCGACACCATCGTGGACAGCTTCATCCGGCGCGCCGAGAAGGTCTATGGCCGGGGATGACGGGCTGCTCGCGGTCGAAGTGGTTTATGCGCTGCCCGCGGTCCAGGCGGTGATCGGTCTGCGTGTTGCGCGCGGCACGACGGCACTGCAGGCGATCGTGGAATCGGGACTGTTGCAGCGCTTTCCGCAAATCGATGCCGCGAACCTCGAAATCGGCATCTTCGGCAAGCGTGTCGGCCCCGACACGGTGCTGCAGGCCGGCGATCGGGTCGAAATCTACCGCGCACTCGTTGCCGATCCGAAAGACGCCCGCCGCCGGCGGGTAAAGGTAAAGGGTAAAGAGGGTAAAGGGGTGAAGGCGAAGGCGCGATGACGCCGGTGCGGCGCACCGCGGCTACTTGCAGTTGGCTTCGATGGCGCGCCGGGCGTCGGCGATTTCCTGCGGAAAGTCCTTGTCCTCGAGAAACACGCGCTCGCCGGTCGCGGGGTCGATGCGCACGATGCGGCTGCCCGACTGCAGGCTTTTCAGGTAGGCGCGCGCGCGCTCGCAATTGCGCCGGCGCAGCTCGTTTTCTTCCACGGCGTTTTCCTGCTTGCGCTCGGCTTCCCGTTGTTCGGCCGCGCGCTTGCGGAACTCGGCGTCGCGCTCGGCGAGCGGCTTGCGGGATTGGGCGGGCGCCTCGGGTGCGCTCCTGATGCCGGTCGCCTGGGCGCGCGTGCCCGCTGGGCAGACGCTGGCATATTCGACGAGCTTGCCTGCGCCGTCCACGCATTTCAGCACCTCGCCCTGGGCGGCGCTTGCCAACAGCGCCGCCAGCATGCCCACCATCATCCGCATCGCTTCGCTCCCCGGCTTTCCGGCGGCGCCAAAGAAGGAAGCGACCGCCGCCGCTACCGGGGGCACCATAGCGAGTTTATGCCATGCAGTCAATCGATTAGCGCACGGTCTGCGGCTTGGCCGCTGGCGGCGTCCGGCGTATAATCCGCGCTTTGCAAGGGATCAAGACATGCGCGTGGTGCAAAAAGCCCTTACTTTCGATGACGTTCTGCTCGTTCCGGCGCATTCCAGTGTTCTGCCACGCGAAGTCAGTCTCAAAACCCGGCTCACCCGCAGCATTACGCTGAACATTCCGCTGGTGTCCGCGGCCATGGATACGGTGACCGAGGCGCGACTTGCCATCGCCATTGCCCAGGAAGGCGGCATCGGCATCATCCACAAGAACATGTCGCCCAAGGCGCAGGCCGCCGAAGTCGCCAAGGTCAAGCGTTTCGAAAGCGGGGTGGTCAAGGATCCGATCACCATTACCCAGAACATGACCGTGCGCGATGTGCTGAACATCACGCGGCAGCACAGGATTTCCGGTTTGCCGGTGATCGATGCCGCAGGCAAGGTCGTCGGCATCGTGACCAACCGTGACCTGCGATTCGAGACCAGGCTCGACCAGCCGATCCAGAACATCATGACGCCGCGCGAGCGGCTGGTGACGGTGCGCGAAGGTGCGAAGCGCGAGGAGGCGATGGCGCTGATGCACAGGCACCGTCTGGAGCGCGTACTGGTGGTCGGGAAGAATTTCGAGTTGCGCGGCCTGATCACCGTCAAGGACATCCTCAAGTCCACCGAACATCCGCTGGCGTGCAAGGACAAGCTGGGGCGCCTGCGCGCCGGTGCGGCGGTGGGCGTGGGCGAGGGCACCGAGGAACGCGTCGAGGCGCTGATGGAGGCTGGTGTCGATGTGATCGTGGTCGATACCGCGCACGGCCATTCCCAGGGTGTGCTGGACCGCGTGAAATGGGTGAAACGGAATTATCCGAAATCGCAGGTCATCGGCGGCAATATCGCCACCGCAGCCGCGGCAAAAGCGCTGGTCGATCACGGCGCGGACGGCGTCAAGGTCGGCATCGGCCCCGGCTCGATCTGCACCACCCGCATCGTCGCCGGCGTCGGCGTGCCGCAGATTACCGCGGTGCAAAACGTGGCCAAAGCCCTCCAGAAAACGGACGTGCCGCTGATCGCGGACGGCGGCATCCGCTATTCCGGCGACATCGCCAAGGCGATCGCCGCTGGCGCCCACGCAGTGATGATCGGCGGACTGTTCGCCGGTACCGAGGAGTCGCCGGGCGAAACCGAACTGTTCCAGGGGCGCTCCTACAAGGCGTATCGCGGCATGGGATCGCTCGGCGCGATGCAGCAGGGTTCGGCCGATCGTTACTTCCAGGAGCACGACGAGCTCGACACCGAGAAGCTGGTTCCGGAAGGCGTCGAAGGCCGCGTGCCTTACAAGGGCGGGCTGGTGCCGCTCGTGCAGCAGCTGATGGGAGGGCTGCGCGCGAGCATGGGCTATCTCGGCTGCGAAACGATAGACGAAATCCGGCGCAAGGCCGAATTCGTCGAGATCACGACCGCAGGCATACGCGAATCCCACGTCCACGACGTGCAGATCGTCAAGGAAGCACCCAACTACAGAGCTGAGTAAACGGTGGTCTCGCCAATGGAAACGGTAGGAGCCGCCGTGTGCGGGAGGCGCTTCGTTCACCATACGCGATTTACCGTTTGCCATTTCCCGTAAATGCAACATCAGAAAATCCTCATCCTCGATTTCGGCGCGCAATATTCGCAGCTCATCGCGCGCCGCGTGCGCGAAAACCGGGTCTATTGTGAGCTGCATCCTTACGACGTCAGCGAACAGTTCATTCGCGACTTCGAACCGCGCGGCATCATCCTTTCCGGCGGACCGGCGTCGGCGTGGGAAGGCGGCGCGCCGCGCGCGCCCGACATCGTGTTCAAACTGGGCGTGCCGGTACTCGGCATCTGCTACGGCATGCAAACCATGGCCGAACAGCTCGGCGGCAAGGTCGAAATGGGCAAGGTGCGCGAATTCGGCTATGCCGAAGTGCGCGCGCGCGGACACTCGGCGCTGCTGCGCGACATCCAGGACCGCTCCAACCACGAGGGACACGGACTGCTCGAAGTGTGGATGAGCCACGGCGACAAGGTGATCGAGATGCCGCCGGGCTTCAAGGTGATCGCCAGCAACGCCGCGTGTCCGATTGCGGGCATGGCCGATGAAAAGCGCAGGTTCTACGGTGTGCAGTTCCATCCCGAAGTCACCCACACGCTGCAGGGCAAGGCGATCATCGAGCGGTTCGTGCGCGAGATCTGCGGCCTCGACGGCGACTGGAACATGCCGGATTATGCCGAGGAAGCGGTGGCGAGGATACGCTCCGAGGTCGGCGACGGACAGGTGGTGCTGGGGCTTTCGGGCGGAGTCGATTCCTCGGTCGCCGCGGCGCTGATCCATCGCGCCATCGGCAGGCAGCTCACCTGCGTGTTCGTCGACAACGGGCTGTTGCGCCTCAACGAAGCCGAGCAGGTGATGGAAACCTTTGCCAGAAATCTCGGTGTCAAGGTGATCCACGTCGATGCGCGCGAACAGTTTCTCCGCCATCTGGCGGGCGTCACCGATCCCGAGCAAAAGCGCAGAATCATCGGACGCGAATTCGTCGAGGTGTTCCAGCGCGAGGCGGCGAAGCTGCCGAAAGTGAAATGGCTGGCGCAGGGCACGATCTACCCCGACGTCATCGAATCGGCTGGCGCGAAGACCAGAAAAGCGCACACCATCAAATCGCATCACAACGTCGGCGGGCTGCCCGAAACGCTGCACCTGAAGCTGCTGGAGCCGTTGCGTGAACTGTTCAAAGACGAGGTGCGCGAACTGGGTCTTGCGCTGGGATTGCCGCGCGAGATGGTTTTCCGCCATCCCTTTCCGGGACCGGGTCTCGGCGTGCGCATCCTCGGCGAAGTGAAGCGCGAATACGCCGATTTGCTGCGCCGGGCGGATGCGATTTTCATTGACGAGCTGCGTGCCTCGGGCTGGTACGAGAAAACCGCGCAGGCTTTCGCAGTATTCCTGCCGGTCAAGTCGGTCGGCGTGATGGGCGACGGCCGCACTTACGAATATGTAGTGGCGCTGCGCGCGGTGCAGACCCAGGATTTCATGACCGCGCACTGGGCCGAGCTGCCGCACAGTCTGCTTTCCAGGGTCGCCAACCGCATCATCAACGAAGTGCGCGGCATCAATCGTGTGGTCTACGACATTTCCAGTAAACCGCCCGCCACCATCGAGTGGGAGTAGAACGGGATCCTTCCGGGTTTTCACGGACCGTCGGGAAGCGCAGCGGCGTTGCCGCAGCATTCGAATAAAACCGCCTGCCGTCCGCTGCCGCGGCAGACGGTCGGCGCCGCCGGCGACCGTCGCGTGGTGGGTTTTTCATGCGCGCCCGAAAGCGCGATTTTTTTGCGTTAGATCAAAAAAAACCGTTTTTTTTCCAAAGATCGCCGGCCGGACCGCGATAATGGGCGCAACGCAGATCACGCTGCGCGCGGGGCGGCACACACAGCAGGTTGCGGCGGCTGTGCAGCAGGAGGACATCGATGGTGAGGAGGAAATAGTGCGGGCTTTTGAACTCGTCACCGCGAAAAGTGCGCGGGAGGCGATCATGGCGCTCGGTGAACACGGCGCGGCAGCGCGGATTCTTGCCGGCGGCACCGATCTTCTGGCCGATTTCAAATCCGCGCCGCATGTTCCTCGCGTGGTCGTCGACATTTCGCGCGCCGCCGACATGAAAGGCATTGCGGTCACCGCGCAGGGGCTGCGCATCGGCGCGCTGACGACGCACGGCGAAATCATGCGTTCGCCGCTGATCCGCGAAATGCTGCCGGCGCTCGCCGATGCGGCGCACACCATAGGCGCGGTGCAGACCCGCAACCTCGGCACCGTGGGCGGCAACCTGGTGACCGCGGTGCCGTCGATGGACAGCGGGCCGACGCTGCTCGCGCTCGATGCGCTGGTCACCATCGCCGGGATCCACGGCAGCCGCCAGTTGCCGCTCGCCGCGTTTTTCATCGGGCCGCGCAAGACCGTGCTTCGGTGCGACGAGCTGTTGACGGAAATCGTGATTCCCAAGCAAAACCTGGGCAAGCCGGCGCATTTCCTGAAGTTCGGCCTGCGCAAAGGTCAGGCGCTGGCTTTGGTCAACGTCGCGGCCAGTCTGTGGCTGGACGCGGAGCGGCAGACCTTCGTCGAGCCGCGCATCGCGCTCGGCGCGGTGGCGCCGACGGTGATCCGTGCGGCCGCGGCGGAAGCCTATCTCGAAGGTCGCGCCGTGACGCCGGAAGCGATGGCCGAGGCCGGTCGCATCGCGGCCGGGGAAGCGCGACCGATCAGCGACTTTCGGGCTTCGGCCGATTACCGGCGCGATCTCGTCGCGGTGCTCACGCGGCGCGCGCTGGAACACGTCTGCGCACGAGCTGCAGCCCAACAGGGGGAAAACGGGAAATGACCGATGTCAGCATCACCCTCAATGGCGTCACGCGCACGGTTGCGGTTACCCCGGAGACGACGCTGCTCAAGCTGCTGCGTGAGCATTTCGGCCTCACGGGCGCCAAGCTCGGCTGCGATGTCGGTGATTGCGGCGCGTGCACCGTGCTGGTCGACGGCAAGGCGGTCAACGCCTGCCTGATGCTGGCGGCCCAGGCCGACGGTCGCGAGGTGCTGACCATCGAAGGGCTCGCGAGCCGCGACGGCCTGCATCCGCTGCAGCAAGCTTTCGAGGCGCACGCATCGCTGCAATGCGGTTTTTGCGGCCCCGGTGTGATCCTGTCGGCCAAGGCCCTGCTCGACGACAATCCCGATCCGACACCGCACGACATACGCGATGCGCTGGCGGGCAATCTGTGCCGCTGCACCGGTTATACCAAGATGATCGAGGCGATCCGCGAGGCGGCACGGCACATGCGCGAAGCGGGCGCAGCGGCGCACGCGCAGCGTGAGGCTGTAAAAAAATAGCTTATAAACAATGACTTATATTTTGCCGTGGCAATGGCGCCCCCAAGGAGGAATGCATGGATGAGCGCATGACGCGCGAGCAGCAGCAGGCCCAGGCGTTGCGCACGCCGCGCCGCGCCGACGAGGATCTGCGCTTGCCGGCGCTGGTGCCACCCGTGGCCTATCCGATCGAGGCGCTGCTGCCCGAAGTGCGGCTGCAGACGCCCGCCGTCGGCCAGCGCGCGACGCGGCCCGACGGCCGCCTCCACGGGCTGGGCCAGACCCGCTATATCGACGACCTCGCTTTCCCCGGCATGCTCCACGCCAAAATCAAGCGCGCGGGAATCGCTGCGGCGCGGATCAGGAGCATCGACACCCGCGCGGCCGAAGCGATGCCGGGGGTGATGGCGGTGCTGACCGGCCGCGACATTCCCGTCAATTCCTTCGGTCCGTCGTTCCAGGATCAGCCGGTGCTCGCCGACGAACGGGTGTTTCACGCCGGTGACGGCGTGGCGGCGGTGGCGGCCGTCACCGAACAGATCGCCGTCGAAGCGCTGGAGCGGATCAAGGTCGAATACGAGCCGCTGCCGGCGGTGTTCGATCCGCTGGAAGCGCTGCAGGAAGGCGCGCCGCAAGTCCATCCGCCGCACGGCAATGTCTACGCCACCAAGGTGATCAGGAAAGGCGACGTGGAAAAAGGTTTCGCCGCCGCCGATCGCATTTTCGAGGGGCGCTATAGCACCCAGATGGTCGAGCATGTGCCGCTCGAGCCTCACGCGGCGATCGCCGAATGGGATGCCAACGGGCGCGTTACGGTTTACTCCAGCCTGGGGCGGATCACGCTCGGGCGCGCCGACATCGCGCGCACCCTCAAGCTGCCGGTCAACCGCATCCGTATCGTCGCCACCATCGTCGGCGGCAATTTCGGCGGCAAGAACGAAATCACCCAGGAGCCGGTGCTCGCGCTGCTGTCGAAAAAAACTGGGCGGCCGGTGAAAGGCGTGTATACGCGGACCGAGGAATTCATTTCCTCGACCACGCGCCATCCTTTCATCATGGATTACAAGACCGGCGTCAGCCGCGAGGGAAAGATCGTGGCACGCAAGGTGCGCCTGGTGCTCGACGGTGGCGCCTATTGTTCGTGGAGCGAGACGACGCTGGGCAAGGCGGCCATTCTCGCGGCAGGTCCCTACCGCATCGATAACCTGCTGGTGGAAGCATTCGTCGTCTATACCAACAAGACCATGACCGGCGCCATGCGCGGATTCGGCGCGCCCCAGGTATGCTTTGCCTACGAATCGCAGATGGACGAGATCGCGAGCGCGCTGAACCTCGATCCGCTGGAGATCAGGCTGCTCAACGCCTTCGAGGAGGGATCGGCAAGCCCCACCGGCCAGGTGCTGCAAAGCGTCGCGATCAGACAGTCGCTGCTCCAGGCCGCGCAGCGTTACGGCTGGAAGGAGGGCCGGTCATGAAGCGGCGCGGACGCGGCATCGCCTGCATGTGGTATCCGATCGGCTTCACGGTCGCGGCCAACCCCAGCGCCGCGGTGGTCAAGGTCAACGAAGACGGCACTGCGACGCTGCTCACCGGCACCGTCGAGACGGGCCAGGGATCGCTCACCGTGCTGGGACAGATTGCGGCCGAAGCGCTTGGCATCGCGACCGACGACGTGCACGTGGTTTCGGCCGACACCGACACCACGCCCATGGACACCGGCGCGATCGCGAGCCGCACCACTTATGTTACCGGTAACGCGGTCAGGCTCGCAGCCGAGAAGGCGAAGGCGGTGCTGTTCGAGGTGGCGGCACCCATGCTGGGCGTGAAGCCCGAGCAGCTCGAAGCCCGCGACCGCAAGATCCAGGTGCAGGGATTTCCGCAGCGCAATGTGCCGATCGGCGAAGTCGCCCATCATGCGCAGGTCGTCAAAGGGCAGCCGGCCATCGGCAGCGCTTCCTGGAATCCGCCGACGGTCGCCATGGACCCCGAGACCGGCCAGGGCAAACCCTTCAACACCTATGTTTATGCCACCCAGATCGCCGAAGTGGAGGTGGACGACGAGACCGGCGAAGTGG
>JBKBXX010000120.1:0-9365 GCA_046313915.1 Burkholderiales bacterium | reverse complement strand
GCCCGCGCCGAAAAAGCGGGAGCGCGGCTCGTCGCCTGCCAGAGCAACTCCGAGGCCGAGCTCGTCGAGCGCATCCAGCAGGCGGGGCGCGACCAGGTGGATTTCATCATCATCAATCCGGCTGCCTATACCCACACGAGCGTGGCGATGCGCGATGCGCTGGCCGCGGTCGGCATTCCTTTCGTCGAGGTTCATCTGTCGAACGTGTTTGCCCGGGAAGCTTTCCGCCACCGCTCGTATTTTACCGACATCGCCGTGGGCATCATCAGCGGGCTGGGCGCCGCAGGCTACGAGCTGGCGCTGGAATTCGCGCTGCAATATTCGAAAAGAAGGTGATCATGGATCTGCGGAAACTCAAGACGCTGATCGACCTCGTGCAGCAGTCGGGAATCTCGGAGCTCGAGATTTCCGAGGGCGAGGAAAAGGTCCGCATCAGCCGCGGCACGCCGCCCACGACCCACACCCACGTCACGATGGCACCCCCGCAGGCCGTGGCGGCCCCCGCCGCCCCCGCCGTGGCCGCCGAGGAAACCGCGCCTGCCGAGCCCGAGGGGCACGTCATCAAGTCGCCGATGGTCGGCACCTTCTACCGTGCGTCGGCGCCGGGGGCGAAGCCTTTCGTCGAAGTCGGCCAGGCGGTGAAAGTCGGCGACACGGTCTGCATCATCGAGGCGATGAAACTCCTGAACGAGATCGAAGCCGACCACGAAGGCGTGATCAAGGCGATACTCGCCGAAAACGGTCAGCCGGTGGAATACGGCCAGCCGCTGTTTGTCCTCGAGTAAGCAGGAAAGGATGGGCGGCAAGCGGCAGCAGATCACCTCGCTTTTTTTACCGCGCACTGTTCACCGCTCACCGCCAACCGGTACGGCATTTTCAATGTTCGAAAAAATCCTCATCGCCAATCGCGGCGAAATCGCCCTGCGCATCCAGCGCGCCTGCCGCGAACTGGGCATCAAGACCGTCGTCGTCCATTCCGAGGCCGACGCCGAGGCCAAATACGTGAAGCTCGCCGACGAATCGGTGTGCATCGGTCCGCCGTCTTCGGCGCAGAGCTATCTCAACATCCCCGCGATCATCAGCGCCGCCGAAGTCACCGATGCCGAGGCCATCCATCCCGGCTACGGTTTCCTGTCGGAAAACGCCGATTTCGCCGAACGCGTCGAACAGAGCGGTTTCGTGTTCATCGGCCCGCGGGCCGAAACCATACGCCTGATGGGCGACAAGGTGAGCGCGAAAAACGCGATGAGGAAGGCGGGAGTGCCGGTGGTGCCGGGCACCGATAGCGCGCTGCCCGAGGATCCCAAGGAAATCATCAGGATCGCGCGTGAAATCGGCTACCCGGTAATCGTCAAGGCGTCGGGCGGCGGCGGCGGACGCGGCATGCGCGTCGTGCACACCGAAGCCGCGCTGCTCAATGCGGTGCAGACCACCCGCACCGAGGCCCAGGCGGCGTTCGGCGACCCCGCGGTCTATGTGGAGAAATATCTCGAGAATCCGCGGCACATCGAGATCCAGGTGATCGCCGACAAATACCGCCATGCGCTTTATCTCGGCGACCGCGACTGCTCGATGCAGCGCCGCCACCAGAAGATAATCGAGGAGGCGCCGGCGCCGCTGCTCGGCACCCGCGCCCGCATCCGCATCGGCGAACGGTGCGCCGAGGCATGCCGCAGGATAGGCTACGTCGGCGCCGGCACTTTCGAATTTCTGTTCGAGAACGGCGAGTTCTATTTCATCGAAATGAACACCCGGCTGCAGGTCGAACATCCGGTGACCGAAATGATCACCGGGCTCGATATCGTGCAAATGCAGATACGCATCGCCGCCGGCGAGAAACTCGATCTCAAGCAGCGCGACGTGCAGTTGAAAGGGCACGCCATCGAGTGCCGCATCAACGCCGAAGATCCCTACAAGTTCACGCCTTCACCGGGACGCATCACTTCGCTGCACATGCCGGGCGGTCCCGGCATCCGCGTCGACACGCATGCCTACAGCGGCTATTTCGTCCCGCCCTACTACGATTCGCTGCTGGGCAAGATCATCGCTTACGGCGACACGCGCGAGCAGGCGATCGCGCGTCTCAACATTGCGCTTTCCGAGTCCGCAATCGAAGGCATCAAGACCAATATCCCCCTGCACCAGGAATTGCTGCACGACGCGGCTTTCCTGCGTGGCGGCACCACCATCCATTACCTCGAGGAAAAACTCGCGAAAATGGTGCGCGAAGAGTAGGACATGATAGGGGTGATGAGCGATGAGTAATGGGTAAAACCCGCAACCTCGAACGCTGGATTTCGCGCAGCACTCACCACCCATCACCCGATATGCCCTGGCTTTCGGTTTCATTCGAACTTGAAGCAGACGCCGACTGCGTCGAGGCGTTGACCGACGCGCTGCTCGAAGCCGGCGCGCTCGCCGCCGATGTCAGCGATGCCGCGGCGGGAACGCCGCTAGAACGGCCGGTTTTCGGCGAGCCGGGTGCGGCGGGCGGCGGCCGCTGGCAGCGCTGCCGGGTGACGGCGCTGTTTCCGGAGAACGTCGAGTTGTCCGCCGTCATCGCACGGGCGTTTCAGGTCGCGGGCGCCGTGCCCGTGCCGCCCTATCGGGTCAACCGCGTCGGCGAGCGGGACTGGGTGCGCGTCACGCAAAGCCAGTTCACGCCGCAGCAGATTTCGCAGCGACTGTGGATCGTCCCCACCTGGCACGTCGCGCCCGATCCGCGGGCGATCAACATCGTGCTCGACCCCGGCCTCGCGTTCGGCACCGGCACCCATCCCACGACCCGGCTGTGCCTGCGCTGGCTCGACCGGCACATCCGCGGTGGCGAATCGGTGATCGATTTCGGCTGCGGGTCGGGCATATTGGCGATAGCCGCATCCAAACTGGGCGCGGCCAGCGCATGCGGTGTCGACGTCGACGCCCAGGCGTTGCTTGCGGCGCGGCACAATGCCATGCAGAATCAGGTCGAGGCGCAGTTTGTGGACGCCGCCGACAGGCTCGAGCGGCCGGCGCGCATCGTGATCGCCAACATCCTGGCCAACCCGCTGCGGTTGCTGGCGCCGCTGCTCGCGAGACTCACCGAGCGGCACGGACGCGTGGTGCTGGCGGGCATACTCGAAGACCAGGCCGGGGAAGTGCGTGAAGCCTACGGACCCTGGTTCGAAATGGACACGACCGAGCACGAAGAAGGATGGGTGCTGCTGAGCGGAACGAAAACGTGATACGGAAAGCGGGAATTGCCCCATGAGCATGGTCACCCAATGCCCGGCCTGTGGCACGAGGTTCCGCGTCACGCCGCAACAGTTGCAGGCGCAGGAAGGCAAAGTACGCTGCGGCCACTGTCTCGCCGTGTTCAACGGTTTCGAACGCTTGGCGAGCTTGCCGGAACCGGCCGCGCCCGCCGCTGCGGCGACCGCCATGCACGAAAACGAAATGGCTGCCGGCGCGATGACGGCGAAAGCGCCGGAAGCGCAAACGCCCGCCGCTTCCCCCGCCCCGCCTTTCGTGCTCGAAAGCCCGCCGGATTTCCCGGAATTCGCCGCAGAGCCGGAGCCGCCGCCGCAAGTCGAAACGCGGACGGAGCCGTCACCACAGATTGCGGCAGAGACAGCGGCGCAGACACGGCAGGCGGCGATAGCGGCGGAAGAAGCGGTGCCTGCAGCGGCACAACAGCCGCCGCCCGCGGCTGCCGCACCCGCCGAGACGATGACAGGCCAACCGCAGCGCAGCGCTTCGTCATGGCTGTGGGCGCTGGCGAGCGTGCTGGCGCTGTCCGCGCTCGCGGCGCAGGCCGTCTATTTTTACCGCAGCGCGCTCGCGTCGAGCCATCCCGGCCTGAGGCCCATGCTCACGCAGATGTGCAGCAGGCTCGGCTGCGACGTGCCGCTGCAGCAGCAGCCCAAACTGATCACCGTCGAAGCCTCCGATCTGCAGATCATCGATCCCGCGCGCCCCAACGTGATCCAGCTCACCGCGACGCTGCGCAACCGCGCCGGCTACGATCTGGCCTATCCGGCGCTCGACCTGGTGCTGACCGACAGCAGGGACCATACGCTGGCACGCCGCATTTTCCTGCCCGCGGAATACCTCGAGCGCGGTAAAAACGTGGCGGCGGGCATTGCCGCCAGTGCCGAAATCACGATCCGCCTCGAGCTGGACACCGGCAATCTCGGCGCCGCCGGTTTCCGGCTCGGCCTGCTGGCGGCGCCGGCATGAGCGGCGTCGGAGGATTGCGCCGTTCGTCGGGTGGGCCCGAAGTGACGCCGCCGCTCAAAACCACGCCGCTTCACGCCGTGCACCGCGCCCTGGGGGCAAAAATGGTCGCCTTCGCCGGCTGGGAGATGCCGCTGCATTACGGCTCGCAAATCGAGGAGCACCACTGCGTGCGGCGCGATGCCGGCATGTTTGACGTGTCGCACATGCTGGCAATCGAGATACGCGGCGCGGATGGCCGGCAGTTCCTGCGCCGGTTGCTGGCCAACGATGTCGCCAAGCTGCGGCAGCCGGGAAAGGCGCTGTATTCGTGCATGCTCAACGAAGCCGGTGGGGTGCTCGACGATCTCGTCGTTTATTTTCTGGCCGAAGACTGGTTCCGGCTGGTGGTCAACGCCGGCCCCGCCGACCGCGACGTCGCCTGGATCGACGCCTGGCGCAGCAAAGTCGCGCCGCGCGTGCGGCTCGAGCCGCGGCGCGATCTGGCGATCATCGCGGTGCAGGGGCCGCGGGCGCGTGAAAAAACCTGGCGTGCGCTGCCGCAGATCCGCGAGCCGTCGAAACCGCTCGCCGCTTTCGAGGCGGCGCTGGCGGCGGCGGACACGATGGTGGCGCGCACCGGCTACACCGGCGAGGACGGCTTCGAAATCGTGCTGGCGGCGGAGCGCGCGCCCGAGCTGTGGCGGGCATTGCAGGAACAAGGCGTGGCGCCGGCGGGGCTGGGCGCGCGCGACACCCTGCGCCTGGAAGCGGGCATGAAGCTCTACGGCCAGGACATGGACGAGAGCGTAAGCCCGCCGGAAGCGGGGCTGGCGTGGACCGTAGACACGCGGCTGCCGCGCGATTTCATCGGCAAGGCCGCGCTTCTGGCAAAACCCGTGACGCGGCAGCTCATCGGCCTCGTGCTGCTCGAGCCGGGCGTCATGCGCAGTCACCAGAAGGTGCGCTGCGCGAGCGGGGGCGGCGAAATCACCAGCGGCGGCTTTGCGCCGACGCTCGGCCGCTCGATCGCGCTGGCGCGCGTGCCGCAGGCGGTTGCGGCAGGCGATGCGGTCGAAGTCGAGGTGCGCGGCAAATGGCTGCGCGCGAAAGCGGTGCAGCCGCCGTTCGTGCGCCACGGGAAAATCTTGATAGAAACATGAACTCGGTATGAACATGGCGGAGCGCAGAGCACACCGGGGAATGGAACGCACTCTCACGGTTTGGATTCGACGCGGTGTTCTCCGTGGACGTCGTGGCGGAATTTTTTAGGGGATGAGTATGACAACGCCGGACAATCTGAAATACACGAAATCGCACGAATGGGTGAAGCAGGAAGCCGATGGCACCGTGACCGTGGGCATCACTTTCCACGCCCAGGACATGCTGGGTGACGTGGTGTTCGTCGAGAATCCTGCGCCCGGCCGCAAGGTCAGGCAGGGCGAGGCATGCGGCGTGATCGAGTCGGTCAAGGCCGCCGCCGACATTTATGCGCCGCTCGGCGGAGAAATCGTCGCCGCCAACGGCGAACTGGTCGATGCGCCGGAGAAAATCAATCAGGATCCGTACGCGGCATGGCTGTTCCGCCTCAAGCCCGACAATCCCGCCGAACTTGCCGGTTTGCTCGACGCCGCGGCGTATCAGGACATCGCGGATGCCGAGAAACATTGACTGCGTGAGCGGTGAGCCGCAAGCGGTCAAAGCCCGTTAGCTCTTACTGCCTACGCATCATTCATGCCCTTCATTCCCCACACCGAAGAAGACATCCGCGCGATGCTGCGGGCGATCGGCGTCGCCTCGGTCGAGCAGCTGTTTGACGAGATCCCGGCTCCGCTGCGCAGCGGCCGCCTCGAACGGCTGCCGCCGGCGTTAAACGAAATGGAGATCACGCGGCTCATGAGCGAGCGCGCAGCATGCGACGGCAGCTGGCTCAATTTCATCGGCGCCGGCGCCTACGAGCATCACATTCCGGCGGCGATATGGCAGATCGCGACGCGCGGCGAATTCTACTCCGCCTATACGCCCTATCAGGCCGAGGCGAGTCAGGGCACGCTGCAGGCGCTCTACGAATACCAGTCGATGATGGCTTCGCTCACGGCGCTGGAAGTCGCCAACGCCAGCCTTTACGACGGCGCTTCGGCGCTCGCCGAAGCGGTGCTGATGGCGGTGCGCGCGCACAAGACGTCGAAGCGTGTGCTGATGCCGCTCACGCTGCACCCGGTCTGGCGCAAGGTGGTGAAGACCCTCGTCCGCAACCAGGGCGTGGAACTGGTCGAGGTGCCGTACTGCACCACCGCCGGGCACACGCTGCCGGAGGCGCTCGCGCGATTTCGCGGACAGGACATCGCGGCGCTGATCGTGCCGCAGCCCAATTTTTTCGGCGTGCTGGAGCCGGTCGATGAATTGACGGACTGGGCGCATGCCAATGGCGCGCTCGCCATTGCGGCGGTCAATCCGGTGGCGCTGGCGCTGCTCAAGCCGCCGGGCGAATGGGGCGGCAGCGGCGCCGACATCGCGGTCGGCGACGGTCAGCCGCTCGGTGCGCCACTCGCCGGCGGCGGACCGTATTTCGGTTTCATGAGCTGTCGCAAGTCGCTGGTGCGACAAATGCCCGGGCGCCTCGTCGGCCGCACTGCCGACGCCGACGGCAGGCCCGGCTATGTGCTCACGCTGCAGGCGCGCGAGCAGCACATTCGCCGCTCGCGGGCGACTTCCAACATCTGCACCAACCAGGGCTTGATGGTCACGGCGGCGACGATTTACATGGCGCTGCTCGGCGCCGATGGTCTGCTGAAAGTGGCGCGTGCCTGTCATGCCAACGCCATGACGCTGCTGGCACAGCTCACTGCGATCGAAGGCGTGGAGCGCGTTTTCAGCGGCCCGGTGTTTCACGAATTCGCGGTGCGCTTCAAAACCCCACTTGCGCCATTGTTGAAAGCGCTAGAGGCGCAAGGCATACTCGGGGGCCTCAGTCTGGCGCGGAGCCATCCCGAACTCGGCGAGGCGCTGCTCGTTTGCGCGACCGAAACCAAGAGCGCGGAGGATCTCCGGCGTTACACCGAGAACATCGCGCGCATCGTGGGCCGGCATTTTCGTCCCGCACCGTGCGCATTCAAACCTTCATCCAACCCATCTTGAGGAGAACAGCATGGCAAGCGTCACTCTCGCCGGCAACCCTATTGGCGTCGCCGGCAATTTCCCGCAAAAAGGCGATATCGCCCCCGACTTCAGCCTCACCGCCAAAGATCTCAAGGCAGTCGGACTCAAGGATTTCGCCGGCAAGCGCAAGGTACTCAATATCGTGCCCAGCCTCGACACGCCGACCTGCGCAAAATCGACGCGCGTGTTCAACGAAAAGGCGGGCAGCCTCGACAACACCGTGGTGCTGGTGATCTCGGCCGATCTGCCTTTTGCAATGGGCCGTTTTTGCAGCACCGAAGGACTGAACAACGTCGTCACGCTGTCGACTTTCCGCAACCGTGATTTTCATGCCCGCTACGGCGTCGATATCACCGATGGCCCGCTGCAGGGACTGACCGCGCGCGCGGTGGTGGTGCTCGACGAAAACAACAAGGTGCTGCACGCGGAACTGGTGCCCGAAATCAAGCAGGAACCGAATTACGATGCGGCGCTGGCGGCGTTGAAATGAACGGGGCATGGAGAGCGGAAAGCAGGGGGTAGAGAGCGGAAAGCGGAGCGGGCACGATGCTGATATTCGAACTTTCCAGAGCCGGCCGGCGCAATCCGGCGCAGGCGCCCGCCGCGCCGGGCGGCGAGAGCGCGATCCCGCAGCAGTATTTGCGCGCGACGCCTCCCGTGCTGCCCGAAGTGTCGGAACTCGACGCGGTGCGCCACTACACTGCGCTGTCGCAGAAAAACTACTCGATCGACACGCATTTCTATCCGCTGGGCTCGTGCACCATGAAGTACAACCCGCGGGCCTGCAACTACCTCGCGCTGCTGCCGCAGTTTCTCGCGCGCCATCCCGCCGCGCCCGATGCTACCGGACAGGGTTTTCTTGCCTGCCTGTTCGAGCTGCAGGAAATGCTCAAGGAGGTGACCGGCATGGCGGCGGTGAGCCTCGCGCCGATGGCGGGAGCGCAGGGCGAATTTGCCGGCGTGGCGATGATCCGCGCCTATCACGATACACGCGGCGACACCGCGCGCAGCGAGATCCTGGTGCCGGACGCGGCGCACGGCACCAATCCGGCAACCGCGGTGATGTGCGGCTACACCGTGCGCGAGATTCCCACCGACCACGAAGGCAATGTCGAGCTTGCCGCGCTCAAGGCGGCGGTCGGTCCGCACACCGCGGGGCTGATGCTCACCAACCCGTCGACGCTCGGGGTGTTCGAGAAGCACATCCTCGACATCGGCAAAATCGTGCACGATGCCGGCGGTCTGCTTTATTACGACGGCGCCAATCTCAACGGCATCCTCGGCAAGGTCAAGCCGGGCACCATGGGCTTCGACGCCATCCATGTCAATCTGCACAAGACTTTTTCTGCGCCGCACGGCGGCGGCGGTCCCGGCGCCGGGCCGGTCGGCGTGTCACCGAGACTCGCGCCTTTCCTGCCGTTGCCGGTGGTCGGGCGGAGGAAGGACGAATATCGCCTGCTCGGCGAAAACGACCTGCCGTTGTCGATCGGCCGGCTCGCGGCGCACCTCGGCAACGCCGGCGTGCTGTTGCGCGCCTACGTCTACATGCGGCTGCTGGGCCGGGAAGGCATGGCGCGCGTGGCGGAGTTCGCCACGCTCAACGCCAACTACCTGATGGCGGAACTGCGGCGCGCGGGTTTCGAAGTGGCATTCCCGATGCGGCGCGCGAGTCACGAATTCATCGTCACGCTGAAAAAACTGAAAGATGAAACCGGTGTGACCGCCATGGACGTGGCGAAACGCCTGCTCGACAAGGGCTTTCATGCGCCGACCACTTATTTTCCGCAGCTGGTGCCGGAGTGTCTGCTGATCGAGCCCACCGAAACCGAATCGAAACAGACGCTCGACGCTTTCGTCACGGCGATGAAGGAAATCCTCGAAGAAGCGCACCGCCAGCCGGGGCTCGTGAAAGGGGCGCCGCATACCACGCCGGTGCGCCGCCTCGACGAAGTCAGGGCCGCGCGCGAGCTCGATCTGGCGTGGGGCCAAAAATAAATCATTAAAAAACAATG
>JBKBXX010000119.1:0-9646 GCA_046313915.1 Burkholderiales bacterium | reverse complement strand
CGACCGAGGGGCTGCCGAGAATCGAAACCGATATCGATGCCGCCGAAGTGGTGCTGGCGCTGGCCCCCGAGACCAATGGCGCGGTGGCGGTCAAGGCGTGGGCAGCGCTGTCCGAGATCACCGGACGCGATCACACGCATCTCGCCATTGCGCGCGAGGACGACAAGATCCGCTTCCGTGATCTGCAGGCGCAGCCGCGCAAGATCATTTCCAGTCCCACCTGGAGCGGACTCGAGTCGGAGCACGTCTCGTATAACGCCGGCTATACCAATGTCCACGAGCTGATTCCGTGGCGCACGCTCACCGGCCGCCAGCAACTGTACCAGGACCATCCGTGGATGCGCGCTTTCGGCGAGGAGCTGTGCGTCTACAAGCCACCGATCGACACCAAGGCGGTGAAACCGCTGCTCGGCAAGCGTTCCAACGGCAATGCCGAAGTGGTGCTCAACTTCATCACGCCGCACCAGAAATGGGGGATCCATTCCACTTATACCGACAACCTGCTGATGCTGACACTGTCGCGCGGCGGACCCATCGTGTGGATGAGCGAAGCCGATGCGAAGAAGGCGGGCATCGTCGACAACGACTGGATCGAAGCCTACAACGTGAACGGTGCGCTGGTGGCGCGCGCGGTGGTGAGCCAGCGGGTTCCCGCTGGCATGGTGCTGATGTATCACGCGCAGGAAAAAATCGTCAATGTGCCGGGTTCCGAAATCACCGGCGCGCGCGGTGGCATCCACAACTCGGTGACGCGCACGGTGGTGAAACCCACCCACATGATCGGCGGTTATGCCCAGCAAAGCTACGGCTTCAACTACTACGGCACCATCGGCACCAACCGTGACGAGTTCGTGATCGTGCGCAAGATGAACAAGGTCGATTGGCTGGACCGCCCGGCGGCTGAAACGCACAAGGAGGCAGTGTAATGAAAATCAGAGCCCGGATTGCAATGGCGCTGAACCCGGACCGGTGCCTCGGCTGCGGATACATCCCCCCTTCCCCGACCCTACCCCCCAGGGAGTGTGAGGGAGGAAGAATGCCGATGCACTCGTTTGCCCGAAATGAAGGAGAAGATGCATGAAAATCAGAGCCCAGATTGCAATGGTACTGAACCTGGACAAGTGCATCGGGTGTCACACCTGCTCGGTCACCTGCAAGAACGTGTGGACTTCGCGTGAAGGCATGGAATACGCGTGGTTCAACAACGTCGAGACCAAACCCGGCATCGGCTATCCCAAGGAGTGGGAAAACCAGAAACGCTGGAACGGCGGCTGGACCCGCAGGAGCAACGGCAAAATCGAACCCCGGATCGGCGGCAAATGGCGGGTGCTGGCATCGATTTTCGCCAACCCTGATCTGCCCGAGATCGACGACTACTACGAGCCGTTCACTTTCGATTACGAGCACCTGCACAACGCGCCCGAGTCGCAGACTGCGCCGGTGGCGCGTCCGGTGTCGCTGATCACCGGGCAGCGCATGGAAAAAATCGAGTGGGGCCCAAACTGGGAAGAGATCCTCGGCGGCGAATTCGCCAAGCGCAGTGCCGACTACAACTTCGAGAACGTGCAGAAGGAAATCTACGGCCAGTTCGAGAATACCTTCATGATGTACCTGCCGCGACTGTGCGAGCACTGCCTGAACCCGGCGTGTGTTGCAGCCTGTCCCTCGGGGTCGATCTACAAGCGCGAGGAAGACGGCGTGGTGCTGATCGACCAGGACAAGTGCCGCGGCTGGCGCATGTGCGTATCGGCGTGCCCCTACAAGAAAATCTACTACAACTGGCAAAGCGGCAAGGCCGAGAAATGCATTTTCTGTTATCCGCGCATCGAAGCGGGGCAGCCGACGGTGTGTTCGGAAACCTGCGTCGGCCGCATCCGCTACCTCGGTGTGCTGCTCTATGACGCCGACCGCATCGGACATGCGGCGAGCGTGAGCGACGAGCAGGATCTCTACAACGCGCAGCTCGGGGTGTTTCTCGACCCCCACGCCGCCGAAGTCCAGGCGCAGGCGCGCCGCGACGGCGTACCTGAAGCCTGGCTCAAGGCGGCCCAGGCCTCGCCGGTCTACAAGATGGCGATGGAATGGAAAATCGCTTTCCCGCTGCATCCCGAGTACCGCACGCTGCCGATGGTGTGGTACGTGCCGCCGCTGTCGCCGATCAGCGCCGCTGTCAACAGCGGACAGATCGCGAGCGACGGCGTGCTGCCGGACGTGAAGTCTTTGCGTATCCCATTGAAATATTTGGCAAATCTTTTGACGGCAGGAGCCGAGGAGCCGGTGGCGCTGGCGCTCGAGCGAATGCTGGCGATGCGTGCCTTCATGCGCGGGCGCCACGTCGAGCGGCACGACGATGCGGCGCTGCTCGGGAAGGTGGGGCTTACCGTGGCGCAGGTCGAGGAGATGTACCGCTACCTCGCGATCGCCAACTACGAGGACCGCTTCGTGATCCCGACCACCCACCGCGAATACGCCGAGAACGCCTTCGATCTGCGCGGCGGCTGCGGTTTTTCGTTCGGCAACGGCTGCTCCGACGGCCGCTCGGCAGCGAGCCTGTTCGGCGGCAGGAAACGCAAGACCATTCCGGTCAAGCAGATCGCATGAGGGATATTTATGGTGAGAACATTCAAGGCATTGGCGGCATTGCTGAGCTACCCGGAGCCGCAACTGATCGCGGCGCTCGATGAACTCGAGCAGGCGCTCGACCGTGAAAAACTGCTGGACCGCAGCGAGCGGCGGGCGCTCGATCCGCTGTTCACGATGCTGCGCGACGGCGATTTGATGGATTTGCAGGAACAGTACGTGGGGCTCTTCGACCGCGTGCGTTCGCTGTCGCTGTATCTGTTCGAGCACGTGCACGGCGAATCACGTGACCGCGGCCAGGCGATGGTGGACCTGAAGCAGGTCTACGACAGTCGTGGTTTTGCGCTGGCGGCGAACGAATTACCGGATTTCCTGCCGGCATTCCTCGAGTACCTGTCGTTCGTGCCGCTGCCGGAAGCGCGGGAATTGCTTGCCGATTCGGCGCATATTCTCGAAGCGCTCGCCGCGCGGCTGAAAAAGCGCGGCAGCCCTTACAGTGCGGTGTTCTACGCGCTGGTCGCACTTTCCGGCGAAAAGCTCACGCCGACCGTGATCGACGACGCCGAGATCCGCACGGAAGACGACCCGGCGACCATCGACAGACTGTGGCAGGAGGCGCCGGCGTTCGGCGGCAAGCCCGACGCGGACCAGGTATCGGTAATCCGGTTTTACAAAGGAGCGGCGACATGAGTTACTTCCACGATTTCCTGTTCGGCATCTACCCCTACATCGCGCTCGCGGTGTTCCTGGTCGGCAGCCTGATCCGTTTCGATCGTGAGCAGTACACGTGGAAAAGCGATTCGAGCCAGCTGCTGAAACGCGGACAGCTGAGGCTGGGCAGCAATCTGTTCCACATTGGCATACTGGCACTGTTCTTTGGCCATCTGTTCGGGCTGTTGACGCCCAAGGAGCTGTATCACGCGCTGGGGCTATCGACCGCGGCCAAGCAGATGCTGGCGATCACGGCCGGAGGCGTGTTCGGCGCGATGTGCCTGGTAGGGCTTTTACTGTTGGTGCAGCGGCGGCTTACCGAGCCGCGCATCCGCGCCACTTCGACCCGCATGGACATTTTCATCCTGCTGTGGATCCTCGCGACGCTCGTCTTGGGGCTCCTCAGCATTACAGTATCTCTCGGCCATCCTGACGGCGGGGTGATGGTGCTGCTCGCCAACTGGGCGCAGCATATCGTGACCTTCCGCAGCGGCGCGGCAGATTTCATCGTCGGCGTGCACTGGATTTACAAGATCCATCTGTTTTTCGGCATGACGCTGTTCGTGCTGTTCCCGTTCTCGCGGCTGGTGCACGTGTGGAGCGGCTTTGCCGCGGTTGCCTATGTGACGCGCGCCTACCAGATCGTGCGCAGCAAAAGCTGAGGGCTGACATCGCGGGCGGTGCATGGTTCGCGCCGCCCGCTCGTCGCGGCGACTGCTGCCGAGAAATGTCCGATGCGGTGCGGAAAAGGGGTGCGATGACCAGGCGCGTGACAGCATGGCAGTGCATCGGCTGCGGGCGAATCGAGGGTGCGCAGCCCTGTGTCGGGGTCTGCGAAGACCGCAGGGTGGATTTCGTGTATGCCTTCGATCACGATGAAGCGCTTGCCCAACTGACCGTCGCGCGTGCACAGATGGAAGATCTGATCGCGCTGGTTCGCCAGCTTGCGCATACCACGCCACGCGAAGGCGAGTGGGAGCGCACCTACCGCGCGCTGCAGGCGCATGCGCGGCGGGTTCTGGAAACGCTTGCTGCCGGCAAGCCTTCCAAACCGGCGTGACTTGCTTCCCGCGGCGACGGGCCGAGCCGGGGGCCGGTATGCCGCAAAACGTGAGGCAACCGAAGCAGGATTGCTGAAAAGAAACGGATTTCGCGATGCACAAACGCAACCGCCTTTACGTGACGATCGGCCTGGTCTACGGCCTGGCGGGCGGGCTGCTGATGATCGTCCGGCTGGTCGACCCGGCGCTGCTACCGGGCGATGTCGCGCATATCCATGGGCACATGATGCTGCTGGGCTTCGTGCTGATGACGATCTACGGCGTCGGTCTGCACGTGCTGCCGCGCTTCGGCGGTTACCCGCTGCGCTCCGAGCGCATCGCCACCTTCCAGTTCGGGCTCGCCAACGCCGGGCTGCCGCTGATGATCGTCGGCTGGCTTGCCTACGCCCACTGGCTCGTGACGCTGGGCGGCGTGCTGACAGTGACGGCGATGGTGCTGTTCGGCCTCAACATGATCCTGACGGTGCGGCTGCGCTCGCCGCTCGATGCCAAGAGCCCGAAGAGCCCGTAACATAATGAAATGCGCGATGCGCCGACACGATTTTGGCTCGGGACGCGAAGCCCCCTTGCCAATATTCGCGACATGCTTTACACCATCCTTCGCGTCAGCACCAATTTTGGCTGCAATGTACACGTGTTTCATCATGTTACGGGCTCCACATGATCGAATACCGCGGTTGTGAACTGCCCGAGGATCTGTATTACGACCTCGATTACATCTGGGTCAGGCCCGAGACCGGCGACCATTATCGTATCGGCATCACCGATCCCTCGCAGACCATGGCGGGTCGCGTGCAATATGTGTGGATCAAGGAAATCGGCACGCATCGCGCGCGCAGGAAACCGGTGGCGCGGCTCGAGTCTGGCAAATGGGCGGGCGGCATCCCGGCGCCTTTCGACGGTGTCATCGTCGAGCGCAACGCGCGGGTGCTGGACAATCCGAATCTGATCAATATCGCGCCTTACACCGATGCCTGGCTGGTGGTAATGAAACCCGATGATCCCGCGCGCGCGCTCGATCATCTGGTGACGGGAAACGCAGCCATCGAGAAGCTCAGGGCGTGGATCGATCGTTATGACGTGCAATGCATGAGATGCGCCGAGTGAGGCGGACGAATGGTGAATCGTAGAAGGAAAATGGCGGTTGTGAATGCGGATCGGTGCCGCGGGGTGCCGGTTCGCGACGGGTTTTACGTATGGTTTGACGATGAAGGTTGAATTGCTCGTTTCCGAATGGTGTCCGACCTGCCCCCAGGCCGAACAGGTGTGGCGGCAGGTGGCGGACGAGCGTGATATCGAGTTCGCCGTTCTCGACATGATGCAGACGGAAGGGCGGGCGCTGGTGCAGCGTCTGAGGATACGCACCATCCCCGCGGTGGTGATCGATGGTGTGTTGCAGGGCGTGGGAGTGCAAAGTCTGTCCGAAGCTCATCGCCTGGTGGCCGCCGCGCCGTTGCGAAAGCGCGCTTCGCCGCGTCACGCCGGTCTGCTGCTGTCGGCCGACAACCGTCTGTTCATCGTGACGGCGATGGTTTATCTGATCGCCTCCGGCACCTGGCTGCTGGCGCACGGCATGCTGCTCACCGGCAGTACGTTGCGCCCGGTCGGCATCCATCTGTTCGGCGCGGGTTTCGTGCTGTCGCTGATCTACGGGCTGGGCGCGCACATGTTGCCGCGTTTCACCGGCAATCCGATCCGGGTCGGCGCCTGGCCGCGCGCGCAGTACATGTGCCTCAATTTGGGTATCATGCTATTCGCCGGCGGGCATTGGCTGCTGGCGCGCTGGGCGATGATCGCCGGCGGGGCCCTGATGTGGCTGTCGCTGCTCATTTATGCCCTGCGCGCGTGGCCGGTGCTGTGGCGGCAGGATGTCGAAACGAATTGCGGGAACGGAGCGGCAGCATCATGACCATGACCATCAACGGCACCGTCATTTCCGAGCAGGAAATTGCCAACGAGGAGCAACATCATGCCGACGCGCCATCGCCCCGCGAGGCGGCGCGTTACGCGCTGGCGATCAAAACGCTGCTGCGGCAACGGGCGCGGGAAATCGGCCTCGAGGCGGAAAGTGGCGATGCGACCGAGGATGAACTGCTCGACGCCGTGCTCGAGCGCGAAGTGGTCACGCCGGTGCCGACGGAAGATGAATGCCGGCGTTATTACGACCGCCATCCCGAGCGCTTTCGCAGCGGCGAGTTGGTGGAAGCCTCGCATATCCTGTTCGCGGTGCCGCCCCATGCGCCGGTCAATGAAATCCGCGCCACTGCCGAAGCCACGCTGAGAGTGCTCCTCGGTGACCCCGGCCGTTTTGCGGAACTGGCGGCGAGCCATTCCAATTGCCCGTCGGGCGCCCAAGGCGGCAGCCTGGGCCAGCTGAGGCGCGGCGAGACCGTCCCGGAGTTCGAGGCGGCGCTGTTCCAGGATGATGCAAGCGGAATGCTGCCGCATCTCGTCACCACGCGCTACGGCTTTCACATCATCCATGTGGCGCGGCGCATCGCTGGCAGGCAGCTGCCGTTCGAGATGGTGAAGGAGCGGATCGCGGATTTTCTGAGCGCCACGGTGCGGCGCAATGCGCTGCGCCAGTATCTGCAAATCCTGGTCGGCAAGGCCGAAGTGAGCGGCATCGATTTTGCTGCCGCCGATTCGCCGCTGGTGCGCTAAGACGACAATGGACGGCTGGATTGCTGCACGCATATTGCACGTGCTGGCAGTGGTGTTGTGGATCGGTGGTGTGGCGATGGTGACCACGGTACTGTTGCCGGCAGCAGGCCGTTTCAAGGCGCCGGCGGAGCGCGTGGCTTTTTTCGAGAACATGGAGCGCGGTTTCGCGGCGCAGTCGCGTGGCACCACTCTGATTACGGGGGCCAGCGGCTTCTACCTCGTCCACCATTTCGACCTGTGGGAACGTTTCGCGCGGCTCGAATACTGGTGGATGCACGCGATGGTCACGGTGTGGGCGTTGTTTACACTGGTGCTGTTTGTGCTCGAACCGTTATTTCTGCATCGCTGGTTCGTCAGACGCGCGCAGCGTGCGCCGGAATCGACGTTCCTGCTGGTGACGAGATTTCACCGGCTGCTGCTTGTATTGAGTCTGATGACGATAGCCGGCGCGGTAGCGGGAAGCCATGGCTACTTGTTTGATCCTGCGCGATGACTGCTTATTTGTGGATCAAAACCGTTCATGTGACCTGTGTGGTGCTGAGCTATGCGCTGTTTTTTACGCGTGGCGTATGGATGATGCGCGAATCGGCGTTGTTGCGGCGGCGTTGGGTGAAAATCGTGCCGCACGTCATTGATACCATACTGCTCCTGAGCGCGATCGGACTCGCGTTGTTGATCCGCCAGTATCCGTTTGTCAATGCCTGGCTGACGGCAAAGGTGGTGGGGCTCGTTTTCTACATCGGTCTCGGCATGATCGCGCTGAAATACGGCGAAACGCGTCGCGCGCGTATTGCCGCATGGATCGCGGCACAGGCAGTATTTTTTTATATCATCGCCGTGGCGCTGGCGCGCAGCCCCTTTCCTTCGTGACTGGTGATGCCGCGCGTGTAATTCTGGTGGTTTTCAAACCGTGTGGCAGGCCGGATTTCCACTTTGGGGAACTGACCGGCCTGCCAGCTCGTGATTCAATGCCAATGCGGCCGTGAACACAAAGAGTGCGCCGGCCTGATGAGCCGCTGCAAGAAAAACCGGCACTGCCATCAGTAACGTGCTGATGCCGAGCGCGATTTGCATGGCGAGTGCGAGCAAGAGCAGATGGCACAGCAATTGCGCGCGCGATGGCAATCCGATTCGCAGCGCCCTGTAACAGAACCACGGCACGAGAATCGCCAGCAGCCATGCGATCAACCGATGATCGAACTGGACGGTGGCCATGTTGCTGAAGAAGTTTTCATACCAGGGGTCGAGCATGAACAGCTCTGGCGGGACCACATGGCCGTTCATGAGCGGGAAGGTATTGTAGGCGAGGCCGGCATGGATTCCCGCGACAAAAGCTCCGGAGACCACCATGACGCAGATCAATATCGTGAGCCCCCATGCAAACCGGCGCAGCGCCGGCGTTTCCACAGCTTGGTGTCGTGCGGCTGCGGGAAATAGCAGGTCCAGCGCCAACCATAGCATCGCGCCATAGATCAGGAAAGCAAGTGCAAGGTGCGCGGCGAGGCGATATTGACTCACGTGCGGGTCGTCGACCAGTCCGCTTTTTACCATGTACCACCCCATGGCTCCTTGCAATGCGCCCAGCGCGAAAATGCCGGCAAGCCTGGATATCAGCGGCTTTTCCAGCCTGCGCCGGACCAGGAAGTAGAGAAAAGGCAGGAAAAAGACCAGACCGATGGCGCGACCGAGCAGGCGATGAAAGTATTCCAGCCAGAAAATGCCCTGGAATTCTTCCAGCGTCATGCCGAAATTGGCTTTCAGATATTCGGGCGTCTGCTGATACTTTTGGAACATATCGAGCCAGTCCTGATGTGTGAGCGGCGGAATGGCGCCGACCAGAGGCTGCCATTCGACTATGGAAAGTCCCGAGCGGGTAAGTCGTGTCACCCCGCCTAGAACGACCATTGCAAAGACCAGCGCGCAGCATGTCAGAAGCCAGGCTGCTACCGGTTTGCACGACATACAGCGTGCCGGGATGGGCTGTAGGTTGCCGGTTGTTTTCATGTTTATCGCTTTCCAGGAAACGACGTCCGGATTGTGTCCGTGCTACACGATCAACCAATTGATGTATATCAAGTTTTACGCATGCGAGGCTGTGGTCATCCCGTTTGTTCTCATTTTTGGTGGATGCCTGACGGGTGTCAGTTCATTGGGGTTCGGGCCCGGTGCGCACTCCAATCCCATATCACATTCATGGGTATTGATTCTGCATCGTGTCTCAAATTCCTTGATGTAAGTTAAGCCCTTGCGCGCAGCGATTCTGTAGAGTTCATCAATGCCGGAGTTCGGTGAGCTTCAGCCGAACGGTGTCGTAATTAATCCCGCCACAGAGGAGATCACAAAAATGGACAACCAAGTTCAGGTTCAGGAAGAACCGATTCCCCTGATGCAGAAACTTCTGGACAACCCTTTCCTGCTGCTTTTTCTCGGTGTAATGGTTCCCATGGTGGTCTACACCCTGTGGGGAGTCGTGGAAATTTTAATGGTTCCCCTTGCAAAATAACCAAAACTGGTCGGCGCTGGTCAGCGCACCGTTCATCGCGAAATTTTCTGAAGAAGGGTATCGATATGAGCGCAATATTGCCGCCGTCAGAGCGACTGTGGTGGAAACAGCCTTTGGATCGCGTCGA
>JBKBXX010000118.1:0-9680 GCA_046313915.1 Burkholderiales bacterium | reverse complement strand
TGGATACCGTGACCTGGCCGCTGCGGCTGCTGCTCAGCCTGAGCGTTCTGCTGGTTGCGGTGATCGCGCTGACGCTGATTGCAGTGCGCTGGGTCACGCGGCCGCTCAAGACTCTGGCCGCAGCCGCTGAAAAACTCGGCGCAGACATCAACCGGCCACCGCTCGCCGAACAGGGCCCGCTCGAAGTAAGCAGAGCGGCACGCGCGTTCAACACCATGCAGCAGCGGCTCGCCAGCTTCATCAACGATCGCACGCGCGTGCTCGCTGCGATGTCGCACGATCTGAAGACGCCGATCACGCGGCTGCGGCTGCGCGCCGAGCTGCTCGACGATGAGCAACTGCGTGCGAAGTTCATCAGGGATCTCGAGGAAATGGAGACCATGGTGAGCGCGACGCTGGATTTCATGCGCGGTCTGGAAAACCGCGAGCCGGCACAGCCGGTGGACGTCATGGCGTTGCTCGAAAGCCTGCAGGAGGACGCGCGGGAGCTCGGCGGCCGGATCGATATTGAAGGCGGAATGCCCAAGCCGTACCAGGCCTATCCGCAGGCGCTCAAGCGCTGTCTGAACAATCTTATCGGCAATGCCGTCCAGTATGGCAAAGTGGCGAAAATCAGCGTGACCGATGCGGCCGACCGGCTGCAGATCTGCATCCGGGACCAGGGGCCGGGAATTCCGGAAAACGAACTCGAGCGCGTGTTCGAACCGTTTTACCGCCTCGAAGCGTCACGCAGCCGGGATACCGGCGGCACCGGTCTGGGGCTAGGCATCGCGCGCAACATCGCCCGCGCGCACGGCGGCGACATCGTGCTGCGCAACCTGCCGCAGGGCGGACTCGAAGCGGTGCTCACGCTGCCCCGCAGCAGCTGAGAAGCCGTTCATTCCGTTTCTACGGCCAGCCTCATGCCTTCAGCGCGAGGGTGAGCCCGTCGCCGATCGGCACCAGGCTCATCATTACGCGCGCATCGGCGTGCACCCGCCGGTTGACTTCGCGGATCGCCTCGGTATCGGGGTCGTGGTTGGCGGGGTCGGCGGGCTTGCCGTACCACAGCGTGTTGTCGATGCCGATCAGGCCGCCGTGGCGCACCAGCTTCAGCGCACGCTCGTAATAGTTGAGATAGTTACCCTTGTCGGCGTCGATGAACGCGAAGTCGAAAGTGCCGGCTTGCCCATCGGCGAGCAGCGCGTCGAGGATCTCGATACCGGGGGCGAGGCGCAGGTCGATCTTGTCGGCGACGCCGGCCTTCTCCCAATATCGGTGCGCGATCGCAGTCCATTCTTCGCTGACATCGCATGCGATCAGCTTGCCGTCGGACGGCAGCGCGAGTGCGATGCAGGTCGAGCTGTAACCGGTGAACACCCCCACTTCCAGGCATTTGCGGGCGCCGATCATTTTCACCAGCAGGCCGATGAACTGGCCTTCCTCGGGCGAGAGCTGCATGCTCGCCCGCGGCAGCGTGCGCGTGACCTCGCGCAGCTCGGCGAGCACCGCGGGCTCGCGCAACGATACCGCACACAGGTACTGATAGATCGAATCGGGTAGCGCGTTGGTCGTGCGGGACATCGGGATACCTCGCGGCGGCAGAATATCGCGAGTGTACACCGGCCGGCGCGGCGCCGGTGGGGGCGGGGTTTTATGTAATACATTGTTTTTATTGATATTTATTTTACGGGCGGCAGAGGGCGGTCCGGGCGTAGAATCGGGCATGACTCGGGAGCGGGGAGAGCACATGTTCCGGAAACTGATGAGCGGTGCGCTCGGCGCGGTGCTGGCTTGTTGCGGGTTCGCCTATGCGCAGGAGCCGAAATATCCGGTCAAGCCGATCAGGATGGTGGTGGGGTACGCGCCGGGCGGCGGCAGCGACATCATGGGCCGGCTGATTGCTCCGCAGATTGCCGAAGCGATGGGCCAGCAGGTCATCGTCGAGAACCGGCCGGGGATGGCGCAGAACATCGCCGCCGAATATCTCGTGAAGCAGCCCGCGGACGGCTATACGCTGTTCCTGAGTTCGGCGGCGCTGGGCGTCAACGTCAGCCTCTATCCCAAGCTCAATTACGATCCGGTGAAGGATTTCGTGCCGGTGGCGGTTTTCGCGACCAGCGCGAATCTGCTGCTGGTGCATCCTTCGCTGCCCGCGAAAAACGTCAAGGAGTTCATTGCCGTCGTCAAAAAGAATCCCGGCAAGATGAATTTTTCCTCATCGGGCAGCGGCAGCACCCAGCATCTTTCCGGGGAACTACTGAAGCTCATGATCAAAGGCGACTTCACCCATATCCCCTACAAGGGCACCGGGCCTTCGCTGATCGCGCTGGTGAGCGGCGAAGTCGATTTCTCGTTCAGCAACATTCCCGCGGCGCAGCCCTTGATGCACAAACTGCGGGCGCTTGCCATCACCAGCGAAAAGCGTTCGGCGCTGCTGCCCGAGCTGCCGACCATGGTGGAGGCCGGCCTGCCGGGATTCGTCACCCAGACCTGGTACGGGGTGCTCGCGCCGCGGGGAACGCCGGCTTCCGTGGTCGGCGCCTTGAACGCGGTCATCGTCAAGGCCGTGCAGCGCGAGGATTTTCGCGGTAGGCTCGCGCAAATGGGCGCCGATCCCATCGCGGAGACGCCCGAGTATTTCCGCAAGATGCTGCTCGAGGAAATCGAGCGCTGGGGCAAAGTGGTGAAGGCATCGGGGATCAAGCCTTAGCAGCCTGTCGGATCTGGCGCCATTCGTCGCAACGCACGGCGGCAACGGATCGCGGCTGATCGATGCTGCGGCGGCTCCGGCTTGAAGACGCCGATGCCCGTGCCCGCGAATCCGTTTGCCGCGAGCCCGGCGTAAAGCGCGGCCTTTGTCGACCCGTCTGCCGCGCCGTGGTGCGCGACGCCGTATCTGCGCCCGGAAATCAGCAGCGCGTCACGGAGCTGGCGCCCGGCCCGACGCTTTGAGCCCTTTTTCGAGTCCGGCGAACGAGTAGGTCGGCAGGGTCATCAGCCAGCGGTATCCCTTCGCCACCAGTTCCTCGATATTCCTGGCGTTGGCGTGAGGATGGCCGCAGACCACGTTGTGCGCCTTGCAGATGGCGAGGATCTCGTCGATCGCCGCCGCCACCGTCGGATGCTCGTACTGCCGCGGGAAGCCCAGGTCCTGCGACAAATCGCCTTCGCCGATCAGCACGAAGCCGATTCCCGGCACCTGTTCGAGTATTTTCGGCAGGTTCTTGATTGCCCGAACTTCCTCGCACTGGATGCCGACCAGGATTTCGCCTCGGGGATTGAGCGGCCAGACGTCGGCGCGGGCGTAGTATTCCTGCGCGGTGAGACCCCAGTACGGCGCTGCGTTCTTCGGCGCATCGCCGCGCTGGCCCGCCGGTTCGAAGTATGGCGCCGACGGCGGACGCGGATAGCGGCAGGCGGCCACTGCATTGCGCGCTTCTTCCACCGTGCTCACATGCGGCCAGACGATGCCGTAGACGCCGATGTCGAGCACCTGCTTCGCGATGAACTGGTTCATTTCGCCGCCGTTCGGAGGGATGCGCACCATCGGCGTCACCGCCGGGGCGATGCTGCCGGATTTTAGGATCTGCCTGCGGTCGAGCATGTACTGCAGACAGTTGCGCAGCAGCTGGATGTCATAAGGATTGTGTTCCATCTCGAACACCACGGCATCGTACGGCGCGGCATTGATCGCCTGCGCCATGCCGATTTCGGGAGGCGAAAAGGTGGTGAAAGCGGGTTTGCCCTGTTCGAGTGCCCTGATCGCGCCGTTGAGGCGGGGTATTTCAGCCATTGCATTGCTCCTTTCTTGTGTTTGGCTTCGCGGATAAGGCCGGATCGGGAAGGGGGTGCCGGACATTCATGACGGCATGGGCAGAACAATGCCGCAAGTTTACACCCAAGGGGCGTGTGGCGGCGCTCGTTCGCCGCAAAACCGCCGCGGCGTAGAGTCAGCATCGTGGATGGGGGAAGTATGGTTTCCCCGACGCTGCGGCTTATCGTTGGATCGATATTCGGCTAGACTAAAGCCGACGCTGCCATGAACGGCATGGTTCATATCGCCGGGAGGAGGAAACATGAAAATAACGCATTGGATTGCAGTGACCGCCATTGCCGCGACGTACATGACGGGCGCCTACGGCCAGAGTGCGGGCGGTTATCCCTCGCGGCCGATCCGCATCATCGTGCCGTTTGCTCCGGGAGGCAATGTGGATCTCGTCGCCCGCGCGGTGGCGCAGCCGCTGGGCGCGGCGCTCGGCCATCAGGTGCTCGTCGACAATCGCCCCGGATCGAGCGGCCTGGTGGCGACCCAGTTCGTCGCGAAGTCCGCGCCCGACGGCTACACCCTGCTCGCGATGGCCAACACCTTTGCCGTGGTGCCCTCGCTCGTTCCCAATCCCGGCTACGATCCGCTGAAGGATTTCAACGGCATTACGCTCACCTGCCTGGTGCCGCAGGTGCTGGTGGTGACGCCCACGCTTCCCGTGCGCACGGTCAAGGAACTCGTTGCGCTCGCCAGGGCGCGGCCGGGCGAGATCTCGTATGCGTCGGCAGGCGTCGGCGGCACGGGGCACATCGCGGCCGAACTGTTCAACAGTTACGCAAAAATCAAGATGCTGCACGTGCCCTACAAAGGCAACGCACAGGCGATCGTCGACGTGATCAGCGGGCAGGTCATGATGATGTTCGACCAGGTGAGCACTTCGCTCGGGCACATCCAGTCCGGCAAGCTGCGCCCGCTCGCGGTGACGAGCATGAAGCGCTCGCCGTTGCTGCCTGCGATTCCGACCGTGGACGAGTCGGGCGTCCCCGGCTATGAGGACATCACCTTCAACGGGCTGATGGCGCCGGTGGGAACACCGCGCGAGATCCTGGTCCGGGTACAGTCGGAAGTGGCCAAGATCGTGCGCACGCCGGAATTGCACAAGCGTTTCCTCGACCGCGGTGTCGAACTCACGGCGAGCGCATCGCCGGAGGAATTCAGCGCCTATGTGAAAGCCGAATTCGAGAAAAAAGCCAAACTCGCGCGCGAGGCCGGCATCAGAATGCAATAGGCCGAAGCCGTGTCGGAAAGCGGATCATCCGCCGCCGGTGACCGAAAATCAGCGGAATCAATTTAACATATTGTTTTTATTCATACTATAGACGCGAGACCCGATGCAGCCTGCTGGCGGTCTTGTGTGCTTTCAGGACCATTTTCAAACAGAACGGAGCAGGAATTGTCGATTCATGACGAAGGCATGGCGCCCGGCTTCCAGGCGCCGGCGGGCGGTTGCGATGCCCACTTCCACGTGTTCGGTCCCGCCGGACGCTATCCCTACGCTGGCGGCCTGCGCTACCAGCCGCCGCTCGCGCCGCTCGAGGATTTTCTCGCGCTGGCGCGGCGGATGGGGTTCGAGCGCTACGTTTTCGTGCAGCCGAGCGCTTACGGCCGCGACAATGCGTGCATGCTCGACGCCATGCGCGAGGTGGGGGAGCGCTGCCGCGGCATCGTCGACATCGACGAGAACGCGCCCGATGCCGAACTCGACCGCCTGCACCGCGCCGGCGTGCGCGGGGTGCGCGTCAACGTCAACCCGATCAGACCGCCCGAGCCGGGCTATTCGAAGACGATGCTCGCGCGCATCGTGCGGCTCGAGGCGCGCTGCGCGGAGATCGGCTGGATGCTCGATTTCCTGACGCCCGGCTGGCTCACGCAGGAATTGCTGCCGGTGATGGCGAAACTCCGGGTGAACTACACGATTGCGCACATGGGGATGTTTCTCGCGCGCGACGGTGTCGACCAGCCGGGGTTTCAGCAATTGCTCGATCTGCTGCGCCACGGCAACGGCCGCTGCTGGGTCAAGCTGACCGGCGTCTATCGCATGTCGACCGCGCCCGGCTTCACCGATGCGGCGCCGCTCGCGCGCGCGCTGATCGAGGCTGCGCCCGACCGCCTGATCTGGGGCAGCGATTATCCGCATCTGTCGTTCGCCGACCAAGTGGGTTCGATCGAGTTGTTCAATCTGCTCGGCCAGTGGGCGCCCGATGAAACGACGCGGCATAAAATTCTGGCGGACAATCCCCGGCAACTGTTCGGGTTCTGAAGGCATTGTCGATGGCAAAATTTTGTATCGCAGTGTAACAAGGCGGTGATGTGACGCGTTGCGATACAAAAAAGCCTGTTTTTGACATTCCACGGTTACACCCAGGGGTTTAAATGGACCTGTCGCCGGAGCTTTCGATGACGATCCATGAAAATCGAAAGTTTCAGCGGGATGAATCCGATCGACCACCTGGAGATCAATCATGAAAACCACTCGCAAAATCATCATCGGCCTGCTGGTCGCAGCGGGTTTCGCAACCGCAGTGGTCCATGCCCGGCCGGGCGCTTTCGGGCAGGGCGGCGGTGGCTTTGCATTCGATGCGCAAGGCATGGTCGCGATGGGCCCCGGCATGATGGGGTCCGGCAGGGGGCCGCGCGGTGCAAATGGTTCCGGCATGATGGAGCCCGGAAGCGGACCCCGAGGCGGACACGGTCCCGGCATGATGGGTTCCGGCGCTGACCCGCGCAGTGGTTACGGTCCGGGCATGATGACGGGTCCTGACGCCGAACCGCGCAGCGGTTATGGCCCCGGTATGATGGGTTCCGAAGGCGGAGCGCGCGGCGGTTATGGTCCCGGCGCGGCGGGCACGCAGCGGGGCATGGGAGCCGGCACCGGCGCCTTCCCCGATACCCTGCGGTAGGAGCGCGACTACGCACCCAACTGACAGTATCCCTTTTCCCGCCGATGCGGGGCGAGGGGGTGTTCGAGATGCGCGCCAGAAAGCGGCACTGCGCTCATCCCGGTCGCTGCGCAATTGACGATCGACAATCAGGAATTGCCATGACCATCAACCGCAGAAATTTCCTGCGTGCGCTGGGAGCAGGCGGCGCATTGCTTACCGGGCTGCCGCACATTTCGTTCGCGCAGACGGCGCACCGGCAGAATGCCGGCACCGCGGCCAGCCCCGATTTCAATCCGGATCTCGAAATCGAACTGGTCGCCGCGCCGGGCGAAGCGCCCATTTTTCCCGGTGTGCCGACGCGGGTGTGGCAGTTCGGAGGACGAGTGCTGAAGGGCAATCCGGATGGCTTTCAGATGTTGCCCGGGAACATGCTGCCGGTGATCCGGGTGCGCAGAGGGCAGAAGCTGCGGGTGCATTTCATCAACGAGCTTCCCGAGGAGAGCATCGTTCACTGGCACGGCCTGCACGTTCCCCACGAAATGGACGGCCATCCGATGTATGCGGTCGGGCCGGGACAGCGTTTTGTCTACGAATTCACCGTGGACAGCCGCGCGGGCACCTACTGGTTTCATCCGCATCCGCACGGCCGCACCGGCACCCAGGTCTACGGCGGACTGGCCGGTCTTTTCCTGATCAGCGACGATGAGGAGCAGGCCGTGGGCCTGCCCAAAGACGAGTTCGATCTCGCGTGGGTGATCCAGGACCGGTTGTTCAGCAGAGACAACCAGCTGATTTACCTGCAAAGCGGTATGGACCGGATGCCGGGTTTCCTTGGCAATCGCATTCTGATCAACGGCCAGCTGGACTTTGTGCAGTCGGTGGCGACGACGGCGTACCGCGTGCGGCTGCTGAACGGTTCGAATTCGCGCTTCTACAAACTGGCCTGGGATGACGGCAGTCCGCTCGCCGTGATCGGCAGTGATGGCGGGTTGCTGGAACGGCCGCAGCAACGGCCCTACGTTACGCTGGCACCCGCGGAACGCGTCGAACTGTGGCTGGATTTCAGCGGCCGCAATGTTGGCGAGCAGCTCACGCTGCGCAGCCTGCCGTTCAATGCCGGGATGCCCATGATGATGATGCGTGGTTCGGCTGCGCCCAACGGCATCGCCTTCCCGGTGCTGAAAGTTCGCGTCGACCACAAAATCTCGAAACCACACGCGCTGCCGGCGCAACTTTCAGTCATTCCGCGTTACCGGCTGGAAGATGCCGTGAACCGCGCCGCGCCACGCCTGTTCCGGATGTCGATGGGGATGATGGGGCAGGCTGCATTCAATGGGCGCAGTTTCGAGATGACGGGCGTCACGCCGCATGAAACCGTGAAGCTGAATACGCTGGAGGTCTGGGAGTTTGCCAACGATGCGGGCATGATGCTGATGGCGCATCCGATTCACGTTCACAACCTGCAGTTTCAGGTGCAGGCGCGCTGGGTTGATCCCCGCTTTGCCGCGATGCGCGACAGCCTGAGCGCCGGGTTTGTCGACGAAGGATGGAAAGACGTGGTCGTCGTGATGCCCGGGGAGCGGGTGCGGCTGCTGTTGCGCTTCACTGACCATGCGGGGCTTTATCTTTACCACTGCCACATCCTGGAACACGAAGATATGGGCATGATGCGCAATTACCGGGTTCAGGCGTGAGCGGAAGGCATCCGTGTTATTCCGGGGCCATCCGTTCAGGCTGGTGAAGCCGACCGGACCGGAATAAACTGGCGGTCGCGGCGGCAAACGTCGTGGTTTCTGCATGGAGGAGATGAAAGTGCGCCAGACCGGGTTGCGTATCGGACTGATGGTGCCGATCAACAATACGACGATGGAGCCCGAACTGCTCGTGTGGCTGCCCGCGGGCAGCGCCTGCCGCACGCTGCGCATCCCGCGCGGCAAAGGCACGCTGACGCCGCAGGATCTGCCGGCTTACATCGACCAGGCGCTAGAGATGGCCGCGGCATTCGCCGATGACGGCATCGACCTCGTGGTCTATGGCTGCACCGCGGCGGGTTTTCTCGCCGGGCCGGAACGCGACGCCGCGATCGCCGCCCGGCTCGCCGAAGTCACGCGCAAGCCCGTGGTCACGACCGCGAGCGCGATGGTCGCCGCCCTGCGGCACCTCGGCGCGCGCAACATCGCGCTGGTCACGCCGTACCTCGATCTCGTCAACGAACGGCTGCGGGGATTTCTCGAGCAATCCGGCATCGGCGTGGAAGTCCTCGCCAGTTTCCGCGCGCAAAGCGTGGATGAGCTCGCTGCCATCACGCCGGCGCAGATCGCGGCTTTGTCACGCGAGACGATGCGCGCAGGCTGCGATGCCCTGTTCATCGCCTGCTCGCAACTGCCGACCCGCGAGATCCTCGCCGAACTCGAACGCGATTTCGGCCGGCCGGTGTGGTCCTCGATCAAGGCCGTGGCCTGGCAGGCGGGGCGGGTGGCGGAGGCGGCGCCGAGGGAAGAAGGAAGGATGAGGGCGGAAGGATGAAGGGCGTGAGTTCGGAAGTTTCAAGTCGAGAGGAAATTTTCGTTTTATTCTTATCTTCCCTCTCCATTCGGGAGAGGGAGCGAGGGTGAGGGAAAGCGGGCGTGGCCCGCGTGCAGCCACAGGCGGAATCCGCGGCGGAGGCTTGTTGCCATCGCACTCCCGCCAACTCGATCAGATAGCGAATGCCAAAATATCATAATACAAGACGCGACCCTCTGATCCTTTCGGTGAAAGGCGCGGGGATCAGCGCGGAGTAGCGCGCACAGCCCGGATCCGGCCGCAGGCGAAATCCGGGGCTGGGGTTTCCTGCTGCCGCACTCCCGTCATCTTCGGATGGGGAGCACGGTTCAAAATGTCATAATACAAGACGCGACCCCTTTTCCTTTCCTTGCGCAGCATATTGCCGTGTATCCCCAAGTCCTGCGCCACCTTGGCCTTCGAGACCCCCGGTTGTAGCGCCTGCC
>JBKBXX010000117.1:0-9736 GCA_046313915.1 Burkholderiales bacterium | reverse complement strand
CTCGAGACGCTTTATGTTTCGGCGGTGCTGATCGGCACCTGCTACATCTTTTATACGGTTTCGGTGCAGCATCTGATCGGCTCGGCCGGAGAAGGCGAGGAGCGCACTCGCAACTACAGCCTGTTCAGTCTCGGCGTCGGACTGACCGCGCTGCTCGGCCCGACCACGGCGGGTTTCGCAATCGATCTCGTCGGTCACCGCGCCACCTATCTGCTGCTCGCCCTGTTTCCGGCGCTGCCGATACTCGCGCTGCTGTTTCTGGCGCGGCTGCTGCCCCGTCACCAGCTTCATGCCGCACGCAGGACTGAACATCGTGTCATGGATCTCGTCAGGATACTACCGTTGCGCCGCGCGCTGATCACCGCCGGCCTGATCGAAACCGGTCTCGAGCTTTTCAATTTCTATCTGCCGATCTACGCGCATTCGGTCGGCTTTTCGGCTTCCCAGATCGGCATCATCATGGGTGCGTTCGCCCTCGCACTGCTGCTGGTGCGCTCGCTGATGCCGCTGCTGGTCAAGCGTTCCAGCGAGGAGCGCGTGCTGAGCGCCTCGCTGCTGCTGGCGGCGGCAGCGAGCACGCTGTTCCCGTTCGTGTCGAGCTTTGCGCTGCTGCTGGTGATGGCTTTCGTACTCGGGCTGGGACTGGGTTGCGGCAGCCCCTTGTCGATGGTGCTCGCCTACAACCGTTCTCCGCCGGGGCGTTCGGGAGAGGCCATGGGCTTGCGCCAGACGGTCAACAAGGCGACCGAGGTCGTGGTGCCGGTCATTTTCGGCTCGGTGGGTACCGCTTTCGGCATCGTGCCGGTGTTCTGGCTCGAAGCGCTGATGCTGGCGGCCGGCGGCCTGCTCATGCGCAAGGATGCGGCGCAAGCGGCGGCAAACAAAGGCTGAACAGCGGACATCGCCCGCGCCGCCGCCACTGTGTTCAATCGACTTTCGCGCCCGAGACCTTGACGACTTCGGCCCAGCGCGCAACTTCTTCGTGCAGCAGTTTGCCGAATTCCTCGGGCGTGTTGCCGACGGGCTCGGCGCCCTGGTCGAGCAGCCGCTGCCTGACGTCGGGCGCGCGCGCGGCTTTGCCGATCGCAGCAGCCAGCGTGTTGACGATTTCCCGCGGGGTGCCGGCGGGCGCGAGCACGCCGTACCACACTACGACTTCCACCCCGGGAACGCCGGCTTCCTTCATGGTCGGCACTTCGGGCATCAGTTCCGCGCGCTTGGGACCGGTGGAGGCGAGCGGCCGCAGCCTGCCGGATTTGACGTGATTGTAGATGGCGGGGATGTTGGCGAAGGAAAGATCGACTTCGCCGCTGATCAGCGCGGTGAGCGAAGGCGCGCTGCCTTTGTAGGGAATGTGTACGATGTCGGTCTTGGTCTTGAGCTTGAACAGCTCGCCCGACAGGTGCTGGGTGGTGCCGCTTCCCGCCGAAGAGAAATTCATCTGTCCGGGGCGGCTGCGCGCGAGCGCGATCAGCTCCTTCACGTTTTTCGCCGGCACCGAGGCGTGCACCACCAGGATATTGGGGCTCATCGAAAACACCGACACCGGCGCAAAATCGCGCAGCGTGTCAAACGGCAGTTTCCGGTAAAGGCTCATGTTGATCGCCACCGCCGCGGTGTTGACGAGCAGGGTATAGCCGTCGGGCGCTGACTTGGCGACGTACTCGTTGGCAATGTTGGTGCCCGCGCCGGGCCGGTTGTCGACCAGCACCTGCTGGCCGAAATACTCGGTGAGCTTGGGTGCGAGCAGGCGGGCGTTGATGTCGACGCCGCCGCCGGGCGTGAAACCGACGACCAGCCGCACCGGTTTCACCGGATAGGTCTGGGCCCACACGGCCGGGGCACTGGCGCCTGCGGCAAGCAGAGACAAAATGCAACATATTGTTTTCAAGATGATTTTCCTCAACGAGTGATTTTTGTGAAAGGCTCGTGCTGGCATTATAGGGGCAAAGGCCGCGAGGCGGGCTTGCGCCGAGGCGGGCACGCCCTGCCGGTCCTTGACGCTGGGGCGGCGGGCACGTATTACTGTTTGCCGGACGCGGTCGTGGTGCAAACCGTCCCGACGGGGGGCGCATGCGCTGCGCTGGCGTTTGCGGAAATGCTGGAAAAAGAAGACGGACAGGGAAAAACCGTGACCAACCTCAGACACGACACGATTCGCGGGCGCGGGATCCTCGCGCTGCTCGCGCTGCTCGTGCTCGCCGGCTGTTCCGAGGCGGGCCCCGTCTCCTATCAGGGTTATGCCGAGGGAGAATACGTGAGGGTGGCGCTGCCATTCGCCGGCAGCCTGGAGCTGTTGCAGGTGCAGCGCGGCGCGCAGGTGCGGGCCGGCGATGCCCTGTTTGCGCTGGAGCGCGAAAACGAGGCGGCGGCGCGGCGCGAGGCCGCGGAACGGCTGCGCACCGCTCAGGCGCAGCTTGCCAATTTGCAGAAAGGCAGGCGGCCGACCGAGATCGCGGCGATTCGCGCCCAGATCGAGCAGGCCGAAACCGCGCTCAGACTGTCGCGTGCGCAGCTCGAGCGCGCGGAGCGGCTGATGGCGCGGAATTTCATTGCCGGGGAAAGGCTGGACGAAGCGCGCACCGCTCATGACCGCGATCGCGCGCAGGTGGCGCGGCTCAAGGCCGAACTCGCCACCGCACAGCTTGCGGCGCGCGAAGACGAAATCAGGGCGGCGCGCGCCGCGGTGGCCGCGGCGCAGGCAACGCTGGAGCAGGCCGACTGGAAGCTCGCTCAGAAGGCGGCGACCGCGCCGGTGGCGGGGCTCGTGGCCGATACGTTCTATGTCAAGGGCGAGTGGGTGGCGGCGGGAGCGCCGGTGGTGAGCCTGCTGCCGCCGCAGAACATCAAGATCCGCTTTTTCGTTCCCGAACCGCAGCTGGGTGCGCTGCGCGTCGGGCAGGACGTGAGCGTGAGCTGCGACAGCTGTGCGGCGCCGCTTGCGGCGCGCATCAGCTTCATCGCGCCGCAAGCCGAATTCACCCCGCCGGTGATCTACAGCAGGGACAGCCGCGCAAGACTGGTGTTCCTGGTCGAAGCGCGTCCCGCAGCGGAAGACGCGGTCAGGCTGCATCCCGGCCAGCCGCTGGAAGTGAGGCTGCAGCCGTGAACGACGCGGTGATCGACGTCGCGGGTCTGACCAAGGTCTTCGACGGCAAACGCGTCGTCGACGGGGTGACGATGCGCGTTGAGCGCGGTCACATCTGCGGTTTTCTGGGACCGAACGGCAGCGGCAAGACCACCACCATCCGCATGTTGTGCGGGCTGCTCACGCCCGACGCCGGCAGCGGCACCTGCCTGGGCCTGGACATCATCCGCGACGCGACCGAGATCAAGCATCGCGTCGGCTACATGACGCAGCGCTTCAGTCTTTACGAGGATCTGTCGATTCGCGAAAACCTCGATTTCGTCGCGCGCGTCTACGGCATGCGCGACCGCCGCCGCGTGGTGGACGCGACGCTCGAGCGCGCGGGGCTCGCGCAGCGCAGCCGCCAGCTCGCGGGCGAGCTCTCGGGTGGCTGGAAGCAGCGCCTGGCGCTCGCCGCGTGCCTGCTGCACGAGCCGCAACTGCTGCTGCTCGACGAGCCGACCGCGGGTGTCGATCCCAAGGCGCGGCGCGAGTTCTGGGACCAGATCCACGAACTGGCGGCGGCGGGCATCACCGTGCTGGTCAGCACGCATTACATGGACGAGGCCGAGCGCTGCCACGAACTCGCCTATATCGTCTACGGCAAGCTGCTCGCCACCGGTACGGCGCAGCAGGTGATCGCGCATTCGCGGCTTGCGACCTGGGCGGTGACCGGTCCCGATCTGATCGCGCTGTCGCTCGAGCTCAAGTCACGCCCCGGCGTGGAAATGGTGGTGCCTTTCGGCAACACCCTGCATGTGAGCGGCACCGACGAGGCGGCGCTCGAAAGCACCATCGCCGCCTATCGCGAACGGCCGGGACTCGTGTGGCAGCGTTCGAAACCGGGGCTCGAGGACGTGTTCATCAAAATGATGGACCAGGCGCGGGACAATTTTGCGGGCTGACGACATGAGCCGCCGTTTTTCCTGGACGCGTCTGTGGGCCGTGATGGTCAAGGAGTTCGTGCAGATGCGGCGCGACCGCCTGACCTTTGCGATGATGGTGATGATCCCGATCATGCAGCTGATCCTGTTCGGTTTTGCCATCAACGCCGACCCCAAGGCGCTGCCGACGGCGGTGCTTTCCGCCGATAACAGCGTGTTCGCGCGCAGTTTCACGAGCGCGCTCGAAAACAGCGGCTATTTCCGCATCGTGCGGGTGTTGCATTCCGCAAGCGAGCTCGAGCGGGTGCTCGCTGCCGGCGAAGTGCAGTTCGTGGTCAGCATTCCCGAAAATTTCTCGCGCAAACTCGTGCGCGGCGAGCGACCGGTGCTGCTGCTCGAAGCCGATGCCTCCGATCCGGCGGCGACCAGCAATGCGCTGGCGGCATTGCTCACCCTCAACCAGGGCGCACTCGCGCGCGATCTGCAAGGCAGCCTCTCCCATCTGCAGAACCAGCCGCCGCCTTTCGAAGTGCGCGTGCACCGGCGCTACAATCCGGAAGGCATCACCCAGTACAACATCGTGCCGGGACTGATCGGCACCATCCTCACCATGACCATGGTGATGATGACCGCGCTGGCGATGACGCGCGAGCGCGAACGCGGCACCATGGAAAACCTGCTCGCCACGCCGGTGCGGCCGATCGAAGTGATGGCCGGCAAGATCCTGCCGTACATCGCCGTTGGTTATGTGCAGGTCACCGTCATCCTCGCCGCCGCGAGGCTGCTGTTCGACGTGCCGATGGTTGGCAGCCTCGCGCTGCTGTCGGTTGCGCTGATCCTGTTCATCGCCGCCAACCTCGCGGTGGGCTTCACTTTCTCGACGCTTGCCAAGAATCAGCTGCAGGCGATGCAGATGGCTTTTTTCTTCTTTCTGCCTTCGATCCTGCTGTCGGGTTTCATGTTTCCTTTCCGCGGCATGCCGCAATGGGCGCAGTGGCTGGGCGAAACCTTGCCGCTCACGCATTTCCTGCGCATACTCCGGGGCATTTTGCTCAAGGGCAACGTCGCCGCCGACATCGTGCCCAACGTCTGGCCGATCGCGCTGTTTCTGCTCGCCGCCGCCGCAGTGGCTCTGGGCCGCTACCGGGAAACGCTCGACTGATACGGCTGGGTGTGGCCGCAAGATTTAACGCAACTAATTGAATAGTAACTGTTTTTTTATGATGCTGCGTTTGCTGCGAACGGTTTTCGTCAGGCTTGCCGGCCGGCGCGCAGGCTGGGCGGGCGTGCTGTTGCTGGCATATTGCGCGGCCGCGGGTGCGCAGCCGCGGGCAGTCGCGATCGCTTCGGCGCATCCGCTGGCGACGGCGGCGGGTTACCGGATGCTCGAGCAGGGCGGTAACGCTTTCGATGCTGCGGTCACGGTAGCCGCGGTGCTCGGCGTCGTCGAACCTTATTCGTCGGGATTGGGCGGTGGCGGATTTTTCCTGCTGCATCGCGCAGCCGACGGCCGCCAGGTGATGGTGGACGCGCGCGAGACCGCGCCTGCGGCCATCGGGCGCGACGCGTACTTCGACCGCGATGGCCGGCTGCTCAAAGGCGCATCGACGCGGGGCGGCAAAGCGGTGGCGATTCCCGGCGTGCCCGCCGCGCTGGTGCACCTGGCGCAGCGCTACGGCAGATTGCCGCTCGCGCAATCGCTGGCGCCGGCGGTGCGGCAGGCGCGTGATGGTTTCGCAGTCGACGCGCGCTATGCACGCATCGCGGAGCTGCGCGAGCGCTTGCTGCGGGACGACGCTGCCGCCGCGCAAACCTTTCTCGATCACGGACGGGCGCCGCAGCCGAGTTTCGTGCTGCGTCAGCCACGGCTGGCGGCAACCCTGGAGCGGCTGGCGCGCGAGGGCCGGGCCGGATTCTACGGCGGGCACGTGGCGCAAGCCCTGGTGCAGGCGGTCAACGCCGCGGGCGGCGTCTGGCACATCACCGACCTCGAGCGCTACAGGATCGTCGAACGCGAACCGCTGCGCCTTACCTACCGCGGCGCCGTCATCACCGCCGCGGCGCTGCCGTCTGCCGGCGGCGTCGCGCTCGCCCAGAGCCTCGGCATGCTCGAACGTTTTACGCTGGACGAGGCGAGTGATCCCGCTACGGCGCACCTGGTCATCGAGGCGCTGCGCCGCGCATTCCGCGACCGTGCGCTGTATCTCGGCGACAGCGATTTCGTGCCGGTGCCGCTGGCAAGACTCACCGGCAGGGATTACGCAAAACGGCAAGCGGCGACCATCGATCCGCAAGCGGCCACGCGCAGCAGCGATCTCGCCGGTGACAGGCGGGCGCGCGCCGAGGACGGCAACACCACGCATTTCTCGATCATCGACGCCGACGGCAACCGCGTCGCGGCGACGCTTTCCATCAACCGCCTGTTCGGTTCGGGCCTGGTCGCCGGCGACAGCGGCGTGCTGCTCAACAACGAGATGGATGATTTCACGCTGCGCCCCGACGTGCCGGACTCGTACCTTTTGCGTGGTGGCACGGCCAACGCGGTTGCTCCCGGCAAGCGGCCGCTGTCGAGCATGACGCCGGTGTTCGTCGAGGACGCAAAAGGGGTGCTGGTGCTCGGCGCGCCCGGCGGCTCGCGCATCGTGAGCCAAGTACTGCTCGGCGTGCTCGAATACCTGCGCTCGCCGCAGGTCGATCTGCAGCGGCTGGTGGCGATGCCGCGCTATCATCATCAGTACTGGCCCGACCATGTCGAGATCGAGCCCGAGGGGTTTTCGACGCAATGGCGCGCGGCGCTTGAAGCCAGGGGGCACGCGATCGAGGTGGTGAACCGCAAATGGGGCAACATGCAGCTGGTGTTCAGATCCGCGCAGGGCGGCGAAGCGCAGGCGGCGAGCGATCCGCGCGGCGCGGACGTCGGCTGGTATTGAAAAACCTCGGCAAAATGGTTACTGCTGTATCATTGGCGCGGTTATGAAAACGACTTTTCTTGATTTCGAACAGCCGATTGCCGAGCTGGAAGCCAAGATCGACGAGCTGCGCTACGTGCAGGACGATTCCGCGCTCGACATTTCCGAAGAGATTTCGCGGCTGCAGAAAAAAAGCCAGGCGCTCACCAAGGAAATCTACGGCAAGCTCACCGCGTGGCAGATTGCGCAGGTGGCGCGCCATCCGCAGCGCCCTTACACGCTCGACTACCTCAACGGTATTTTCACGGGATTCGAGGAGCTGCACGGCGACCGCTCGTTTGCCGACGACCCGGCGATTGTCGGCGGGCTGGCGCGTTTCAACGGCGAAACCGTGATGGTGATCGGCCACCAGAAAGGGCGCGACACCAAGGAAAAAATTTTCCGCAATTTCGGCATGCCCAAGCCGGAAGGCTACCGCAAGGCGCTGCGGCTGATGAAGCTCGCGGAAAAGTTCGGCATCCCGGTGTTCACCTTCATCGACACTCCCGGCGCCTATCCCGGCGTGGGCGCGGAAGAGCGCGGCCAGTCGGAAGCGATCGGTCGCAATCTGTACGTGATGGCCGAACTCAAGGTGCCCATCGTCTGCACCGTGATCGGCGAAGGCGGCTCGGGAGGCGCGCTCGCCATCGCCGTGGGCGATGCGCTGCTGATGCTGCAGTATGCCACCTACTCGGTGATCTCTCCGGAAGGATGTGCGTCGATTCTGTGGAAGAGCGCCGATCATGCGCCGGAAGCCGCCGAAATCCTGGGCATCACCGCGACCCGCCTCAAAACCCTGGGTCTGATCGACCGCATCGTCAATGAGCCGCCGGGAGGCGCGCATCGCGACCACGATGCCATGATGCAGGGTCTCAAGAAAGCGCTGCAGGATACCTGGCGCCAGTTGCGGGACAAACCGCTCAAGGATCTGCTCGAGGCGCGCTTCAACAAGCTCATGGCTTATGGCAGGTTCAAGGAAGTCGAGACCCGTTAGCCGCAAGGCGCCCGATCTCGTTTCGCGCGTCGCCGCCAGCCTCCGGGGCGTCGTCAAACCCGGCGAGCGCCTGGTCGTCGGCTTGAGCGGCGGTGTCGATTCGATGGTCCTGCTCGATATCCTGAGCCGCATCGCGCAGCGCCGGCGTTTCCATCTGGCGGCGTTGCATGTCAATCATCGGATCAGTCCCCATGCCGCCCGCTGGGCGGCGTTTTGCCGCGCGGTTTGCCGCGCCCGCGGCGTTCCTTTGCGCGTCGTGCGCGTCGCGGTGAAGCGCGGTGACAGTCTCGAGGCCGCCGCGCGCGCCGCCCGCTACGATGCCCTGCTGTCGTGCAAGGCCGATGGCGTCGTGCTCGCCCACAATCAGGACGACCAGGCGGAAACTTTGCTGCTGCAGCTGCTGCGCGGCGCCGGGGTGAAGGGGCTCGCGGCGATGCCGGTGGCAGGCGGTGGGCAGGCGGCGGGCGCTCGGCCCGCCACACCGCGGCTGCTGCGCCCTTTGCTCGACGTGCCGCGCACGGCAATCGAGGCTTACGCGAGGGCGCGCGGCCTCGAGTGGGTCGAGGACGAGAGCAATGCCGATACTTATTTTCTGCGCAATTTCCTGCGCCACGAGGTGCTGCCGCTGCTTGCGCGCCGCTTTCCTGCGTATCGCGCGACCCTCGCGCGCTCGGCGCGCCATTTTGCCGAAGCCTCGCAGTTGCTCGACGAGCTGGCGGCGGGCGACGGTGCCGAATACATCTGCGACGGTGCGCTGCGGGTCGCCGGGCTGCGCCGACTTTCACCCGCGCGCGCCAGAAATCTGCTGCGCCATTTTCTGGCCCGGCGCGGCGTCATCATGCCCAATGCCGAGCGGCTGGAAGAAGCGCTGCGTCAATCGCTGACGGCGAAACGGGATGCGGCGGTACGCGTCGATCTCGGCAGTCACGAGCTGAGACGATTCGCCCAGGCGTTGTACGTGGTGGAAAAAGCGCCCGTTCCGGCGGCGGCATTTGCCGTGGCGTGGCGCGGCGAGCGCCGGCTCGCGCTGCCCGAATTCGGTGGCGTGATGACGCTGACAAAATGCCGCGGTTCCGGCATCAGCCTCGCCAGGCTGCAGGCGAAACCGGTAACGGTGCGCGTGCGCCGCGGCGGCGAACGGCTGCAGCCGGCCTGCCGGCGGCCGCGTCGCAGCCTGAAGAAGCTGCTGCAGGAATCGCGCCTGCCGCCGTGGCAGCGTGAACGCCTGCCGCTGTTGTTCTGCGGCAGTAAGCTGGTGTGGGCGCCGGGGATAGGCATCGACTGCGAGTTTCAGGCGCAAGCGGGCGAGACGTCGGTTGCGCCGGAATGGGATACGCAATGACCGTTGTCGAGCCGGCGGTTGGTTGAAAGTCGTGGCAGCGGCAGAAATTCCGTGACGCTGCCACGGGAATATTGATTTTATTGAATAAAACCACCAGGATTCGCGCTTTTGCCGAGCCGCGGGCCGTTTTCGCCGAACGGCCGGAGAAGCGGCAGTTCTGCTGCGTCGAATCGGGATGGATTGATTTATGTCAACTTTTGTCATGATGTCCTACTATATGCTGCGAACGGATTTTTGTTTGCAAAGCACAATATGCCGCATCGTGAAAAAATGCCGCTCAGAATGAAAAGGAGGAATGCCATGTTGAAGTCAAAATCAGGATCCGCGATTTTTCTGTCCGTAGTCGCTGCTGTTTTTGCCGTCTCGACGATCGTGCCGGCCGAGGCGCAGGAGCGCAAATCGATCCGCTGGGCCACGTCGAGCGTGGATTCCTACGGTTAC
>JBKBXX010000116.1:0-9811 GCA_046313915.1 Burkholderiales bacterium | reverse complement strand
TTGGCTGATTCGCAATGCATCGTTTTCTCATCACGAGCGTCACAAAATCATAATCTAAACTTAATCAAACTGTCTTCATCGCGCGCGATGATGCGTGCCATGGACAGCCAGCAGATCATCCACCCGCAACTGCCGACCAGGCGCAGGACACTGCGCATCGCAGTGGTAACTGAAACCTACCCCCCCGAGATCAACGGCGTCTCGATGACCATCAGCCGCATGGTTGCCGGCCTGCAGCAACGGCAGCATCGGATACAGCTGATCCGGCCGCGGCAAAACCGGCAGGACAATGCGGCAAGCAAACCCAATTTCGAGGAGTTTCTGCAACGCGGCGTGTCGATCCCGCGCTATGACAGCCTGAAAATGGGGCTGCCAGCAAAGCAGGCGCTGCTGCGCTTATGGTCGCTCAAGCGCCCGGATATCGTGCATATCGTGACCGAAGGCCCGCTCGGGTGGTCGGCGCTGTCCGCCGCGGTCAAGCTCAAGATCCCCTGCAGCAGCGATTTCCACACCAACTTTCACAGCTACAGCGAGCATTACGGCATCGGCTGGCTCAAGCGGCCGATCGCGGCTTATTTGCGCAAATTTCACAACAGGACGCAATCCACTCTGGTGCCAACCGCATCCATGCTCGATGACCTCGAGCGGCACGGCTATCGTAATCTGCGCGTCGTTTCGCGCGGCGTCGACACGCGTTTGTTCCACCCAAACAAACGCAGCGCCGCATTGCGGCAACAGTGGGGCATCAAGCCAGGACAACCGGTGGCAATCTATGTCGGGCGCCTGGCGCCGGAGAAAAATCTGCCTCTGGTATTGCAGACATTTTCAGCAATGCAATCGACGCGCCCGGAAGCACGCCTGGTGCTGGTCGGCGACGGTCCGGCGCGTGCGTCATTGCAAGCAAGCAATCTAACTCTCATTTTCGCCGGCATGCGTGTCGGGGAGGAACTTGCGACGCATTACGCTTCAGCGGATGCCTTCATTTTCCCAAGCACGACGGAGACCTATGGCAATGTAACCGTCGAAGCCATGGCGAGCGGGCTTGCGGTAATCGCGTATGACTACGCTGCTGCAGCCGAGCACATCGTGCACGGAAAAAACGGCCTGCTTGCCGGCTTTGACAACTCACAGGAATTTGTCGGTCTCGCCGTCAATCTGATCAGCACTCCAGAACACGTTGCCAGGCTGGGACGCCGCGCACGGGAGACGGCCGAGCGCCTCGACTGGGAATACGTTCATGACCATTTCGAGGCGGCCTTGCTGGATGTCATCGCAGAACAAGATCGCACGGGCGATATCGAGAATGAAGATCACCTGTCTGCCTGAGCCGCCGGCCGGAAAGGCGGCCACGGCAGGATTCTGATTCATGACCGACTCCGAACGCACACCACGCAAAATACGCGCCTTATTTCTTTCCGACATTCATCTCGGCTCACGAGCATGCCGCGCCGGGCAGTTACTGTCCTTTCTCGGAAATTACGACCCCCAGCATATTTTTCTGATCGGCGATATCGTGGATTTCTGGGCCATGAGCCGCAGCATGTACTGGCCGGAACCGCACAATACCGTAGTGCAGAAAATTCTCAAGATGGCGCGCCGCCACGTCAAAGTGTTTCTGATTCCCGGAAACCACGACGAAGCGCTGCGTGGATATATCGGCAATTCGTTCGGGGGCATCACGCTGGTGCGGGATTACATTTATACCGCCGCCGATGGCAGGCGTTACATCCTGCTGCACGGGGACGAATACGACCAAGTGACAACTTATCACAAATGGGTGTCGATTCTCGGCGACGAGTCCTACAACCTGCTCGTGCACCTGAATCGGGTTCTGTCCCTGATCCGGCGCAAACTCGGGATCAGCGGCCACTGGTCTCTTGCAGACTATGCCAAGCGCAATGTGCTGCAGGCGGTGAGCTTCATCAGCGACTTTGAGAATTCGGTTGTGCACGACGTCAAGCGCCTCGGCCTCGACGGCGTGATCTGCGGCCACATTCACACACCGGCGATCAAGAGGATAGGCGGCATCACCTACATCAACTGTGGCGACTGGGTAGACAGCTGCACCGCGATCGTCGAGCATTATGATGGGCGCATGCAGCTCATGCGCTGGACGGGCCAGGCCGAGCCCGGGCTGCCGCACGTCGAACACATTGCCGAAACGCCCCTGCAGCAACCCGAGTAAAGGGCCGCACCGCCCGGTTCGATCATGCCAGACCAGGAGCAGGTTATTGGGCGCGCACCCCCGCCATGCGCACCAGCTTGTCCCACTTCGCGATCTCCGCATTCAAGTAGATTCCGAAGTCCGCAGGAGTAGTTCCGTATGCAGTCAAGCCCAGCTTGGCAAAACGCTCCTGTACTTGTGCATTGCTGATGATCTTCGCGGTATCGGTCTGGATGCGGACAATGACGGCCCTGGGTGTGCCCTTTGGGACCAGCATTCCGTACCAGGTGACATATTCGAAGCCTGGAACGCCTGCTTCGGCAATTGTCGGCAGCCCGGGCACCAGCGGCGAACGCTCAAGACTGCTCACGCCGAGGGCCCTGATTTTCCCCGACTTTACATACGGCAGTGTGCTCGCCATGTTGGTCAGCAGCACTTGAACCTCGCCTGACAACAGGGCGGACGCGGCCAGCCCGGCGCTCTTGTAGGGGACATGCAGCATGCTGATCCCGGCGGCGTGCTGCAGCAATTCCGTGCCAAGGTGGGTCGCGCTTCCCGCCCCGGCCGACGCAAAATTCAGCTTGCCGGGCTGCGACCTGGCAAGAGCGATCAGATCCCTGACCGAATTCACCGGGACTGCCGGATGCACCACAAGAATGCTGGGCTGGCTCGCGATCAGAGTGACCTCGTCAAAGTCGCGCTTGATATCGAAATTCAGGTTTTTGTAAAGGGCCGGCGAAATCGCAATGGACGAGCTTGAAACCAACAGCGTGTAACCATCGGCAGGCGCCTTGGCGGCGATCGAGGTGCCAACGGTGCTGCCGGCACCCGGTCGATTGTCGACGACGACCGGCTGGCCCCAGTGATCGGTGAGCGCCAAGGCAACAATGCGGCCGACAATATCGCTGCCGCCGCCGGGGGCGAGCGGCACGATCATCCGCACCGGCTTCGTCGGGTAATCCGGCGAGCTGGTACGTGCCCCGTCCTGTGCCGAAATGGTGTTCGCGGTCACTAAAGTCATAAGTGCAAGCGCCGCCAGAACCGCACGGCCGGCCGCATGAGGCATATAGACTCTCCGTTCGTTGATATGACCCGGCTGCGCCCCGGGCGATGCGCTCGGATGTGACGCGGTTCACCGAGGCGGGGGCGTAATCAGAAATTTACAACACGGAGATTGCGTTTTTTTGACAGCTGTCGATGTCATGCTTGGCTGCCGCGTAATCATCGATTAACCGGAGCGGCCGCGCCGGACTCAAAGCCGAACAGGCTGATCGCCGCCGGTCAGCCGGCTCCAGACAAAGACCATTGCCGCACAGGGCGCGGCCCCGCCAGCAGGATCAGGCCAGCGATGTAGCTGTCGATCTGTTCTGGCGGCAGATACGGCGCGAACAGGTGGCGGATGAAAATCCAGCCCACCAGCGCCATGAAGAACTGGCTTGACCGGCCAGTTCACGAACAGCGTGATACCGATGCCACGCACGTGTTGACGCACTTGATGCAAAGCGCCCAAGCCGATCCTGATCAGCACCGGGATGATCATCACCCAGATCAGCATGCCGACCCGCAGGTTGACGCGGGCGATTTCGATACACCCTATCGCCCGGAACAGGACCGCACGTCAAAAATAATTACAATAAATTCAATTAATTATAGTTTTGTAGCGCTGCGCACCGCGGCGGCAATCGCGTTCGCCCAGCGCCTGACCTTGGACGCGGCCCGGCCTTCGACCATGACGCGGATCAGCGGCTCGGTGCCCGAGGCGCGGATCAGCACGCGGCCCGTGCCGCCCAGGTCTTTTTCGGCGCGCGCAACCGCCTGCCGGACGCCGTCATGCTTGAGAAAATCGACGCGTTTTTTCACCGCGACATTGACCAGCACCTGCGGATACAGCGTAACGGCGGCGGCAGCCTTGGCGAGCGGGGCGCGGGTCTCCACCAGCACGCGCAGCACCTGCAGCGCGGACACGATGCCGTCGCCGGTGGTGTGCTTGTCGAGACAGACGATGTGTCCCGAATTTTCGCCGCCCAATTCCCAGCCGCGCTCCTGCAGCAGTTCGAGCACATAGCGATCGCCGACCTTCGCGCGCGCAAACGGCACGCCGAGTTTCGCCAGCGCATGCTCGAGACCGAGATTGGTCATCAGCGTTCCCGCCACTCCGCCCTTGAGCTCGCCGCGTTGCCGGCGATGGCGCGCAATGACGTAGAGCAGCTGATCGCCGTCGAACAGCCTGCCGCCGGCATCGGCCATCACCAGCCGGTCGCCATCACCGTCGAGCGCGATGCCGAGATCGGCCTCGTGGCGCTTGACCGCCTCCTGCAACGCCCGCGGAGCGGTGGCGCCGACCCGGTCGTTGATGTTGAAGCCGTCGGGATGGGTGCCAATCGCGATCACGTCGGCGCCGAGCTCATGGAACACGTGCGGCGCGATGTGATAGGCGGCGCCGTTGGCGCAATCGACCACGATGCGCATGCCGCGCAAATCCAGACTGCCGGGGAAAGTGCTTTTGCAGAATTCGATGTAGCGGCCGGCGGCGTCGTCGATCCGCCGCACCTTGCCGAGCCTGGCCGAGGCCATGCACTGCAGCGGCAGATCGATTTGCGCTTCGATCTCGCTTTCGATCTTGTCGGGCAGCTTGGCGCCGTTGCCGGAAAAAAACTTGATGCCGTTGTCGTCGTAAGGATTGTGCGAAGCGCTGATCACGACCCCCGCCGCCAGCCGCAATGCGCGCGTCAGGTAGGCCACCGCCGGCGTCGGCATCGGCCCCACCAGCAGCACGTCCACACCCGCCGCCGACAAGCCGGCCTCGAGCGCGGACTCGAGCATATAGCCCGATACCCGGGTGTCCTTGCCGATCAGCACCACCGGCCTGTCGGCACCGCTCACGCCGGAGGCCGCCAGCACCTTGCCCGCGGCATAGCCGAGATGCATCACGAAATCCGGGGTGATCGGCGCCGCACCCACCCTGCCACGCACGCCATCCGTGCCGAAGTACTTTCTCGTCATTGTCCGTCGGGCCCGAAAGGAAAGGAGAACGCGTATGCGGCCAATGGTAAACGGTAAACGGCGGGCCGTAAAACGGTGGCCGCTCAGCCGTTCACCGCATTCCACACCGCGAGGGCGTCGCGCGTCGCGGCAACGTCGTGCACGCGCACGATGCGCGCGCCTTTCTGCACCGCGATCAGCGCGGCGGCAACGCTGGCGAAGACCCGTTCCGCGGGCTCGCGGCCGGTGATCCTGCCCAGCATGGACTTGCGCGACAGCCCGGCGAGCAGCGGCACCCCCAGCGCCGAAATCCGCTCCAGTCCCCGCAGCAGCGCCAGATTGTGCTCGAAAGTCTTGCCGAAGCCGAATCCCGGATCGATCACCAGCCGCTCACGGGAAATTCCGGCGCATTGCGCTGCATCGATCCGTGCCGCCAAAAACGCCCGCACCTCGCCCACGACATCGGCATAACGCGGATCCTGCTGCATGGTCTGCGGCTCGCCCTGCTTGTGCATCAGACATACCGCGACCGAGGTGGCCGCGACCGCCTCGAGCGCACCGGCGGCGGTCAGCGCGCCGATGTCGTTGATCATCGAAGCGCCGGCAATGACCGCTTCACGCATCAACTGGGTTTTTTGCGTATCCACCGAAAGCGGAACACCGCAGCCGGCGAGCCGCTCCACTACCGGCAGCACGCGCCGCCGCTCTTCTTCGAGCGTCACGGGCAAGGCACCCGGACGCGTCGACTCACCGCCGATGTCGAGGATATCCGCGCCTTCGGCAACCAGGCTCGCGGCATGCGCGAGGGCCTGCTCCGCCGTCGCGCATTTGCCGCCGTCAGAAAAAGAATCGGGCGTGACGTTGATCACGCCCATGATGAGCGGCTTCTCTAGCGAAAGCCGGAATCTGCCGCACTGGAGGTACATCGGTGAAAGGAGAAGCGCAAGGAAGTAAGGTGGGAAAGCGCTATTACCCTTCGCCCTTCGCTATTCACCCTTCGCTGCCGTCACGCTTCCTGCGCCGGCGTCGTCGTCGCGGCAGCGCCGCTCGACGGCGGCATGTCCTTGGGCGCCGGAGACGGCGGCATCTGCGCCGGCTTGGGTGGCCGCGGCGGCCGCCCTTCCATGATGTCGCCGATCTGGTCGGCGTCTATGGTTTCCCATTCGAGCAGCGCCTTCGCCATCGCCTCGACCTTGTCGCGATTATCCTCGATCAGCTTGCGCGCGCGTGTGTACTGCTCGTCAATGATGCGGCGGATTTCAGCATCGACTTTCTGCAACGTCGCTTCCGACACGTTCTTGTGTGTGGTGATGGAGCGGCCAAGGAACACCTCGCCCTCGTTCTCGCCGTAGACCATGGGCCCCAGCGAATCGGACATGCCGTAGCGCGTGACCATGTCGCGCGCGAGCTGGGTCGCGCGCTCGAAGTCGTTGGAAGCCCCGGTGGTCATCTGGTTCATGAAGATTTCCTCGGCGATGCGCCCGCCGAACAGCACGCAGATCGTCGACAGGATGCGCTCGCGATCCATGCTGTAGCGGTCCTCGACGGGCAGCTGCATGGTCACGCCCAGCGCGCGGCCGCGCGGAATGATCGTCACCTTGTGCACCGGATCGGTCTTGGGCAACATCCGCGCCACCACGGCGTGACCGGACTCGTGATAGGCGGTGTTCCGGCGTTCTTCCTCGGGCATCACTATCGAGCGACGTTCGGCGCCCATCATGATCTTGTCCTTGGCGCGCTCGAAGTCTTCCATGTCGACCAGACGCTTGTTGCTGCGCGCCGCGAACAGCGCCGCCTCGTTGACCAGGTTGGCGAGATCGGCACCCGAGAACCCCGGCGTGCCGCGGGCGATGATATCGGCCTTGACGTCGGGCGCGACCGGCACCTTGCGCATGTGCACCAGCAGGATCTGCTCGCGACCGCGGATATCGGGCAGCGGCACCACCACCTGGCGGTCGAAACGTCCGGGGCGCAGCAGCGCCGGGTCGAGCACGTCGGGGCGGTTGGTCGCCGCAATGACGATCACGCCGGAATTGGCTTCGAAGCCGTCCATTTCGACCAGCAGCTGGTTCAGCGTCTGCTCGCGCTCGTCGTTGCCGCCGCCCAGCCCCGCGCCGCGCTGGCGGCCGACGGCGTCGATTTCATCGATGAACACGATGCACGGCGCGTGTTTCTTGGCGTTTTCGAACATGTCACGCACGCGTGCGGCACCGACGCCGACGAACATCTCGACGAAATCGGAACCGGAAATCGAGAAAAACGGGACCTTGGCTTCCCCGGCAATGGCGCGCGCGAGCAGCGTCTTGCCGGTGCCGGGACTGCCGACCATCAGCACGCCGCGCGGTATGCGGCCGCCGAGTTTCTGGAACTTGCTGGGGTCACGCAGGAACTCGACCAGTTCCGCGACTTCTTCCTTGGCTTCCTCGCAGCCGGCGACGTCGGCAAAAGTCACGGTATTGGTCGATTCGTCGAGCATGCGCGCGCGGCTCTTGCCGAACGAAAACGCGCCGCCGCGGCCCCCGCCCTGCATCTGGCGCATGAAAAACACCCACACGCCGATCAGCAGCAGCATCGGGAACCACGACACGAAGATGTTCATCAGCAGCGAAGGCTCTTCCTCCGGCTTGGCTTCGATGATGACGCCGTTTTTCAGCAGATCGCTCACCAGCCACGGGTCGGAAGGCGAATAGGTCGTGAACCGCTCGCCGCTCTGCTTGACGCCTTTCAGCACGCGCCCCTCGATGGTGACCTTGGCGATGCGCCCCTGCTTCACCTCTTCGATGAACTGCGAGTATTCCATCGCCTTCTGGGTGGTCTGCCGCGTGCTGAACTGGTTGAAAACCGTCATCAGCACCAATGCGATCACCAGCCAGATCGCGACATTTTTGATCAGATTATTCAAGTCAGTACACTCCTCGGGACACCCATCGGACCCATTCTAGACTGATTTTACCCGCAACGCAGCAGGCAAGCTTTCCCATTAAGGGGATTTTTCAACGGCATTTCAGGCCCTTACCCAGCACGTAAACCTCGCTCGAACGGCTCCTCGAAGCTTCCGGCTTGCGTATCAGCACCTGCCCGAAATGCCGGCGCGCGGCTTTGACGAATTCTTCGAAACCCGAACCCTGAAACAATTTGACCAGGAAATTTCCTCCCGGTTTCAAATGGTTGCTCACAAAATCCAGCGCGAGCTCGGCAAGCGCGACGGCGCGCGCCTGATCGACGCTGGCTATGCCGCTGATATTGGGGGCCATATCGGAAAGCACAAGGTCCGCCGCCTGCTCTCCGAGCAACCGCTCCAGTTCGGTGAGCGTCGCCGCTTCGCCGAAATCGCCCCGGACCACTGTGACGCCGGCAAGACCCTGCATTTCGAGCACATCGACCGCGATCACCCGTCCGCCCGGCGCAACCCGCTGCGCCGCCACTTGCGACCAGCCTCCGGGCGCCGCTCCCAGATCCACCACGGTCATGCCGGGTTTGAACAGCTTGTCGCGTTCGGCGATCTGCGCCAGTTTGTAGGCCGCGCGCGAGCGATAGCCTTCGCTCAGGGCGCGTTTCACATAGGCGTCGTTGACGTGCTCGCGCATCCACGCCCTGCTGGTTTTAGTGCGCGCCATAAGCTAGACTCGGATCATCGTGAACATTCGCATCCTGACACCCGCGGAACGACGCACGCTGCGCGCCCGCGCCCATCATCTGCAGCCGGTGGTCATGATCGGTGACGCCGGGCTCACCACCGCCGTCATCAGGGAAATCGACGTCAATCTCAAAAGCCACGAACTGATCAAGATCAGGGTGCTGGGTGACGACCGCCGCCAACGCCAGCAGCTGCTGGAGGAAATCTGCGGCGCGCTCGAGGCCGCTCCGGTGCAGCATATCGGCAAAATCCTCGTCGTTTTCAGGCCCCGGCCGCAAGCGGCCGAAAAAAAGAAAAAAGCGCCGGCGCGTCACAAGGCCGGGAAACCGTCACGCCGGACCAAGCGCAGCTACCAGAACGACTAGGGTCCACGGAATTCGGTTGAGTGGGTGATCGCGAGCCCCTCTGACGTTCGGAGCTCACTCAATCGCTCATCTGGGCCCGCGCTGCTGCAGCACCACCAGCGCAGCTCCCAGCACGCTTTCGATCACATAAAGCCCGCTCGCCACGCCGTGCCAGGTGTCGAAACGCTCGCGCAGCACCGATTCCATCACTTCCCTCGGCAATGCCTGGGCTTTGAGGCTTTCGACAACGGGCTGCACGCCGAACTGGCCGACCACGATCAGCACCAGCATCAACAGCGCGACCCAGAAAAAACCCTGCCTGAACGCAGCGGCGCCGAAGCGCGCAAGCCTGAATAGCAGCAGATAGATCGCGCAGGCGAGTCCCACGTAGGCTGCCAAAGTGAAAAACTTGCCGGCCAGCAGGCCCGCCAGCGCGCGGTCGGGCAGTGTCGCGAACAAGAGCGGCGCGACGAGGTAGCCGATCGTCCACAGGCTGCCGACCCACAAGGTGACCGCGAGGGACTGCAAGGCGTCGGCAAAGGATTTCATTGGCAGGTTCTGATAAAAAATTTAATAAAATCAATACGTTATATATGCATAAAGCGCCCGCCGGCCCTAGATGTACTTGACGTCGAGGATTTCATATTCGCGCACGCCGCCCGGCGCCAGGACTTCGGCGACATC
>JBKBXX010000115.1:0-10324 GCA_046313915.1 Burkholderiales bacterium | reverse complement strand
CGTCATGAAAAGCCTGGTTTCGATCAGCTGCAACTGCTGGAAGGGATTGAACATGGCGGGTGCGGTTCCTTTCTTGGGTTATCGGGGCGCCGGGGCGCACGGGGTGTTCATCGGAGTTCGCTGGTTACAAGCCGTCCCGGGAAAACGGAGCGCGCGTTCGCCGTCAAGCGAGCGTCACCGTCTCGCCGCTATCCAGCGCGCGGATGACGGCTTCGAAAGCGGCCACGGTATTCACCATGTGCTCCAGCGAAATGGGATAGGCGGCGCGTCCGGCGACGGCGTCGGCAAAAGCGTCGAATTCTGCCCGCAGCGAGTCCACCGGTTCGAAACTCGTGTGCTGCGGCTTGGCGCCCGTGCGGCGGATCACGAGGTCGGTCTCGCCCAGTGCCTCGACCGAGCCGTTCCTGCCGAAGACATGCACCCGCCAGTAGAAAGGCGTGGCGCGGACCGCCGCCAGCGTGCCGCTGACGCGGTTCGCGAACTCGAACAGCACCGACACGGTATCGAGCGGATCGGGCTGGGGCTTGCGCGTGACCAGCTGGCCGCGCACCCGGCGCACCGGGCCGGCGATGCCGATCAGCGCATCGAGCGCATGGATACCGGAGCCGGTCATGCCGCCGCCGGGCGATTCGTCGGCAGAATCGCGCCACGAAGCAAAGAAACTGCCCGAGTTTTCGTTGCTGTAGTGGGCTTCGACGTGAAGAATGTCGCCCAGCTCGCCGCTGGCCACCACTTTTCTCAGTTCGCGCATCGAAGGCCAGAACCGCTTGTTGGTTCCCAGTCCGAGCAGCACGCCGGCGTCCCGGCACGCCTGCACGGCGCGTTCGGCATCGGCTTTTTTCAGCGCGAGCGGCTTTTCGCAGAATACGGCCTTGCCCGCTTCGGCCGACGCCATCACTTGCGACGGGTGCAGCGAATGCGGGGTGGCGAGGACGACGGCGTCCACCCGCGGGTCAGTCAGGGCGTCGGCGAGTTCGGTGGACAGCTCGAAGCCGTGCCGCGCGGCAAAATCGCGGACGATATCGGCTTCCTTGCTGACGCCCCGGATGAAGCGGATGCGGTCGCTTTTTCCCTGAACGGCGTTGACGATGTTCTTTCCCCACCAGCCGAGGCCGATGATGGCGGCATTGATCATGCGCGGTTCCTGCATAACGGGTTACAAAGATGGACGAACGGGACGTTGCACGGAAGTATATAAGATTTGTGATGCCCATGAAGCGACAAAGCCATGCCGGCCGGGCATGCCGGTTGACAGAGACGGCGAGGCAGGATTACTTTGTGAGTAAAATTCCTTGCAGAATCAAGATAAGAGCTGCGCCAGCGCGCGCCGCCCATCAGGCCATCAACGACTAGGAGGAAAAATGAGGCATCCATTGCTTGCTGTCACGCTGGCATTCGCGTTCGCGATCGCCCACGCGCAGGATTATCCCGCCCGCGCCATCACCATCACCGTACCCAATCCTCCCGGCGGCATGAACCAGATACACGCCCAGCCGCTTTCCGCGATGATCGAAAAACTGACCGGCCAGCCGGCGCCGGTCGTCAACCGCCCCGGCGGCACCGCCGCGGTCGGCACCGCCTACGTCGCCAATCAGCCCGGCGATGGTTACAACATCCTGGTGACGACGCCGAACCTGTATCTGGTGATCGAAAAGGACAAGCTGTACGGCATAAAATCGCCTTACTCGCTCGACCAGATCGTGCCGCTCGCGCTCCTGAGCGCCGATCCCCTGACCATGGTCGTACATCCTTCGATGCCCGTGAAAACGCCGAAGGAGCTCGCGGCGCTCGCCAAATCGAAACCGAACGAAATCGTGTTCTCGTCCTCGGGGCCCTACGGCATCACCCATACGCCGATGGCGATGTTCATGGATGCCGCCGGACTCAAGATGCGCCATCTGCCGACCACCGGCGGCGGACCGGCCATCACCCAGGTGCTGGGCGGCCACGCGCAGGTGACCGCGAGCGGACCGGCTGCGGTGTATCCCCACGTCCACTCCGGCAAGCTGCGCGCGCTCGCCAACTGGGGCGTGAGGCCGCACCCCGCGCTGCCCGACATCAAACCGCTCAAGGACTTCGGTTACGATGTCGAGGCCTACTTGTGGGTGGGATTGTTCACCGCCGCGAGCACGCCCGAGCCGGTGCAGGCGAAGATGCGCGAGCTGATCCGCAAGGTGGCCGCCGATCCGCTGTTCAAGCAGGCGCTGGAAAAAGCACACGTGGTGCTGGACTATCGCGACGCGCCGGAGTTCAGACAGTTCTTCGATGCGGACTACCAGCGCATGGCGGTCGTGATCAAGAAAATCGGCAAGCTCTGAGCGCAGGCGTCCTGTACGCCGCGCCCCGGAAAACGCACGGGCGGCGCCGCCTCGCACCCGGTTATCCTAAAATTTTATATGAAAATCAATTACATAGAGCCGATAGCCGTAACCCTGCCGATGACAAAACCGGTCAGGATGTCGCTCGAGGAAGTCGACAGCGCGAACAATCTGCTGGTGCGGCTCGAAACCGACAGCGGCATCGTGGGCTGGGGTGAAGCGGCGTCGGCGCCGACCATGACGGGCGAAACCGTCGCGAGCATGGTGGCGGCGGGACGTTACCTCGCCCCGCTGCTGGAAGGCATGCCGGCGGACGACATCGCCGCGGTCATGGCCCGCGCCAATCTCTATCTCTACGGCAACCGGGCGGCGAAATCGGCCATCGAAATGGCCCTGCACGACGCCGTGGGCCGGGCCCGCGGCAAACCCGTCCACGAGCTTCTCGGCGGCAAGCGGCGCAACCGCATCGCGGCTTTGCGCATGATAGGCAGCGGCAACGTCGAGGCCGATCTCGAAGAAGCCGGGCGCAGAAAGGCCGAAGGCTATGCGGCTTTCAAGATCAAGGTCGGGGTCGCCGACCCGCCCGTGGATGCCGAACGCACCCGCAGCATATGCGAAGTGCTGGGCCGCGGCGTGCTGATCTGCGCCGACGCCAACCAGGGCTGGTCGGTGGAACAGGCGATCCGCTACGTGCGCGCCGTCGAAGACACGGCGCTCGACTTTTTCGAGCAGCCGGTGGCGGGCGACGATCTCGAAGGCATGGCGCAGGTCGCGCGCGCGAGTCGCATCCCGATCGGCTTCGACGAAGGACTGCACGACATCGAGGATCTCAACCGCCATCACGCCGCCGGCGCCGCCCACGGCTGCAGCCTGAAGACCATCAAGCTCGGCGGCATGCAGCCGGTATACGAGGCGGCGTTGCTGTGCGAGAAGCTCGGCCTGAAGGTCAATCTCGCGTGCAAGATCGCCGAATCCGGCATCGCGGCCGCCGCCATGCTGCATCTGGCCGCCGCCGTCCCCGCGCTCGATTGGGGCGTGAGCGTGTCGAGCCAGTATCTTGCCGACGACGTGCTCAAGGAGCCGCTTTCCTTCGCCGGCGGGCACTTCGAAATACCCGCCGGCCCCGGCCTGGGAGTCGAGGTGGACGAAACGAAAGTGCGGCGTTATGCGCTCGAGCGGTAAGCGGTGAATCCGGTGCGCTCCCGCCTCCTCCGCTCAGGGTTCAGGCGCGCTAGAGCTTGATCTTGGGGTCCAGCCAGTCGCGCAGCGAATCGCCGAAAAGATTGAATGCAAACACCGCGAGGCTGATCGCCAGCCCCGGAAACACGATCATCCACGGCGCCTGCTCGTAGAAATCCGCCGCCGCGCCCGACAGCATCAGGCCCCACGACGGTGTCGGTTCGGTCACCCCCAGCCCGAGGAACGACAGCGACGCTTCCGCCAGGATGGCCTGCGCCACGAACGCCGTCAGCATGATCAGGTACGGCGCCACGACATTGGGAACGATGTGGCGGAAGATGATGCGCGTGTGCGAAAAGCCCGCCGTGCGCGCCGCATCGATATACGGCAGCTCGCGTATGGCGAGCGCCGACGAGCGCACGACGCGCGCCACTTTCGGCACCATCGGCAGTCCGATGGCGATGACGAGATTGATGTCGACGCCGAGCACGATGTTTTTTCCCAGAACCGCGACCACGGTGATGGCGAGCACGATGATCGGAAAAGACAGCAGCACGTCCATGATCCGCTGGATCACCATGTCGGTCTTGCCGCCGAAATACGCCGACACCACGCCGATGACCGCGCCCAGCGTCGAGCCGAGGAAAGACGCCAGAAAACCGACGGCCAGCGCGGTGCGCGCGCCGTAAATGATGCGCGAAAACACATCTCGGCCGAAGGAATCGGTGCCCGTCCAGTGCTCCCACGACGGCCGGGCGAGCATCGCGCCGTAATCGACGGTCAGCGGATCGTACGGCGCGACCCACGGCGCGAATATCGCGGCTACCGCCATCAGCAGAATGAACGCGAGCCCGCCGGCGCCGAGCGGCTGCTGGACGATGAACTGCAACAGCGGGTGGCGGCGCCGGGGAACCTTGTAGGTGACGGTAATTGCTGCGGTGGTATTCATCAGCGGTAGCGGATACGGGGATCGAGGAAACCGTAGAGCAGATCGATCACGAAATTGATCAGGACGAAAAACACCGCGACCAGCAGCACCAGTCCCTGGATCATGGTGTAGTCGCCGCGGGATACCGCCTGCACGAACAGCTTGCCGATGCCGTTCAGGTTGAACACCTGCTCGGTCACCACCAGGCCGCCGATCAGGAAAGCGAACTCCAGGCCGATCACCGTCACCACCGGCAGCATCGCGTTACGCATCGCGTGACGCGCCACCACCAGCCGCTCGGATACGCCCTTGGCGCGCGCGGTGCGGATGTAATCTTCCTGCAGCACTTCGAGAATCGACGAGCGCATCATGCGCGTGGCCACCGACGAATAGCGGTAGCCGACGGCGAGCGCCGGCCAGATGAGCTGCGACAGATTGGTCCACGGATCCTGGAAAAAAGGCGTGAACGTCAGCGGCGGAATCCACGAAAAATAGGTGAGCAGCAGCAGGATGATGATCATCCCCAGCCAGAAAGAGGGCACCGCCAGCCCCGCGATCGAAAACACGCGGATCACGTGGTCGACCCAGGTATCCTTGAAAACCGCGGACAGGGTGCCGAGCGGCAGCGCCAGCAGGATTGCCAGGATGGTCGCCATCACCGCCACCTGCAGCGACAGTTCCAGCCGGATGCCGATCTCGTAGGCAACCGGTTTGCCGGTCCACATCGAATAGCCGAAGTCGCCCTGCAGCACGCCGCCGAACCATTTCAGGAACTGCACGTAGAGCGGCTTGTCCAGCCCGAGGCGGGCGCGCTCGGCTTCCAGCACGTGCGGCGGCACGTTGGCTCCGCCGTCGCCCATCAGCATCATGGCCACCGGGTCGCCCGGCATCAGCCGCAGCAGAAAAAATACCAGAATGGCGACACCGACCAGCGTCGGTATCGTCATCAGCAGGCGGTTCAAGGTGTAACGCAGCATCGAAAAAAACGTTCCTATCCGGTTGTCATTCGTGAGACCGGCGCGGCTGCGCCGCGCCGGTCTCACGACATCGTTCGAGCGTCACTGGTCTAGCCACACATCGGCGAGATCCTGGCCCACGTAGTGGCTGGGCGTGATATGCCAGCCCTTGAGCTGTTTGTGGGTCACGATGATGCGGTGCCACCAGATGGTGGGAACGGTGTATGCCTGGTCGAGCGCGCGTTTCTCGAACTCGCGCAGCAGCGCGTAGCGCTTTTTCCTGTCGAGTTCGCCGGACTGCTTGTCATACAGCGCGTCCAGCGTGCGGTCGGTGTGCCCCGAGTAATTGAGGCTCGAGCGGTCTTCCGAAATGTATTTCTGCAGCTGCAGGTTCGGCTCGTCCATGAAATCGCAGTTGAAATCGAGCGCCGCATCATAGGTCGCCTTGTCCTTCTGCAGCGCCGCCAGATAAAGCTTGGTCTCCAGCTGTTCGTGCTTGACGTTGACACCGATCTGCCGCCACTGGTCGATCAGGAACACGCCGACCGGTGTGTACGGCATGGCGACATTGCGATTGGTGAAGGTGAAGCTGAGATTGGGGACGCCCGCTTCCTGCAGCAGCTTCTTCGCCTGGGCACGCGAAGCGTTGACGTCCCTCGACCAGCCCGGATACTGGGTGAGCTCCTTCTCCGAGGCCGCAAGATCGTATCCCGGCCGCAGGATGCCACCCACATCGCGCACCAGCGCGACCTTGGACAGCGCCTGCGCGCCGCCCCAGCGGTCGATCGCCAGCGACAGCGCACGCCGCACCCGCGCGTCGTCGAACGGTTTTTTCCTGGTGTTGAAAGTCACCACCAGGCTGCACGCCCACGGCGACTCCTGCACCACCGCCTTGTCGCCCAGCGCCTTGACCAGCCGATCGCGATCGGCCGGCGAATGGCCGCGGAACTCGGCGAGCACCTCGCCGGCGGCCAGCGCATTCACCATCGGCGCGCCACTGATGAAAATCGCCACATAGCCGTTGAGGTAGGGCTTGCCTTTTTCGTAGTAGCTCTCGAATTTGCGCCCCGTCCAGTGCGATCCCGCCACGTGCTCGACGAAGGTGAACGGACCGGTGCCCATGATGTTGCGCTCCGGCCAGCGCGGATCCTGCTTGAGCTTGGCGGCGCTGTAGACGCAATCCCAGGGCGAGGCGAAATTGGCGAGCATCGACGCGTTCGCCTTCTTGAGTTTGAATACCACGGTCAGCGGGTCCGGCGTCTCGATTGCCGCGATATCGGCATAGCTCGCTTCGCGCAGCGACTTCACCCCCGGCGGCGGATTGCGGATGCGATCATAGGTAGCCTTGATGTCTTCCGAAGTGAACGCCGAACCGTCGTGGAATTTCACGCCCTTGCGCAGTTTGAAGGTATAGGTGAGGCCATCCTTGGCCACCGTCCACGACTCGGCGAGATCGCCCTTGATCGCCGGATATTTCGCCGTGTCGAACTTGAGCAGCGTCGAATAATGCGGCCGCACCGGGTGAATGAAGGCAAACGACGAATTGGCGTGACAGTCATAGTTGGGCGGTTCGGCGCTCACCGCGAACTTGAGCAAGCCGCCCGTTTTGGGTGACTGCGCGTGGGCACCGCCTGCTGCCGCAAACAGCGCGGCAAGGCTCAGCAATATGGCAGAAAACTTCATGTCATCTCCTCCTGTAGTTGGTTTGCCGGGCGCTCCCGTGCCCGCCCATCAAAGCTTGATGCACGCGGCGTAGTGCCTGAGACGCACTTCCCGCAATTCGGGGATTTCCATCTTACACCTGTCGTCCGCCAGCGGACACCGCGTATGGAACACGCAGCCGCGCGGCGGATTGAGCGGACTCGGCACCTCGCCGCCGAGAACGCGATATTCGCGGCGCGCTTCCAGTGCCGGATCGGGAACCGGCACCGCGTCGAGCAGCGCCTGGGTGTAAGGGTGCAGCGGATCGGCATAAAGCGTATCGCGGTCGGCGATTTCCATCACTTTGCCGAGATACATCACGATCACGCGATCCGAAATATGCCGGACCACCGCGAGATCGTGGGCAATGAACAGGTAAGTGAGTCCGAATTTCTGCTGCAGCTCCTCGAGCAGGTTGATGATCTGCGCCTGGATCGAGACATCGAGCGCGGATACCGGTTCGTCGCAGACGATGAACGAAGGCTGCAGCGCCAGCGCGCGGGCAATGCCGACGCGCTGGCGCTGCCCGCCGGACAATTCGTGCGGATAGCGCTCCGCCATGTAATCGAACAAGCCGACCTGGGTCAGCAGTTCCGCGACCCTGGCCCTCGCCGCGGCGCGGTTGGGCTGCAGCCTGTAGACCAGCATCGGCTCGGCGATGATCTGCCCTATGGTCATGCGCGGATTCAGCGAGCTGTACGGATCCTGGAAAATCACCTGCACCTGGCGCCGGTAGCTTTTGAGCGGCTCGCCGGAAATGGCGGTGACGTTCCTGCCGTCGAAAACGATCTCGCCACCGCTCGCGTTTTCCAGCCTGAGCAGAGTGCGGCCGACCGTGGTCTTGCCACAACCCGATTCGCCGACGAGCCCCACCGTTTCGCCGCGGAATATCTCGAACGAAAGACCATCGACCGCGCGCACCGTTGCATGCTTTCCGAAGCCGGCGGAAACCTCGAAGTGCGTCCTGAGATTGCTCACCTTGAGCAGCGGCCTCGCCGCATCCGGCTTCCTCGGCAGCGGCGGCTCGAGCACTGCGCTCTGCAGCCCGAGTGCAGTGGGGCCGATCCGCATCAACTCGTCGGCGCGCACGCACGCCGAATAGCGATGGGGCGCGATATTCTGCAGCTCGGGCAGCGTGCTCGCGCAGGCGTCCTGCCTGGCCGGACAGCGCGGCGCAAAGCGGCAGCCCGGCGGCGGATCGAGCAGGTTGGGAGGCAGTCCTTCTATAGTCTCCAGTTTCCTGCCGCGCGGCTGGTCGAGGCGCGGCACCGAGCGCAGCAACCCGATGGTGTAGGGATGCAGCGGCCTGGCGAAAACGTCGCCGGCGCTGCCCTGTTCCGCCATGCGCGCCGCATACATCACGTTCACGCGATCGGCATAACGCGCGACGACACCGAGGTTGTGCGTGATCACCACCAGCGCGATGTTCAGATCGCGCGACAGATCCTTCATGAGTTTCAGGATCTGCGCCTGTATCGTCACGTCGAGCGCCGTGGTCGGTTCGTCGGCGATGATGAGCTTGGGATTGCAGGCGAGGCCGATCGCAATCATCACGCGCTGGCGCATCCCGCCCGAGAACTGGTGCGGATACTGGTCGAGCCGGCGCTCGGGGTCGGGGATGCCGACCATTTTCAGGAGCTCCACCGCGCGCCGGCGTGCGGCATCCATGCTCATTCCGAGATGGATCAGCAGCGGCTCGGTGATCTGGAAGCCGATGGTGAGCACCGGATTGAGTGAAGTCATCGGTTCCTGGAAGATCATCGCGATGTCGCGGCCGCGGATCTCGCGCATTTCCTCCTCGGTCAGCTTGAGCAGATCGCGGCCATCGAACAGGATGCGGCCGTGCACGATGCGCCCGGCGGGTTTCGCCAGCAGCCGCATGATGGCGAGCGAGGAAACGGACTTGCCGCAGCCCGATTCGCCGACCAGCGCCACGACTTCGCCGGGCTTCACCTTGTAGGAAATGCCCTCCACCGCGCGCACCACGCCGCGTGTGGTCACGAAATGAACGTGCAGGTCCTCGACTTCGAGCAGCCACGGCGCCTGCGCCGCGGCCGAAACAGCGGCAGCGGCTGTAATTGGATGATTCATCCTCTGGTGATTTGCTTCTGAATGATTTGTTCTGGAAATTGCGGCCAGCCTATTGACCACAATGCGGATTGTCAAGCACGCAAGTCAAGAATGCGGCCATGCCGCGCCGCTCACGCGAGCGCCATCTGCAGCACGCGCGCCACGTGCAACGCGTTCTTCCCTGCGCCGTCGTGGATCTGGTGGCGGCAGCTGGTGCCGTCGGCAACGATGAGCGTGTCGTCACCGGCGCCGCGCACCGCCGGCAGCAGCGCAAGCTCGGCCATTTTCATCGACACCTCGTAATGTCCGGCATCGAAGCCGAAACTGCCCGCCATGCCGCAGCAGCTCGATTCGACGATTTCGACTTTCAGCTCCGGGACCAGGCCCAGCACCCGCTGTACCGCCGGCATCGCGGCAAAGGCTTTCTGATGGCAATGGCCGTGCAGCAGCGCTTTTTTCTGCGGCAGGGCCTTGAGCTTCAGGCTGAGCCGGCCGGCATCGTGTTCGCGCGCCAGAAACTCCTCGAACAGCAGAGCGGCAAGTGCCAGCCGCGAGGCGTCGGCGCCGGGCAGCAGCGACAGGAACTCGTCGCGCAAGCTGAGCAGGCACGAAGGCTCGAGCCCGACCACGGGCACGCCGCGGGCCACGAAAGGACCCAGCGCTTGCAGCGTTCGCCTCGCCTCGGCTCTGGCTTCATCGACCAGACCGGCGGCGAGAAAAGTGCGGCCGCAGCACAACGGCCTCGGGCCGTCGGCGGGACGCGGCAAATGCACGCGGTAGCCCGCCGCCTCCAGAACCGCGTGGGCGGCGCGTGCATTCTCGGACTCGAAGTAGTTGTTGAAAGTATCGACCAGCAGCACGACCTCCCTGCCTTCCGCCACGGCAGGCTGTGGCGCAGCCGCGAAAAAAGTGTCGCTGCGCCATTGCGGCAGACTGCGCTCCGCGCTCAGGCCGAGAAGGCTTTCGCCCAGCGCCGCCGCTCCCGGAACGCGATCGCGCAGGTTCATCAGCCACGCGAGTCTGGCCGCCCACGGCGCGTAGCGCGGCAAATAGGCGATGAGGCGGTCTTTCCAGCTCAGGCCATGGCGCTCGCGGTAGTGATGCAGGAACTCGATTTTCATCTTGGCCATGTCGACACCGGTCGGACACTCGCGCTTGCAGCCCTTGCACGA
>JBKBXX010000114.1:0-10355 GCA_046313915.1 Burkholderiales bacterium | reverse complement strand
CGAGCGCTGCAAGATGATCGACCTCGGCGCCTGGGCGAGCGAATCCTACCGCATCCCGGTGGCGGACAATGGCGACCCGCCCGAGACCGAAGACCCCGACCGCTCAGACAGCGTATAAATTGTTTGTTTAATCAATAGGTTGCAAAGACGCTCGCAGCATGCCGACGCCGTGGGCGCCGGCACGCCACGCCGCTTCGAGATGCTCTTTCTGCATGCCGCCCAGCGCATAGACCGGCAGCGGACAGCCCTTGAGCAGCGCGGCGAACTTCTCCCAACCCATGCCGGCCATGCCGGGGTGCGTGGGCGTCGGCAGCACCGGCCCCAGCACGGCGAAATCGGCGCCGATGGCGGCGGCGCGGGCCAGTTCCGCCGCATCGTGGCATGAAGCGCCCACCAGATCGAAAGCAGGGCGCGCAGCGGTCTGCATCAGCTGCCTCGCGGTGAGATGCAGGCCATCGGCTCCCGCCAGCGCGGCGACTGCGGCATCGCCATTGACCAGCACCCGCGCGCCGTAACCGTGCGCGAGCCTCACCACTTTCAGCGCGAGCGCCCCCCGCGCTTCTGTGGGCAAATGTTTCTCGCGGAGCTGCAGCAGGCGCAGGCCGTTTTGCAGCGCCTGCTCGAGGCGGCGCAGGTACTGTTCCTCACCGAGGCCGGCAACGTTGCTGATAGCGTAGATCGCCGGCAAGCCCAGCGCGCGCACGATGGGAGCATTGGCGGGAAGCAGCGGGGCGACCGTCAGATTTTCCGCCGACTGCCAGGCGAAGCGCTGGTTCTCCCTGCCGTGCAGCTCGCCGCGCCAGCGCGTGACGCGGTAAAACCGCAGACGCACCGCCGCGTGTTCATAATCGTAGTCACGGGTGATCCAGGGATAGGTGCATTCGACGTCGATGCCGAGTTCCTCGTGCAACTCGCGTTCGAGCGCGGCGGCAGCCGATTCGCCCGCCTCGACCTTGCCGCCGGGAAATTCCCAGTAGCCGGCGTAGACCTTGCCGGCAGGACGCTGCGCCAGCAGAAAACGGTCGTGATCCCGCCAAATCACGGCCGCGACGACTTCGACGCGCGGCGCGAGCGTCACGTTGCCGGCACTCATCGGCAGGAGTCTATTTGCCGCGCTCGAGGCGGGCGCGGCCCGCCCAGTCGCGCGCGAACTGCCACGCCACGCGACCGCTGCGCGAACCCCGTGTAAGCGCCCATTGCAGCGCTGCCTTTTCCACGGTTTCCGGAGCTGCGCGCGGCGCCTTGAAATGGTCCAGCCAGACCGCGACGATCCTGAGATACTCGTCCTGGTCGAACGGATAGAAAGACACCCACAGCCCGAAGCGTTCGGAAAGCGACACCTTTTCCTCGGTGGTCTCGCCGGGATGAATTTCCTCGCCGACGTGCTTGTACTCGAGATTCTCGTGCATGTACTCCGGCATGAGATGGCGGCGGTTCGACGTGGCGTAAATCAGGCAGTTTTCGGAAGCCGCCGCGATCGAGCCGTCGAGCACCACTTTCAGCGCCTTGTACCCCGGCTCGTCGGCCTCGAACGACAGATCATCGCAGTAGAGCACGAAGCGCTCCGGCCGCTCGCAGATGCGCTCGACGATTTCCGGCAGATCGACGAGATCCTGTTTTTCGACCTCGATCAGGCGCAGCCCTCTGGGCGCGTATTTGTTGAGCAGCGCCTTGACCAGCGACGACTTGCCGGTGCCGCGGGCCCCGGTGAGCAGCACGTTGTTTGCCGGGAAACCCTCGACGAACTGGCGCGTGTTCTGCTCGACCAGCTGTTTTTGCTGGTCGATTCCCCGCAGGTCGCGCAGCGCGATGCGATGCACGTGTGCTACCGGCTCCAGATGCCCGCGTCCGTCTTTCTTGCGCCAGCGAAAAGCGATCGAGGCTTTCCAGTCGGTCGGCGCGGCTTCGGCCGGCAGCAGTTTTTCCAGCCGCCCCACCAGGGACTCGGCGCGTGCAAAAAATTTCGAGATATCGTTCATTTCAGCTTCGGTAATCGGCATTGATGCTCACATAATCATGGGACAGATCGCAAGTCCAGACCGTCGCCGCCGCGGCTCCGCGGTTGAGCAGCACGCGCACCGTGATCTCGGCCTGCCGCATCACGCGCTGTCCGTCGGCCTCCTGATAGGCGGCATGGCGGCCGCCGTCTTTCGCCACCAGCACATCATCGAGATAAAGATTGACTTTTTCGACGTCGAGGTCGCCAATGCCGGCATGACCGACGGCGGCCAGAATCCGTCCCAGGTTGGGATCCGAGGCGAAAAACGCGGTCTTGACCAGCGGCGAATGGGCTATCGCGTAGGCGACCTTGCGGCATTCTTCGCCATTGCGTCCGCCTTCGACGCGAATGGTGATGAACTTGGTCGCGCCTTCGCCGTCGCGAACAATGGCCTGCGCCAGCTGCACCGCGATTGCGGTGACGCCGTCACGAAAAGCCGCGTATTCGCTGCTTGCAGCCGCGGTGATCTCGGGCATGTCCGCCTTGCCGCTCGTAATCAGCATGAAGGCGTCGTTGGTCGAAGTATCGCCATCGACCGTGATGCAGTTGAACGAATGGTCTGCCGCGTGTGCCACCGCAGCGCGTACCAGCGGCAGGCTCACACGCGCATCGGTGGCGACGAAACCCAGCATGGTCGCCATATTGGGGCAAATCATGCCCGCGCCCTTCGCGATGCCGGTCACCGTGATTTCCGCCTCGCCGACCCGGATCCGGCGCGACACCGCCTTGGGCACAGTGTCGGTGGTCATGATCGCCTGCGCCGCAGCTGCCCAATTGTCCTCGCGCAGGTCGGCGATGCATTGTGGCAGTCCGGCGACGATGCGCTCGACCGGCAGCGGCTCCATGATCACACCGGTGGAAAACGGCAACACCTGGGCCGACGAGCAGTCGAGCAGCTCCGCGAGCTCCGTGCAAGTCGCGCGCGCCGCCGCCATGCCCTGCCTGCCGGTGCCGGCGTTGGCGTTGCCGGTGTTCACCAGCAGAGCACGGATCGAGGCATCGGGATCGAGCATGCTCAGATGCTGGCGCGCCACCACCACCGGTGCGGCGCAGAAGCGGTTTTTGGTGAACACGCCGGCGACTTTCGTCCCGTCGTCCAGCCGCATCACCAGCAGATCCTTGCGGCCCGGTTTGCGGATACCGGCCGCCGCCACGCCGAGCGCGACGCCCTTCACGGGCAGCAGCGAGCGCGGATCGGGGGCAGTCAGATTGACGGGCATGGCGTGCTTTTATGCTGTTTCATGAAATCGGATTATAGCCGGTGGCAGCCCCGAAAACCGCATTGCCGGCCGCCGTCGACTCGCCTCACCTCACCCAGACAACGCGATCGCCGCCCGCACTGCGGGCATTGCCGAGCGCCTCCTCGGCGCGACTGACGGCCACGTCGGGTTTTGCGAGGTCCATCAGACACGTGGCGACCGCACTCACGGTAACGCGAATCGATACGCCCGCCGCCTCGCAGGGCGCTTCCCGGACAACAGCATGCATGCGTTCCGCCGCCTGTTTGGCCTCGATCAACATCGCATACGGAAGCACGATCATGAATTCCTCGTTCCGGTAACGGCCAACCAGATCATACGGCCGCAGATCGCGCTTGAGGCGACGCGCCACCTCGCACAGCACGGCGTTGGCCGTGCTGCGGCCATAATTTTCCTCGATTTCCGTGAAGTTATCGACGCCAACCAGCACCAGCCCCAGTGCAGCGGCGCCGGTGCGGTCCGGATGCGCCGCCATCCTCGCGCATTCTGCGGCAAGGCGCTCGTTCAATGCGCGGGCATTGGCAACGCCCGTCATGCGATCCACGGTTTCCAGCATGCCCAGCTCGTCTTCGGCCGCGATCAGCCTCAGCATGCCGAGTCTTACCGGAAAATACAGGCCCGCGAAGGCCATCGCCAACACCAGCGTCAGCACCGTCACGGACAAGCCCACCACCTTCAGTATCTTGCTATAAACGCGGCTCACATCCACGTACACTTCGAAACTGCCGATGATGGCATCGTGCGCCCTGATCGGCAGGTACGTTTCGACGACATCGACCGCGAAACGCTGTTCTTCGCGCAGATCCTGCACGACATCCTTGCCTTCCAGCTTCGACAGGACCTCTCCCGTCGCGAGCACCCGGTTCAGCTTGGCGTTATCGGCATCGACAACCCCCATGATGGAGCGGTCCGTGCTGTAGACGATGCGCCGGTCTGCCGAGAAAATCTTGATCTTGTAAATATCGAACGGCTGCAGAAATTTCCGCATCCGCGCGTCGAAATCCGCAACGTCCTTTTCGGCAAGCGCGATGCGCGGCGTGCCGCCATAGCCGTAGGTGAGAAGCGTGCTTTGCTCCTGGTCGAGAATGGCCGTGGCAACCGCAACGGCGTCCCGCTCGGCGTCCGCGATCGTCTGCGAACTGTAGATCTCATAGAGGCCGAACCCCACCAGGGAAATGACGGTCGCGACGGATAGCAGGGAAAGCACGCCGAACAGCCGCAACAGACGTCTGGGGCCTCTCATCCGTCTTTCCCGCAGGCCAGGCCGTCCGGCGCCGAACGCCCAAAAATCAGGTGAGCTTCCCGTGACATTGCTTGTACTTCTTGCCGGAACCGCAGGGACACGGGTCGTTGCGTCCTATTTTCTGTCCGGTGCGCACGAACGGCTGCGCCTTCTCCGCCGGCACCGCTTCGGCATCCGCCTGCGCGCCAGCGGCGTCGCCCCCGGTCCCGGCGAATTCGGCGTGCTGATACTGGAGGTTTTTCGGCACCTCCGGTTCTTCCACCACCTCCAGCTCCTCGGCACTGCGGATCTGTACCGTCATCAGGATACGCGTCACTTCGGTCTTGATCATTTCCAGCATCAGCGAAAACAGCTCGAAAGCCTCGCGTTTGTATTCCTGGGTCGGGTTTTTCTGGGCATAGCCACGCAGGTGTATGCCCTGGCGCAGATGATCGAGCGCGGCCAGATGCTCTCGCCAATGCGAATCCAGGCTCTGCAGCATGATGGCGCGCTCGTACTGGTGCATCGCTTCCCGCGCGACACTGGCGGTCTTGTCGCGATACTGGCGATGCGCCGCTTCGACGATGCGCTTGCGCAGCGTATCCTCGTCGAGGTCGCTTTCCTCCTTGAGCCACTGCTGGATCGGCAGTTTGAGATGCAGTTCCGTTTCCAGCGTTTTTTCCAGCCCCGCCACGTCCCACTGCTCCTCGAGGCTTTCCGGGGGGATGTGCTGGCTGATGAGCGAATTGACGACATCGGCACGCATGCCGTCGAGCGCCGCGGTGATGTCACTCGCTTCGAGCAATTCGTTGCGCTGCTGATAGATGACCCTGCGCTGGTCGTTGGCGACGTCATCGTACTCGAGCAGATGCTTGCGGATGTCAAAATTCCGCGCTTCGACCTTGCGCTGGGCGTTTTCGATCGAGCGCGTCACCCATGGATGCTCAATCGCCTCGCCTTCCGGCATCTTGAGGCGCTGCATGATGGCCGCGACCCGGTCGGAAGCGAAGATGCGCAGCAGCTGGTCTTCGAGCGACAGGTAGAAACGGCTCGAACCGGGGTCGCCCTGGCGCCCGGCGCGGCCGCGCAGCTGGTTGTCGATGCGGCGCGACTCGTGGCGCTCGGTGCCGATGATGTGCAATCCGCCGGCAGCGACCACCTGGTTGTGCAACACTTGCCACTCATGACGGATTTCCTCGATGCGTTTTTTCTTTGCGGCGTCATCGAGGGTGTCATCGGCCAACACCTTGTTGATCTCGGGTTCGGGATTGCCGCCGAGCACGATGTCGGTACCGCGGCCCGCCATGTTGGTGGCGATGGTGATCATCTTCGGTCGCCCGGCCTGGGCGACGATCTCGGCTTCGCGCGCATGCTGTTTGGCATTGAGCACGTTGTGGGGCAGCTTTTCCTTCTGCAGCATCGCCGACAGCAGCTCGGAATTCTCGATCGAGGTGGTGCCGACCAGCACCGGCTGACCACGCTCGTAGCAGTCCCGGATATCGTTGATGATCGCCTGATATTTTTCCTTTGCCGTGCGGAAAACCTGGTCCATGCGGTCGTCGCGTATCATCGGCCGGTGGGTCGGAATCACCACCGTTTCGAGACCATAGATCGTCTGGAACTCGAAGGCTTCGGTATCCGCCGTGCCGGTCATGCCAGCGAGCTTCTTGTACATGCGGAAATAGTTCTGGAAGGTGATGGTCGCGAGCGTCTGGTTCTCCTTCTGGATCGACACCCCTTCCTTGGCTTCGATCGCCTGGTGCAGCCCCTCCGACCAGCGGCGCCCCGGCATCAGGCGGCCGGTGAATTCATCGACAATGATGATCTCGTCGTTCTGCACCACATACTGTTGGTCGCGATGAAACAGGTTGTGCGCGCGCAGCGCGGCATTGAGGTGATGCATGAGATTGATGTTGGCGGCATCGTAAAGGCTGCTGCCTTCCGCCAGCAATCCCGCCTGCGCCAGCAGCTGCTCGGCATGCTCGTGTCCTTCCTCGGACAAAATGACCTGGTGGGCTTTCTCGTCCACCCAGTAATCGCCGGGGCCTTTTTCCTCCTTCTGCCTGACCAGCTTGGGCGCGATCAGGTTGATGCGCTGGTAAAGCTCCGTGGTGTCTTCGGCCTGGCCGGAAATGATCAGCGGCGTGCGCGCTTCGTCGATCAGGATCGAATCGACCTCGTCGACTATGGCGTAGTTCAAGCCGCGCTGCACTTTCTCCGACAGCTGGTACACCATGTTGTCGCGCAGATAATCGAAGCCGAATTCATTGTTGGTGCCGTAAGTGATGTCGGCGGCGTAAGCCTGCTGTTTGGCCTCGTGCTCCATCTGCGACAGGTTCACGCCCACCGTCAGGCCGAGAAAACGGTAGATCCTGCCCATCCAGTCGGCATCGCGCTGCGCCAGATAGTCGTTCACCGTGACGATATGCACCCCCAGCCCGGAAATGGCATTGAGATAGGCGGGGAGTGTGGCCACCAGCGTTTTGCCCTCGCCGGTGCGCATTTCCGCGATCTTGCCGTTATGCAGCGCGATGCCACCGACCAGCTGCACGTCGAAATGGCGCATGTTGAGCGCGCGCCGGCCGGCTTCGCGCACCACGGCGAACGCTTCCGGCAGCAGCGCGTCCAGCGTCTCGCCTTTCTGGTGACGCGCCTTGAATTCATCGGTTTTGGCACGCAGCTCGGCGTCGCTGAGTTTCTCGATTTGCGGTTCGAGCGCGTTGATGACGCGCACCGTCTGCATGTACTTCTTCACCAGCCGTTCATTGCGGCTGCCGAAAATCTTTTTGAGTATGCCTGCTATCATGGATCCTTGATCCTAAAAAAAAAGGGTGGGGAAACACCCCACCCCCGCAAAATTCCGTTTTTCAATCTTCAGCTGGGCAACCGCAGAAACTGCGTCGGATTTTGCGGAGCGCCGCGCTGCCGCACTTCGAAATGCAGATGCGTTCCGGTCGCGCGCCCGGTCCTGCCGACTTCGGCGATCTTCGCGCCCATCAGCACCACGTCGCCGAGCTTGGCCAAGCGCTTGGACACATGGGCATAACGCGTGATCAGATCGTTGCCGTGATCGATCTCTATCATATTACCATATTGCGGGTGGAAGTCCGAGTACACCACGACCCCGCCGGCTGCCGCCATCACCGGCGTGCCCTGCTCCGCCATGAAGTCGATTCCCTCGTGAAATGCGCGCTGGCCGGTAAACGGATCGATACGCCAGCCGTAATTCGACGAATACCATCCGCCTTCCACCGGCAGCATGGTGGGGACCAGCTTTTTTCTCGCGCTGTCGAGCGTGAACAGCGACTCGAGCACCCCCAGCTTGTCACCGCGATCGTCGACCTGCCTGGTCAGCAAATCGAGCTGTCTGGTGAAATCGCCCAGCGAAATATCCTGGCTCGGAATCGTCGATACCGCACCGCCGCGGCCGGGCGCCTGGTCGAACAGCAGTTCCTGGGGCTTGAAACCGGCGATCTTGGCCAGGCGCTCGCCCAGGGTATCGAGGCGCAGCAGCTGGGCCTGCATCTGGCCCAGCCGGATCGCCATGGCGTTGAGATTTTCCCGCAGGTAGGACTGGGTCTTTTCGTAGTGCTGCTGCTGGGTGGAAGCGAGCACATCGTGCAGATAAGGCAGTTTCAGGTCGGCGGCAAAACGCAGGGTAAAATAGTTCATCACCCCGGCCAGCATGAGGACGGTGAGCAGCGTTCCGACGCCGAACAGAACCAGCTGGGGTGGCCCCACTGTGATCGTCCTGGTTTTCGCCGGCTTTTCGGAAACTAGAATAACATTCATCGTCTCCCTCCTGACACCCTTATCATGCCCGCGCGCAAAATCGGCAATTTATTGACGGCCTCCGGCGAGCTCAAGGCGCTATACCGCCACGCGCAACGCCTTCTGGAGCTGCAGCAGGTGTTTTCCGATTCCGCCCCGGCCGCGCTTGCCCGGGCAAGCCGCGTCAAAAGCTGTCGCGGCGGCACGCTTCATATCCTGGCCGATAATGCGGCAGTCGCCGCCAAGCTGAGGCAACTGACACCACGTTTGTTGTTGCTTGTTCAGAAACGGGAACCGCAGATTACTGGAATTCAGGTCGCGGTGCAAGTTGCAAAAGCCGCTGCCACAACCCGAAAAACACCCGCAAATCCGGCGTTAAGCCTTGATTCTATTGAAAAATTCAGGCTACTCTCGGAACAGACACCGGATTCCCCCCTTAAGTCGGCGCTCACCAACCTCGTGCGCCGCCATTCGCGGCCGCGCTGAGGACGCGGATAGCGGCCGTTCCGTCGTGAAGGACCCGCTCACGCCGGCTGCGGCTGCCAGGCGAGGAAGGCGGGGGCATCTTCCACGCGTTCGAAACTCACGTATTCCCAGGTCCGCCTTTCCTCGAGCAGGCGGCGCAACAACTGGTTATTGAGGGCGTGGCCCGACTTGTAACCGCTGAAGGCGCCGATCAGCGGGTGGCCGAGCAGATAAAGGTCGCCGATGGCGTCGAGCGCCTTGTGCTTGACGAATTCATCGTCGTAACGCAGGCCGTCGCTGTTGAGCACGCGGTATTCATCCATCACGATCGCGTTGTCGAGGCTGCCGCCCAGCGCCAGACCTTGCGACCGCATGGTCTCCACATCCTGCATGAATCCGAAAGTGCGCGCGCGGCTCACTTCCTTGACGTAGGATGTGGCCGAAAAATCGATGCTCACCGCTTGACGCGAACGGTCGAATACCGGATGGTCGAAATCGATGCTGAGGTCGAGCCTGAAACCGTTGTACGGCTCGAAGCGCGCCCATTTGTCACCCGCCTTCACTTCCACGGATTCAAGAATGCGGATGAATCTTTTGGCCGCCGCCTGTTCCTCGATCCCGGCCGATTGCAGCAGGAATACGAACGGACCGGCGCTGCCGTCCATGATCGGCACTTCCGGCGCCGTGACATCGACATAGGCGTTGTCCACCCCCAAGCCCGCGAACGCCGACATCAGATGCTCCACCGTCGACACGCGCACGCCGTTCTTTTCCAGGCACGATGACAGGCGCGTGTCGCCGACGGCATAGGGATCCGCTTTGATTTCCACCGGCTGCGGCAGGTCGATGCGCCGAAACACGATGCCGCTGTTGGGCGCGGCCGGCCGCAAGGTCAGGAAAACCTTCTCGCCGGTGTGCAGCCCGACGCCGGTGGCACGGACCACGTTCTTGAGCGTACGCTGCCTGATCACGAAAACTCTTCTTCTTACAGTCTGTTAAGGCGCGCAGTGTAGCACGCGCGGCCCGGCGGGGCAAAACGCCGGCAAGCGGTTCAGGCACCCGCGCCCGTGGCGCGGACAACGGCCCGGAACCGCGATTCCGGGCCCGTTTCAATCCGCCTGCTTGCGCAGGAAAGCCGGGATGTCCAGCATTTCCACACCCTGCTGCCGCATCGCCTCGATCGTGGCATCGCGATTGCGGCGCCGGATCACCGCCGGCTGATCCAGCGCATCGTAATCGACTTCGAGCGGCGCGTTGTCGGTGCCGGTCTTCTGCGCCACCACGCTCAGCGGCCGCGCCTGCTGACGGCCCGACTGCTTGCCAAGACCGGTGGCAACGATGGTCACGCGCAAGTCGTCGCCGAGACCTTCGTCATAGACGGTGCCGATGATCACGGTCGCCGATTCGGCCGCAAATGCCTTGATCGTTTCCATCACGTCGTACATCTCCTGCAGCTGGAAGGTCCCTTTGCTCGCAGAAATGTTGACCAGGACGCCGCGCGCGTCGGAAATGTTGACGTCTTCGAGCAGCGGGCAGGCGATCGCCTGCTCCGCGGCAACGCGCGCACGATCGGAACCGCTCGACTTCGCGGAACCCATCATCGCCATGCCCATTTCGCTCATCACGGTGCGCACGTCGG
>JBKBXX010000113.1:0-10536 GCA_046313915.1 Burkholderiales bacterium | reverse complement strand
CCTGCTGGTAGCGCGCGAGGCGGGCCTTGGCTTCGTCGCGCAAATCGGTGAGCCGGTCCTGCGGCGCGCCCTGGTCGTTGCCCAGCGTGGTGAGCGGCCGCGTCCGCGCCAGCAGCAAATCACCCTTGATCAGATGGGCGAGGCGGAAGTTGGGATAGGCCTGGATGACGCGGTCGATTTCCCCGAGAGCGGAATCGAGGCGGTTGTTCTTGATTTCGAGCAGGGTTTTGAACAGCAGCGCTTCGGGGGCCGGAGTCGCTGCCGCATCGGGGCCGCCGGGCGGTTTTTGCTGCACCGGCTGCCCGCCCATGCCGTAGGCGGCAAGGCTGCCCGCGGCGAGAACCAAACCGAACGCGGCGGCAAAACCCCGCCTGGTGAACTTCATGCGTGCTGACGTGGGCGGCCGCGCCGTATTCAACTGCCGACCCGTTCTTGCTGTATGAGCCATTTGCCGCCGCTTCTGACCAGTTCGAGGGTCTTGGTTCCGGATGCCTTGAGCGCGTCCGAACGGTAGTGCTGGCGGAAAGTCACCGTGGCGCGATTCTGGTCGCTGAAAGTGACTTTCGGCGATTCGATCACGACCTGGATTTTGCGCGGCTTGGCGATGCGTGCCTTGCGCTGCGCTTCCCACTCCTTGCGCGCTTCGCCGTTCGGCGTCTTGAAGTCGGGCGCATAGTGGGCGAGATAGCCGGAGACGTCGTTGGCTGCCCAATCCCTGGCCCAGTCCTTGACCGCTGCCAGCACTTCCTCGGCATTGTTGGCGGCCGGCTGGAGAGGTTCCTTGGCCGGCGCGGGTTTGGCGGCGGCGGGCGTGGGTGCGGGGGGTGTCGGCGTGGCTGTTGCCGCAGCAGCGGCGGGCTTGGCGGCGGCGGGCGCGGCTGCCGTAGGCGCGGCAGCGACAGCGGCCGCCGCCGGAACCGGCGCCTTGGCGGCTGGCGCAGGCGCTGCTTTGGGTGCAGACTCGATTTTCGCTGCCGCGACTTTGGGTTGCCGCGGACTGCCGGAGAACAATTCCTTGATCATGTTGAGCTTGGTCTGGGCCGCGGCATTGCTGCGGTCGAGCTGCAGCGCCTTGTCATAGGCCTGGCTTGCCATTTTGGCGTAAATGTCGCCGAGATTTTCATGCGCCGTCGCATAACTGGGATGAGTGCGAATCGCCATTTCCAGCGCATTGCGCGCCTTGTCGTACTGGCCCTGGGAAGCGTAGAGCACCGCGAGATTGTTGTACGGCTCGGGCAGCTCGGGGTAATCCTCGGTGAGCGCAGTGAAGACCTTGATCGCCTCGAGCGGTTTGTTCTGTTCGGTGAGGATCAGTCCCTTGAGGAAACGGCCGCGGGCCTCTTTGGGCTGGGCTGCGAGATAGCTGTTGACGCGCTCGAGCGCCTTGTCCAGTTGCCCCTGCTTGAACAGCTGGTTCACTTCCTGAAGACTGTCGCTTTGAGCGCGGGCGGGAAGAGCGCCCAGCAACAAGACCATGACAAGGATCGAAACGGAAGCGGCGATGCTGCGAGGCGTCATTGTGCTATACTTTCCCCGAATTTTTCAGGAGTTTAGTTGCCAAATCCTCGAAATTCTACCAAGAACGCCGGGTAAATCAAACTCTTGTTTTATTTGTCGTTGTATTCGCCATTGTTGATCAAAAAATAAGCAGACAAGCGCTACGCGGGCACGCGACCTGCGCCGTGGAAAGGCGCGGCGAAGTGACGGTGCCGTGACGACAGACCGATGCTCAAAATCTACGATTCTCTGAGCCGCGAGAAGAGGGAATTCGTTCCCATCACCCCCGGGAAAGTCCGCATGTACGTGTGCGGCATGACGGTTTACGATTATTGCCACCTGGGTCATGCGCGGGTGATGGTCGTGTTCGACGTGGTGCGGCGCTGGCTGCGCGCTTCGGGTTTCGAAGTCACTTATGTGCGCAACATCACCGATATCGATGACAAGATCATCAGGCGTGCGCAGGAGAACAACGAGCCGATAGAGGCGCTCACCGCGCGGTTCATCCGCGCGATGGACGAGGATGCCGCAGCTCTGGGTGTCGAGAAACCCGACGCCGAGCCGCGCGCGACGCAATACGTGCCCGCGATGCTCGACATGATCCGCCGGCTCGAGGCGTGCGGCCTGGCTTATCGCGCCGCCAATGGCGACGTCAACTATGCGGTGCGCAAGTTCGCGGGCTACGGCAGACTCTCGGGCAAGCCGCTCGACGAGTTGCGCGCCGGCGAACGCGTCGAAGTCGATCGCGACAAGCACGATCCGCTCGATTTTGTGTTGTGGAAGCACGCGCGGGAGGGCGAGCCGGCGTGGGATTCGCCGTGGGGCAGGGGGCGACCGGGCTGGCACATCGAGTGCTCGGCGATGGCGAGCTCGCTGTTGGGCGAGCATTTCGACATTCACGGCGGCGGCCAGGACCTGCAGTTCCCGCACCACGAAAACGAGATTGCGCAATCGGAGGGCGCGCACGGCTGCCGCTTCGTCAATTACTGGATGCACAACGGCTTCGTGCGGGTGGACAACGAGAAGATGTCGAAGTCGCTCGGCAACTTTTTCACCGTGCGCGAGATTCTCGCCAAATACGATCCCGAAGTCGTGCGCTTTTTCATCATTCGCGCGCATTACCGCAGTCCGCTCAACTATTCCGACCAGCATCTCGACGACGCGAGGCAGGCACTGACGCGGCTTTACACCGCGTTGAAGGGAATGAATGCCGCAACCGGCACGATCGACTGGGACACGCCTTTCGCCAGGCGCTTTCGCGATGCCATGGACGACGATTTCAACACGCCCGAGGCGGTGGCGGTGCTGTTCGACCTCGCCAACGAGGTCAACCGCACGCGCTCGGCACGGGATGCCGGCGAGCTCAAGTCGCTCGCGGCGATCCTCGGGCTGCTGCAGCGCGAGCCCAGTGCTTTTCTGCAGGCCCTGCCCGCGGCAGGCGCGCCCGATATCGCGCGCATCGAGCAGCTGATCGCCGAGCGCACTGCCGCGCGCAAGTCCAGAAATTTCGCCGAGGCCGACCGTATCCGCCGCGAGCTGCAGGACGAGGGCATCGTCCTCGAAGATACGCCGCAGGGAACGCTGTGGCGGCGCGGCTAGGCTTGGTCGTCGCCGGCGGGGGTAGACCGCATGTCCCAGATCCTGCAAAGCGGTTTCGGTCTTGCGACATTGTTTTTCATCGCCTGGCTGGTTAGCGAGAACCGCCGGGCGGTGCCGTGGCGCATCGTCATCTCCGGCGTGATTCTGCAGCTTGTGATCGCGGTGCTGCTGCTCAAGGCGCCGCCGGTCAAAAGCTTTTTCCTGGTGCTCAACGACACGCTGCTCGCGCTGGAGCGTGCGACCCAGGCAGGCACCGCTTTCGTTTTCGGCTATCTCGGCGGCGCGCCGTTGCCGTTTGCCGAATCCGCGGCGGGCAGCAGTTTCGTGCTCGCTTTCCGCGCGCTGCCGCTGGTGCTGGTGGTGAGCGCGCTGTCGTCGCTGCTGTTTTACTGGCGGGTGTTGCCGTTCATCGTGAAGTCGATTTCGGCGCTGTTCGAGAAAACCCTGGGCGTGGGCGGTGCGGTAGGGCTGTCGAGCGCAGCCAACATCTTCGTCGGCATGGTCGAAGCGCCGCTTTTCATCCGGCCTTATCTCGAAAAAATGAGCCGCGGCGAGTTGTTCATCGTCATGACGGGCGGCATGGCCGGCATTGCCGGCACCGTGATGGTGCTCTATGCCAGCGTTCTCGGACCGGTAGTGCCCGATGCCATGGGGCACATTCTGGCGGCATCCATCATCAGCGCACCGGCGGCGATCGTGATATCCGTGCTGATGGTGCCGCCGCAGGGAAAGCCGACCGCGGGCGATCTGGCGGTGCCGCAGCCGGCGCGCGGTGCCATGGATGCGGTGGCGCGCGGCACCCTCGACGGCCTGACGCTGCTGCTCAATATCGTCGCCCTGCTGATCGTGCTGGTGGCGCTGGTGACGCTCGTCAATCTGGCGCTGGGCGCGCTGCCCGCGATCGGGGGCGAGCCGCTTACGCTGCAGCGCATGCTCGGCGCGATCATGGCGCCGCTCGTCTGGCTGGCCGGTGTTCCGTGGAACGAAGCGCCGACTGCGGGCGCGCTGATGGGCACCAAGACCATACTGAACGAGTTCATCGCCTATCTCGACATGGCGCGGTTGCCGGAAGCGGAACTCAGCCTGCGCAGCCGCCTGATCATGACTTACGCCCTGTGTGGCTTCGCCAATTTCGGCAGCCTCGGTATCCTGATCGGCGGCCTCGCAGGCATGGCGCCGGGGCGGCGCGACGAAATCGTGGCGCTCGGCATGCGCTCCATCGTATCAGGTACGCTCGCGACGCTGGCGACCGCTGCAGGGGTCGGCATTTTCCTTGGCGCGGACGGGAGTCTCTAAACACCGCAGACGGCCGTTGGGCGCCGTCTTGCCGAAACGGTTTATCATTGCCCCAAAGGAGAGGGGTCCATGATCGTCAATTGCGTGGTCTACCAGAACGGCAAGAAGCTGGCCGACATTGCCAAGGAAGACATTCACCGCTATCTGCATCAGCCCCACTGCTTTGTGTGGGTCGCGGTGCGCAACCCGGAAGCCGACGAGCTTGCCACCATGCAACGCGAATTTGGTCTGCACGAACTCGCGGTCGAGGACGCGCAGCACGGCCACCAGCGGCCCAAGCTGGAAGAATACGGCGACTCGCTGTTTGCCGTGATGCACACCATAGAAGTCGCGGGCGAGGAACTGCGCGTTGGCGAAATGGATGTTTTCGTGGGCAGGAACTACGTGTTGTCGGTGCGCAGCGGCAGCGAGCAGGGCTTTGCCAACGTGCGTGCGCGTTGCGAACGCGAGCCGCAACTGCTCAAGCACGGCGCGGGTTTCGTGCTCTATGCGCTGATGGACGCGGTGGTGGACCGCTATTTTCCGGTGATCGATGCGCTGGAGATAGAACTGGATCAAGTGGAGGAACGCATTTTTTCCGGCAACCCGGCGCGTCAGAACATCGAGGCACTTTACGCGATCAAGCAGAAGCTGATGGTGCTCAAGCACGCAGCGGGACCGCTGCACGAGGCGGCGAGCAGACTCTACGGCGGACTCGTGCCCGAAGTGTGCGCCGCGACCCAGGAATATTTCCGCGATGTCTGCGACCATCTGTTGCGCGTCAACCAGTCGATCGACAGCCTGCGCGACATGGTGACCACCGCGATTTCGGTGAACCTGTCGCTGATTACGCTGCAGGAGAACGAGACCACCAAGCGGCTGGCGGCCTACGCCGCGCTGGTGGCGGTGCCGACCATGATCGCCGGCATCTACGGCATGAATTTCGAGCACATGCCGGAGCTCAAATGGGGGTTCGGTTATCCGCTCGCCCTTGCCGCGATGAGCGCCATCGACGTCTATCTGTTCTTCCGTTTCCGCAAGGCGGGATGGCTGTGACGGCGATGCGAGAGCGGCCCAGGATTGATTATATGTCATTGATTTATATATTTATTTTGATATCAAAAATCATTGGTGATGGCGGTGTCGATGGCCGGTGCGGAGCGAATTGCGGTCCAGGGCGCGGACAGGTGAGATAATTGACGGGGGCCGGGAAGTCGACGGCAGGCGGAGAACGAAGCAGCGCGGGGCGAGCGGCACGTCGGTCGACCCCGACGGGCGTGCAGTTGCCTTGCCGACAAAACCATGAGGAGCCGAACATGAAGCCGCTGTTGAACAGAATCGCAACGATGTTTTGCCAGGCGCTGGTCGCCGCCGCAGTGTTTGCCGTGCCTTCGTCAGGCTGGAGCCAGCAGTATCCGGTGAAGCCGGTGCGCGTGATCGTGCCGTTTGCGCCCGGCGGCGGCAGCGACCTCACGGCGCGGCAGTTTTCCGCCAAGCTCAGCGCAGCGCTCGGCCAGCAGTTCATCGTCGACAATCGCGGCGGCGCCGGCGGCCTGATCGGCATCGAGGCCACCGTCAAGGCCGTGCCTGACGGTTATACCATCATGATGATGTCGGGCAGCTTTTCCGCCACCTCGGCAACCCACAAACCGGCTTTCGATCCGATCAACAACATCGTTCCGATTGCCGAATTCGGCATCACGCCTTTCGTGCTGACGGTGCATCCATCGCTGCCGCCGAAGACGGCGAGGGAGCTCATCGCCTTCGCCAAGGCCAAGCCCAATGCGCTGACTTACGCGTCGAGCGGAGTCGGCGGACTCACGCATCTTTCGACCGAGCTCTTCATCAGCATGGCCAAGATCAAGATGGTGCACGTGCCCTACAAGAGCACCGGCGCGGCGATGGCCGACCTGCTGTCGGGCCAGGTGCCGATCATCGTCGGCAGCCTGTTGCCCATCGTGCCCCATCTGCAGACCGGCAAGCTGCGCGCGCTGGCGGTCACCACTGCCAAGCGCTGGTATTCGCTGCCCAACGTGCCGGCGCTGGCCGAGACGCTGCCCGGCTATGAAGTCGAACTGTGGTTCGGCGCCATGGCGCCGCGCGGCACGCCGCAGGCGGTGATCGATCGGCTCAACGCTGCGATCAACAAGGCGCTGGAAGATCCCGACATGAAAAAGAATCTCGAAGCCCAGGGCATGGCGCCGACCGGCGGCACGCCGCAGAAATTCGGCGAACGGATACGTCGCGAGTATGCGCGCTGGGCGAAACTGATCGACGAAGCCGGCATCAAGGTCGAGTAAGCGGCGGCAGCGGGAGGGGCGGCATGAATCTGGTGGTGATGCCGGGCGACGACATCGGCCCGGAAATCACGGCTGCGGCGCTGCTGGTGCTGAAGGCGGCCGATGCGGTGCATGGGCTGGGCCTGCGCTTCACCGAAATCGATGTCGGCATGGCAAGCCACCGCAAGAACGGCACCACGCTTACCGCCGCGGCGCTGCAGGCAGCGATCGACGCCGACGGCGTGATTCTCGGCCCGTGCGGCATGACCGGTTATCCGCCGCGCGAGCAGGGCGGCGTCAATGTGCCGGGCACCATCCGCAAGCGGCTGGAGCTGTATGCCAACCTGCGGCCGGCGCGCAGCCGCGCGGCGCTCCCCGACGCGCGGCCCGGGCTCGATGTGCTGATCGTGCGCGAGAACACCGAAGGTTTTTACGCCGACCGCAACATGCACCAGGGCATCGCCGAATTCATGCCGACCGAGGACGTGGCGCTGGCGGTGCGCAGAATCACGCGCCAGGGTTCGCGCCGCATCGCCAGAGTCGCTTTCGACCATGCACGGCGGCGCCGTGGCAGCGTGACCGCAGTCGGCAAGCAGCACGTGTTGCAGATGACCGACGGCCTGTTCATGAGCGAGGCGTATGCGGCAGCGCGGGCAAATCCGCAGGTGGCTTTCCGTGAAATGGACATCGACGCGATGGCGGCCGATCTCTACAGCCGGCCCGGGCGCCACGACGTGATTCTGACCACCAACATGTTCGGCGACATCCTGTCCAACGAAGCGGCCGCGCTGTCGGGAGGGCTGGGGCTCGCGGGCGCGCTCAACGCGGGCGATACGCATGCGGTCGCGAACGCGGGGCACGGCTCGGCGCCCGACATTGCCGGGCGCGGCATCGCCAACCCTTGCGGCATGATCCTGTCGGCGGCCCTGTTGGTGGAATGGCTGGGCATGCGCAGCGGCAGGCGGTCGTTTCTCGACGCGAGCCGCGAGGTGCAGGCGGCGGTGGACGCCGCGCTTGCCGACCCCCGCGTGCGAACGGCGGATCTGGGCGGCAGCGGCACCACCCGCGAATTTGCGCAAGCGGTGGCGGATCACGTCAGCAGCGGGAAATCGTTGCGCGCCGCGGGCTGAGGCAACGGCGAGCGTCTTGTCACCGGGGGAGGAAAAAATGATGAGTCGATTCATTGTGTGGTTTTCGGCGCTGCTGACCGCGAGTGTGAGCACGGTCGCGCTCGCCGCAACCTATCCGGAAAAACCGATCCGTTTCCTGGTGGGCTATGCGCCGGGCGGCGGCACCGACATCATGGCGCGCACGGTGGCGGCGAAGCTCACCGACAGCCTCGGTCAGCAGGTGATCGTCGACAACCGTCCGGGAGCGAATGCCAATCTCGCCGCCGAAATCGCTTCCAAGGCGCAACCCGACGGTCATACGGTGCTGATGATCTCGGTATCGCACGCGATCAGCAAACCGCTCTATAAAAAGCTGGGTTACGACCTTACGCGCGACTTTCAGCCGCTGATCAACATTTCCTCGGTGCCGATGTTCGTGGTGGTGCCGCCTGCTTCGCCCCAGAAAACGGTCGCCGATCTCGTCGCGCTGGCGAAGGCGCGGCCCATCAACTATGCCTCGTCGGGCGACGGCAGCCCCGAGCACATCGCAGCGGAAATGCTGAAAGGCATGGCGAAAATCAACATGACGCACGTGCCGTACAAGGGCGGCGCGCCCGGCGCGCTGGCACTGATTTCGGGCGAAGTGCAGGTCGGATTCAACACCGCGCCGGTGGCCGTGCCGCATATCAAGGCCGGGCGCATGCGCGCGCTGGCGGTGACGAGCGACAGCCGCAACGCCGCGTTGCCCGACGTGCCCACCGTGGCCGAAGCGGGGGTTGCCGGTTACGACATGATCAACTGGTATGGCGCAGTGCTGCCGGCGGGAACGTCGTCGCAGGCCGTGGGCAAGCTCAATTCGGAAATCAACCGCATTCTCAAACTTCCCGACGTGCGCGAGCGGCTGGCTGCGCTGGGTGCCGATGCGCTGGGCGGCAGCGCCGAGAGCTTCGGCAAATACATCGGCTCCGAAATCGCGAAGTTCACCAGGGTCGTCAAGGACGGCAATTTGCGGGGCCAGTAGCCGGCTGTTGCGCAAATCCGATGCGGCCACTTGTTGGAGTGATGACGGATGCTTGCTGCATGGTATGAAAAAAACGGACCCGCCGCCGAAGTGATGCGCTACGGCGAGCTGCCCGAGCCGCAGGCCGGGCCGGGGGAAGTGCGGGTGCGCCTGCACGCCTCGGGTGTCAATCCCTCCGACGTCAAGGCGCGCGCCGGCAGCCGGCCCGTCAGGTGGCCGCGCATCATTCCCGGCAGCGACGGCGCCGGCGTGATCGACCAGGCCGGTGCCGGTGTCGATCCGCGGCGCATCGGCGAGCGCGTGTGGGTTTTCAACGGCCAGTGGGAGCGGCCGCTCGGCACCAGCGCCCAGTACATCGCGCTGCCGGCGGCGCTCGCCGTGCCGCTCCCCGACGCGCTGTCTTTCGAGGAAGGAGCGTGTCTCGGCATCCCGGTGATGACGGCGCACCGCTGCCTGTTCGCCGACGGGCCGCTTGCCGGCAAGACGGTGCTGGTGACGGGCGGGGCGGGCGTGGTTGCACACTACGCGATCCAGCTCGCGAAATGGGCGGGTGCCACGGTGGTGACGACCGTGAGCTCGGAAGCCAAGGCCGCGCATGCGCGGGCGGCCGGCGCTGACATCGTGATCAACTATCGCACCGAGAACGTGGTGACGCGGATCCGTGAAACGGCAGGTGGCGTCGACCGTGTGGTGGATGTCGATTTCGGCAAGAATCTGCCGCAGACGGTCGAAGTGCTCAAGCCGTTCGCCGCCATCACCTGCTACGCTTCGATGAGCGTGCGCGAACCGCCATTTCCCTACGACAGGCTGCTGCGGCTCAACGTGTCGCTGCGTCCGGTATTCGTCTACACCATGCCCGACGCCGCCAAAACGCAGGCCCAGGCCGACATCGCGCGCTGGGTAGCCGAAACCAAGCCGCTATTCGCGATCGCGGCACGCTTCCCCTTAGCCGAGGTCATCGCCGCGCATCATATGGTCGAGCGCGGCCAGAAAATCGGGCACGTGATACTCGTCATGGAATGAACGAATACGAGTTGCCCGGGATTATTTGCATTTTTCTTATTGAAGAAATATTGCGAATTTAACCGCAAGCCTTACATCGATGCAGCGAGGTGGATGGGAGGGCGGACGTCCCTTCAGACATGGCCATCGCGCATCGCCGCCTTGACCGGATGGACGCGCGGATGGAACGCATCGCATCGAGCGCAGGCTCGAACTGACCGCAGTCTGAAAGACGAGGAAAACGCGATGAAGAGTTTTCCCGTGCATCGTGGGTCTCAAGAGATTTTTCCCATCCTACTCGGCCACTTGATCACTTGACCCTGTGGGAGCCGGCTTGCCGGCGATGTGCCTGTAACCGATCGGGGGCAAGCCCCCTCCCACAAGAAGATCGATCGGGGGCAGGCCCCCTCCCACAAAATTTCCCCATTCCCCATCACCTGGTTCTGGTGGGAGCCAGCTTGCTGACGATCTCCTGTGATTGACCAGGGGCAAGCCCCTTGCCACAGAATCTCCTCTTTCCCCTTTACATCCACCGGTTGTCCATGTGAACGAAAAGGAACATGCCATGTCGCGGAGCTGCTGACACGCGCCGATGTCCGACCAGGCATCCTCGGTTCCGAGGTTTCAATCCGCACCCGCTCGCGTGAGCGGGCGATACATTCGAGTTCCGGCGCAAGGATGTGTGCAGTCTTGTTTCAATCCGCGCCCGCTCGCGTGAGCGGGCGATACCCCACGGTACGGGCCATGGATTCCG
>JBKBXX010000112.1:0-10800 GCA_046313915.1 Burkholderiales bacterium | reverse complement strand
TGCCCGTCGTCGCGGACGGCAAGGGCGGACAACCGTACGAGATCGTCGGGCCGGTGTGCGAGAGCGGCGATTTTCTCGCCCGCGAACGCCGCTTGGCGCTGCACGAAGGCGATCTGCTCGCCATCATGTCGGCGGGCGCCTACGGCATGAGCATGAGCTCGAACTACAACACCCGGCCGCGTGCCGCCGAGGTGATGGCGGACGGCGCCGCATCGCATCTGATCCGGCAGCGGGAGACCGTCGAGGAGCTGATGGCGCGAGAGATCATTCTTCCCTGAATGCGAAACCGCGCATTGCGCGCGGCATCGATCGCGTTTTTCCGATGCCGTTCATGCCATCATCGATGTTGCGGCAAACCTACACGCGATATTCCATCGTCAAAAAAAACTTACAAAGGTGTTGCATTTTTTTTTCACTGTGGCTTAGAATTGGCGCACCACGTACAACTTTCCGGAATTTTTCCGGGAAAAACAACGAAGCAGAGTGGCAAGTTGTTTGAAAGTTGTGCTGGTGATGCGGAACAAACGCCGCATTGAAACGATGCCTAAGTTAACTTAAAAGGAGACTAAGATGGCAGCGAAGAAAAAAGCAAAGAAAAAAGCAGCTAAAAAGAAAGCAGCCAAGAAGTAGTCGCAGTTAGCAAGTAGCAGGGGCCAGGGTCATACCTGGCCCTTGTCGTTTCCGGACCCCTCTTTGCGGCACGAAAAAACATTGCGCCGCCGCCTTCCTTCTTTTCCGCTTGCCGCAAGCACTCGCGGCATCCTCATAAAATATGTTTTAAAACAACGAGTTATGTTGTTATGGCTGCGGCTTGCGCGCCAACGCTGCGGCTTGCGCGCCAGGCTGCGCGGTGTGGCGCCGCGAAAACCTGAACGCCACGCGTGCGAGCAGCAGAGCTGCTACGACCAGTGCATAGATCAGTGGTTGCGTGATGTCTTTTTTCACGAGCCACCAGTAATGGACCACCGCGCATGCCGCGATGATGTAGACCATGCGATGCAAACGCTGCCAGTTTTTCCCGCCCAGTTTTCTGATCATGCCATCGCTCGAAGTCGCCGCCAGCGGAATCAGCAGCACGAAAGCCAGGAAGCCGACGGTGATGAACGGACGCTTGATGATGTCCTTGATGATTGCCGCCAAGTCGAAAAACTGGTCGAGCCAGAGATAAGTCGTGAAATGCAGGCAGGCATAGAAAAACGCGTAGAGGCCGAACATCCGCCGCAGCCGGATCAGCCAGTGCCAGCCGGCCAGGCGCCGCAGCGGCGTGACGCCGAGGGTCACGCAAAGCGCGACCAGCGTCCAGGTCCCGGTCGAGCGGGTGATGAATTCCACCGGATTGGCGCCCAGGCCGTCGTCGAGCCCCAGCCAGACCAGACGCGCCAGCGGATAGAGACAGACGACGAACAGCACCGTTTTCAGGCGCCGCATCGTCCCGGCGGTCATCATCGCAGCAGGCGCCCGCGGCGGGGCTGCGGCTGGCCGGCTCTCACTCCGGGCCATGCGCTCAGTAGAATTTCCTCAGATCCATGCCTGCGTAAAGCGATGCCACCTGGTCGGCGTAACCGTTGAACATCAAGGTCTTTCTCTTGGGCAGCTCGCCGATGCGGCGCTCCGTGGCCTGGCTCCAGCGCGGATGGTCGACCTCGGGGTTGACGTTGGAGTAAAAGCCGTATTCACGCGGGTTGGCCTTCTGCCACGAGTTAACCGGCTGTTTCTCGACGAAACGGATGCTCACGATCGATTTCGCGCTCTTGAAACCGTATTTCCAGGGCACGACCAGACGCACCGGCGCGCCGTTCTGGTTGGGCAGCACTGCGCCGTAGAGGCCGAAGCAGAGGATCGCCAGCGGATGCATGGCCTCGTCCATGCGCAACCCCTCGACGTACGGCCAGTCGAGGGAACCGAACAGCGCGCGCTGCTCGGGCATCTGGTCGGGATCGTGCAGCGTGGTGAACTCGACATACTTGGCGTTGCCGGTCGGTTCCACCCGCTTGATCAACTCCGACAGCGAGTAACCGACCCACGGGATCACCATCGACCATGCTTCGACACAACGCAGGCGGTAGATCCGCTCCTCGAACGGCGCGAGCCTGAGCAATTCCTCGACATCGTAGGTTCTGGGACGCCTCACTTCGCCTTCGACCTTGACCGTCCACGGCCGGGTCTTGAGATTCCTCGCGCGCACCACCGGCGAGCTCTTGTCGGTGCCAAATTCGTAGAAATTGACGTAACCCGAAATGTCTTTCAGCGAATTGGGCCGTTCGGTGGCGCTGTAAGCGCTTTTCCTGACCGGCGGCAGCTCGATCCTGTTTTGCGCCACGGCGGCCGCGGCCGATAATCCGGGCACGCCCGCCGCGAGCGCCATCGTGGCCGCGCCCTGCATGAACTGCCGGCGGTTGATGAAAACCGTCCGGTCCGTGATCTCGGATGGCAGGATGTCGCCGGGTTTTCTGATCAGCATGGGTCGTCCTTTATAGCGGCAATGTGTTCTTTCAGGGATTGAGCTGACGGTATACCGCTGTTGCCACGCGCAGCAGTTCGGCTTTGTCGATCTCGGCCGAAAGCGCGTAGCCCAGCCTGCCGTCCAGCCAGTAGAACACGCCGACGTTGCTCTCCTTGGCGAAACGGAAAGCGGTTTCGCGCGCCTCCCCCGGGTTGGTGCGGACATACAGCGTGAGCCGCTGGCCTTTTGCGTCCTGATACATGAATTGCGCGACCGGGCCGTGGTCACCGGGCAGCAGGCGCCCGCCGACCAGGGTGTAGCCGAGATCGCCGAGGTGCGGGATCTTGAGTTGTGCGCCGAGCCGCTTGGACAGCCAGTTCACGAGATGTGTCTCCTGGTCGGCGCCCACTTCGACCGGATGCCGCACTTCGGGGCTGTAGACGGCATGCGCGATTGCCGCCCGCTTGGCCAGCGCCGCGCTGCCGGCCGGCCGCGACTGCTGTAGACCCAGCTGCCAGCCGATCACGCCGCCCAGCGCCATCCATACGACGACGGCGACATAGCGCAACGGCGGAAAACCGCGGCGCGGCGCAAGCGCGGCCTGCTGCAGCCGCTCGGGCACGGGTTCGTTGATCACGGGCTCGAACAGGTGGCGCAATTCCTCGTTCTGCCGCTGGTAGGCCTGGATGCGCCCGGCTTCCTGGGGCCGCGCCGCCAGATAGGCTTCGACCTCGGCACGGCGCGCCTCGGGCAAGACGCCATCGACATAGGCATGCAGTTCGCCTTCGGTGACGGGGAGCTTGCTCATTTGATCACTTTCAGCGTTGCCGTTTCGGGCAACCCCGCCATGATGCAGCGCAGCCGCTCGCGCGCGCGCGACAGGCGCGACATGACGGTGCCGATCGGAATGCCCAACGTTTTCGCCGTTTCTTCATACGACAGCTGTTCCAGCGCAATGAGCAGCAGCACTTCGCGCTGCTCGTCCGGAAGACGGGCGAGCGCCGCATCGAGATCGCGGATCTCGAGGCGGTCGACCTGCGAGCCGCGGGAGGGCAGCTCCATGATTTCGTCGTTGAGCGGGAGATCCGCCACGGCCCTGCGTGCGCGCAACTGGTTGATGAACACGTTATGCATGATGGTAAAGAGCCAGGCCCGCAGATCGCTGCCGCGCCGCCACAGATGCAGCTTGTTGCAGGCGCGCTCCAGCGTATCCTGCACCAGATCGTCCGCAGCGGCACGCTCGCCGGTCAGTGCCCGCGCATAGCGGCGCAACCGGGGAATGTGCTGAACGACGTGCGTGCCGAACTCTTCCAACACTCATCGCATCCTTATTGACCGACCCTGTGCCACACGCCATTGAAACCGTCGCCGGTTTTGTCACCGGGCTTCTGGTCCTTGGCCCAGTAATAAAGCGGCTTGCCTTTGAATGCCCACTGCCTGGAACCGTCATCGCGCGCGATGACCGAATAGTCGCCGCTCGCCTCGACATTACTGCTTGCCGCGAGCGGCGGCCAGTTAGTGGCACACGGGCCATTGCATGCACTTTTGCCCGCGCCGGCCGGATCCTTGTCGAAAGTATAAAGCGTCATGCCGTTCTGTCCCACCAGCATGCCGTTTTCGAATTTCGCCGCGGCGTCGCCCTGCGCCACCGCCATGCCAGCAACTGCGATCAGCGCCAGCGCGCCGAGAACTCCCGTAAACGATTTGAACTGGATCACGTGCCGTCTCCTGAAAATGTGCGCAGGACATTCCTGCACCTGCGCCAACAGGCCGCAGCCGGCAACTATTCCCGCATCCCGCGGCTGTCGCCGCGCAAAATGTCTATGCAGCCATCAGTTTCATTGATCCGCCGCCGCACCGAAAACGTAGCCGCCCAGTTTCCAGCGCGCAGCGAGTGTTTCGACTGCGTTCAGGATTTCTTCGGCGCGCGTCGGATGATTGTAGGCCGCGCCGGCCAGTTTTTCGAGCACCCGTTCGTTTCCGAATTCCACACCGAGGACATGAATCAGCTCGGCTGCATTGCTGCCGACGATCTCGGCGCCCAGCAGACGTCCCGAACCGGTATCCGCGATCAGCCGCACGAAACCGCGCGCGTCGCCTTCGCCCAGTGCGGCGGGATTGGCTTCGAACGCGGCAAACCCCACTGCCGGCTCCATGCCGCCGGCTTCGGCCAGATCTTCGTTCAAACCGATGCGTGCCAGTTCCAGCGCGGAATAGACGGCTTCGGGAACCGCGCTTTCATCGCGCCGCCGCGAGCGCCCCGCGATGATGTTGCTCACCGCCACCGCGGCCTCGGCGAGCGCGTGATTGGAAGTCATCGCCCGGTTCGCCACGTCGCCGATGGCGTAGACCGGTGGCGCCGTCGTCTGCTGGTGGACATCGACCTCGATGAAGCCGGCGGCATCGACCTCGACTCCTGCGGCGGCGAGATCGAGGCCGCCGGTATGGGGAACGCGGCCCGCGCCCAGCAGCACCCAGTCGACCCGCTCGCGGCTCGCGTCGGGCAAGGTCAGCGTCACGCCCCGTTCGTCGGCTTCGGCCGCGACGACCCGGCTCGCAGTGCGCGGCACGATGCCGCAGGCGGCAAGCGCATCGCGCAAGGCCTTGCGCGCCGGTGAGCTGTAGCGGCTGCGCGCGAGCGGTTCCTGCTGCATCAGCCACACCACTTCGCAACCCAGCATGCCGAGTATGAACGCGAACTCGGTACTGACCACGCCCGAACCGATGAGCGCCACGCGCCTGCCCGGCGGCGGCTCGCGCTCGAAAAGGTCATCGGTGGTAAGCACGCGGCCCGGCACCCGCTGCAGGCCGGGCGGCACGAACGGCGCCGAACCGGTGGCGACGATCACGTGGCCGGCGGCGATACGCGCGCCATCCGACAGCGCGAGGGTATGGCGGTCGACGAACCGCGCAGCACCCTGCACCGTGGCAACGCCGAGACGGGCCAGATAATCGGTATAGCTTGCGCGCACCTTCAGCACCACTTCGCGTTGATGCCGCCACGCGCCCGTCAGATCGCCTTGCAGCGGACCGTGGATGCCGCGCGCGGCAAAATCGCGGCTCGCCGCGATCAGCCGCGCACTGTGGTACCACGCTTTTTTCGGCACGCAGCCGCGGTTCAGGCAGCAACCGCCCCACTGGTATTTTTCGACAATCGCGACCTTGAGCCCGCGCAATGCAGCGAGCACCGCGGCGCGGTAACCGCCGGGGCCCGAACCGATGATGGCAAGATCAAAAGAATTCATTCAGACCAGAAATATCGTCGCCAGGCCCAGAAAAATGAAAAACCCACCGCTGTCGGTGATCGCCGTGATCAGCACGCTCGAGCCTATCGCCGGATCGCGCCCCAGCCTTTGCATCAGCAGCGGAATGGTCACGCCCATCACCGCCGCCAGCAGCAGATTGAGGACCATGGCGCCCGTCATCACCGCGCCGAGCTGCCAGTTATGGTAGATCAGAAAAGCGAACAGCCCGACCACGCTGCCCCAGAGCAGGCCGTTTAACACGCTCACCCCGATTTCCTTCGCGAACAGTTTGCGCGCATTGGCGGCGGTGATCTGGCCCAGGGCGAGCGCACGCACGATCATGGTGATGGTCTGGTTCCCCGAGTTGCCGCCGATGCCGGCGATGATCGGCATCAGCGCCGCCAGCGCCACCACCTTGGCGATCGACTCCTCGAATATGCCGATGACCCGCGAGGCGATGAACGCGGTGACCAGGTTGACGGCAAGCCAGGCCCAGCGGTTTTTCACGCTCTTCCAAACCGAAGCGAACAGATCCTCGTCTTCGCGCAAGCCGCCGGCGGACAGCATTTCACTGTCGGTCTCCTCGCGGATGAAATCGACCACCGCGTTCACCGTAACGCGCCCGATCAGCCGGCCCTGATCATCGACCACCGGCGCCGAAACCAGATCGTAGCGTTCGAAAGCCTGCGCCGCGTCCTGCGCCTTTTCGTCCGGGTGGAACTTGACGAATTCCCGGACCATCACCTGTTCGATCATGACCTCGGGGTCGGTGACCAGCAGCTTGTGGATCGGCAACAGCCCCTTGAGATGCTCCTCGCGGTCGACCACGAATAGTTGATCGGTGTGGTCCGGCATTTCCTCGAAGCGGCGCAGATAGCGCAGCACGACCTCCACCGTGACGTCCTCGCGCACGCTGATCACGTCGAAATCCATCAGCGCGCCAACCGAGTCTTCCGGATACGACATCGCCGCGCGCAGCTGTTCGCGCTCCTCGACCGGCAGCGATTTGAAAACATCCAGAATGACCTCGCGCGGCAGGTCGGGCGCAAGGTCGGCGATTTCATCGGTATCGAGCTGCTCGGTCGCGGCGACGAGTTCCTTCTCGTCCATGTGCGCGATCAGGGTCTCGCGCACCGCGTCCGAGACTTCGAGCAGGATTTCGCCGTCGCGCTCCGCCTTGACCAGATCCCAGACGATCAGCCGCTGATCGAGGGGCAGCGCCTCGAGGATGTAGGCAACGTCGGCGGGATGCAGCTTGTCGAGCAGCTTCTGCAGCTCGACCAGGTGCAGCTTATGGACCAGCGTTTCGACCAGCTCGCGGCGCGGCGCTTCCTGACGAGGCTCGAGGTTTTCCGTGAGCTCGTGCTTGCGCAGCAGCGCGATCACCTGCTCCAGACTCTCTTGTACGCTCGGGCGCGTGTCTTCGTGTTCGGTCGTCATGTCGTGAAGGGTTCGGCGGCAGCGCCGCGGCCTGTTCCGCCGACGGCGCTTTCGGAGCCACATTCTAGGGAGATAGCAGCGGGCTGTCTAAGTTTTTTTCGGAATTCCGGTGAACGGCGCCGCCGCTGCACGCCTTGCCGCCCGCGCCCGTTTCTTTGTGCCGACGGCCATCGGGTATATATTAGCGGCTCCGTTTTCAACCGCCTTGCCCGATGTCAGCATTTTCCGCTCGCAAACTCGAACAAGCCGGGCAACGCCTGCAGCGCGGCGACATCGCTGGCGCGCAACTGCTGTGTCAGCAGGTATTGCAGCGCGCGCCGCGCAACCCCGAAGCGCTTTTCCTGCTCGGCATGAGCCACCTGGTTGCGGGGCAGCCGCGCGAGGCCGTGACCTTGCTGGAAAACGCACTCGCCGTCGCGCCGCTGCACGGCGCCGCGCTCGAAAACCTCGGCCTCGCCCAGTTGCTGCTCGGTCGCTTTGGCGAAGCCGAGCACGTCCTGCGCAAGGCCGCAACACTGCCGGGCGCACCGGCCTCGGTACACATGAGACTGGGGCTCGCCATGCTGCGCCAGCGGCAGTATGCGGAAGCGATCGCGGTTCTCGAACACGCACTGCGGCTCGCGCCGCACGATGCAGATTGCCACCTGAATCTGGGACAGGCATTTGCCGGGGCCGACAACAGCGCCGCGGCACGCGCTCATTTCGAAGCGGCCTTGCGGCTTGCGCCGCGTCACGTCGATGCGATGTTCGATCTCGGCGTCCTCGCCCTGCAGCAAGACGAGCTGGACGAGGCACGGCGCTGGTTCGAGCAGACCCTCGCGCAGTCGCCGCGGCACGCCGAGGCGCTGGTCAACCTCGGCATCGTGCTGCAAAAACAATCGCAACTCGACGCCGCCGCGGCCTGCCTGCAACGCGCGCTGGAAATCGATCCGGCGCTGGCGGTGGCGCACGGCAACCTCGCGCATACGCTGGCGTTGCAGGGCAAGTTGACCGAAGCGCGGCAACGGTACCTCGCCACCCTCGCGCTCGCGCCCGAGCTGCCCGAGGCCCACGAAGGACTCGCCTCGGTATGCCTGAAGCTGGGCCGCCTCAAGGAAGGCATACTGCATTTGCGTGAAGCGTTGAAACACGATACCGGAAACTGCGGCGCGTGGACCGCGCTGGCCGATGCGCTGTTCCAGGACGGCCAGTTGGACGAGGCCGCGGCCGCGGCGCAACGTGCCAGCGACATCGATCCCGCCGCCGCCGGCCCGTACTCCGTGCTGGCGCTGGTGCATATCGTGCGCAAGGAAGCCGACCGTGCCATTGCCGTGCTCGAAACAGGCTTTCAGCGCACCGGCGCGAGCAGCCTGCTCGGCATGCTCACCCATCAGCTGCAACGCACCTGCGACTGGGAAAAATGGCGCGCAGCATGGCACGAAATGCAACGGCGCCTCGAGCACAGCACCGATCTCGGCAGCCCGTTCTGGTTGCTCACCGAAGCCACCACGGCAGAGCAGCAGCTCTCCTACACGCGGCGCTGGGCGCACGCCCATTACCCGCCCACGGCGCACGCGCCGCGCACGCCGCCTCGCGCAGCGCAGCGGCGGATCCGCATCGGTTATCTCTCGTCAGACTTTCACGAGCACGCCACCGCGCATCTGCTCGCCGGCGTGCTGGAACGGCACGACCGCAGCCGCTTCGAGATCTTTGCCTACTCCTACGGTCCGGAAGACCACAGCGCGATGCGCGCCCGGCTGCGCCAGGCTTGCGAGCATTTCATCGACGTCGCGTGGGATCCCGACGATATCGTCGTGGACCGCATCCGCGGCGACGCGCCCGACATCCTGGTCGACCTCAAGGGCTACACGCTGGGCGCGCGCACCGCGATTCTCGCCCGCCGTCCCTGTGCGATCCAGATCAACTGGCTGGGTTATCCGGGAACCATGGGCGCCGACTTCATCGACTACCTGATCACCGACGGCTTCATCGTGCCGCCGGACAGCGAATCGGCGTATTCCGAGAAAATCCTGCGTCTGGCGCACTGCTGGCAGTGCAACGATCGCAGCCGGCCAGTGATCGAGCCGCTTGCCCGCGGCCAATACGGCCTGCCCGACGACGGATTCGTGTTCTGCTGCTTCAACCAGACCGTCAAAATCACGCCCGAGGTTTTTGCCGTCTGGATGAACCTGCTGCGGCGCGTGCCGCACAGCGTGCTGTGGCTCGCCGAAGACAATCCGTGGGCGACGAAAAATCTCCGCGATGCCGCGCAGTCGCACGGCATCGCGCCGCAACGGCTGGTGTTCTCGCTCCGGCTGCCGCTCGCGCAGCACCTCGCGCGTTACCGCGTCGCTGATCTCGCGCTCGACACCTTTCCCTATACCTCGCACACCACCGCGAGCGATGCGCTGTGGCTCGGCTGCCCGCTCGTCGCGCTGTGCGGCGACACCTTTGCCGCGCGCGTCTCGGGCAGCATCCTCACCGCGTGCGGCCTGCCGGAACTCATCACCCACTCGCTGCCCGAGTACGAAGAACTCGCGTACCGCTACGCCATAGACACCACCTTTGCCGCGGCTATCCGAACCAAGCTCGCCGCCGTCAAAACGGAGGCGCCGCTCTACGACGCCGCGGCCTTCGCCCGCGATCTGGAACGGCTCTATCTTTCGCTGCTGGAAAACGACGGGACGCGCTGAGAAAAAAACATGGGCCGCGCGCTGCGAAGCGCTGCCGAGCAAAAAAAACGGGCGCCGGAGCGCCCGTTTTACCGAGAAAAACAGCTTTAGAAGTTGTGCTTCAGCAGCATGACCCACGCGCTCTGGTTGTTGCCGGCCGCCGCTACGCTGGTGCCGCCCAAAGCATAACGGGCATTGGTGTCGTTGTCGAGCTTGACATAGCCGAACTTACCGCTGGTACGCTTGGAGAAAGCGTGCGTATAAGCGATCTGATACAGCTTGGCGCCGGTGGACGCGCCGGGTGCCGGGACCGTCGCAGTGTTGATGGCGCTGGTAGCCGTGCCGCTGATGTCGTCGGCACGGGTGTAGTTCGCCGCCAGGCCGTGCGGGCCGGAGATCTTCCAGTCGACGCCGAGGCCCCATGCTTTCTTCTTGGCATCGGTGGTCGAGGTCACATCGTAGCGCTGCTCGGTGTAGACGCCGCCGACCTTGACGTTGCCGAAGGTATAGGTTGCGCTCAGCACCCAGCCACGGTCGTCGGTGCTGCCGCCGGTCGCGCCGAACTCGTTGTGACGTTCGTAGCCCGCGCCGATCGCGAGCGGGCCGTTCTTGTAGATCGCGGCCAGCGACACCACGCGCGGTTTGGCGCTGGTGGTGGCGGTCGTCGCGGCGGTCGCCGAGTTGGCGGTGCTGTAACCGGCCGACACCTGGAAGCCGTTCAGGCTCGGCGAATCGTAGGAAATCATGCTCGATTGGCGGCGTTTCCAGATGTGGCGGCTCGCGCCACCTTCAGTGCCGGTCGAGGAACCCGCCAGCACGAACGCGGTGCCGAACAGACCGGTGTCTTCCGCGCCGGTGGTGTCGCCCACGTGCGCGCGCTTGTACGGCGTATCCCACCTGCCGATATAAACGTTACCGAAACCGCCTTTGAAACCGACCGCGCTGTTGCGCGAGCACCAGCCGTCCTGGTTCTGGCCGCGGATATCGGCCGAGGATTCGCACTGGAACCACGCCGACAGGC
>JBKBXX010000111.1:0-10811 GCA_046313915.1 Burkholderiales bacterium | reverse complement strand
GTTGCCGCTTCGGCAAACGGATGGGCGGTGCTGAAAGTAACGACAAGCGCGCCGGACGTTTTGAGAAAGTCACGGCGGGAAATTTTTTCCTGTAGCACGGTCGATCCTCCTTTATGCCATCGTTTCGGAAGCGCGCTTCACTGCGCGCACGATGCGGACATGGGTGCCGCAACGGCACAGGTTGTCGGCAAGCGCCTGTTTGATTTCAGCTTCGGTCGGATGCCGGTTGGTTTTCAGAAAAGCCGCGGCCTGCATGATCATGCCATTGACGCAGTAGCCGCACTGCACTGCCTGCTCTTCGATGAAGGCTTTCTGCAGCGGGTGCGGCTTTTGCGGCGTGCCGAGACCTTCGAGCGTCACGATTTTCTTGCCTGCGGCCTGCGTTACCGGAAAGCTGCAGGAACGTATTGCCTTGCCGTCGACGTGCACGGTGCAGGCGCCGCACTGGGACAGCCCGCAACCGAAGCGCGGTCCATGCAGATCGAGGTCGTTGCGCAAGGCGTAGAGCAGCGGCATTTGGGGGTCGTCGACGCGAACCTTGTGAGATTTGCCATTGACGAGCAGAGTCAGCGTGGTGGCCATGTATCCCTCCCGGAAAATGGTGGCAAAACCAATCTATGCCTGTGCCATGACATTGGCAAGGGGGTGCGGGGCCCTATGAAACTGCGGCGCGCCGCCGCAAAAGCTGCCTGTCGGCCGCGTCCGGCCGTTCAATGTGCATGTGGCGGGTCGGACCTTCGCAATGCTTTGATTTTTCTTATTTATCTCGTAGCATGGGCCGGTTTTGGGGGCTTAAACGCGCTTTTCCGGGCGCGAAAGCGCGCTCCAGGCGGATGAGGCGTTCGCCGCGCGGGAATGCCAGGGCCGGGGGTAGTAAACTACACCTTGAATTTTTTTCCGGAACAGGACATGACGGTACTGGAATGGAGCGCAGAACTCGAATTGCAGTCGGCGGTAATGGACGACACGCACCGCGAGTTCGTCGCGCTGCTCAACGAGATGGGCGATGCATCCGCAAGCGAGATGCTGGCGAGCGTGGATGCTTTTCTTGCGCACACCGAGCGGCATTTCGCGCAGGAAGAGCAGTGGATGACAGCGACCGATTTTCCGCCGCTCGGCTGCCACAAGACCGAGCACGACGGCATCCTGGACGTGGTGCGCGAAGTGCGTAACCGCGTTGCCGCGGGCGAGCTGCACTACGGGAATGCGCTCGCTGCAGCGCTCGCCGAATGGTTCCCGCTGCATGCGCAAGGCATGGATGCGATGCTCGCGCTGTACCTGCGCGAGGCCGGTTTCGATCCGGCGCAGACCGAGGGCGCCGACGCGCCCGTTGCCGACGCGCCTGCCTGTTCGCGCTGACCCCCCTTGCCCTATCCCCTCTCCCGCTTGCAGGGGAGAGGGAAAGGCAACTGCTGGTGTAAGATGCGTGGCAGGAAGGACTGGCCATGAAAGCGATGCTGCTCAAGGCGGCGAACACGCCGCTGACGCTCGAAACCATCCCCGATCCGCTGCCGGGTCCGGGCGAAGCCGTCGCCAAAGTGTATGCCTGCGGTGCGGGGCTCACCGTCCACCACGCGCGCGCCGGACGCCTGAAGCTCGATTATCCGCGCATCCTCGGCCATGAAATCACCGGCGAGATCGTCGCCACTGGCGCGGGCGTGAGCGGGCTCAGGACCGGTGATGCCGTTACCGCATACTTCTATCTCACCTGCGGGCACTGTTACTGGTGCCGCATCAACCGCGCGACGCTGTGCGAGAACTTCGGCGGCTACGTCGGGCGCGAATGCGACGGTGGCTACGCCGAATACATCAAGCTGCCCCAGCACAACTTCATCAAGCTGCCGCCGGGCGTGGACTGGAAAAAACACGCCGCGGAATGGGGTGTGATCTGCGACGCCATCGCCACGCCGGTGAAAGTGATCCGGCGCGCTCGCGTGACGCCCCACGACACGGTGGCGGTGTTCGGCGCGGGCGGGGGGCTGGGCGTGCACATGCTGATGCTCGCGCGCTTCGCGCGCGCACGCAAAGTGATCGCGGTCGACGCCATGGCGCCAAAGTTCGAGGCCTGCCGCAAGTCGGGCGCCGATGTCACGGTCGATGCCTCGGCGGGCGGGGTGGCCGAGCAATTGCTCGAATTCACCGCCGGCAAAGGCGTCGATGTCGCCATCGATTTCGTGTGCAGCAAGGACACGCTGGAAGCCGCACAGCAGTCGCTGGGCCGCGGCGGCCGGCTGGTGGTGCTGGGCGGTCACGGCGAGCCCTTTGCGGCCGATCCGCGCGCCATGCTGCAGAAGGAACTGGAATTGATCGGCAGCCGCTACGCGACGCGCCAGGAAGTGCTCGATGCGCTCGATCTGGTGGCGCGCGGCGAAGTGTGGCCGCTGGTGACCGAGAAAGTGCCTTTCACGCAGGCCGAGGCGATCCACCAGCGGCTCGACCGAGGGCTGATCACCGGCCGCGCCGCCCTGATCATGGACTGAAGGCGCGATCCGCCCATTCGTTTTTTTTGTTTCATCGCCGATGACGCACGCCCGGTTAAAGAAATTCCCCGCTGTGCCGTCAATAGACGATTGACCTCGAGGTCTGCAGATTTTCCCTTCGACGACAGGGCTAAAGTAATTTTTGGTCGAGTCGTTAAATAAGTCACGGTTGGCCTTCCGCTTGGACACCGTAGGCGCGGTTTTGCCTGGAATGCCGTATCTTCAACCATGGATGAGGGGAAAAATATCATGACCAAGAACAAGTTGCATATCGCTGTGCTCGCCGCCGTTTTCGCATTGTCCGCTTCCGTTTCCTTTGCCGGAGGCAAAGAGGCCGCCGCGCGCGGCAAGCAACACCACGTTGCGGGCGAAAAGCTCGACAGCGGCTTGGGCAAGCTTCCGCACTACAGCCGGTGGGCAAAGCACGCCGAGCTGCGCAAGTTTGCCACGCTCGCCGCCAGTGTTCCCGGTGAAAAGCTCGACAACGGCCTGGGCGAGCTGCCGCACTACAGCCAGTGGGCGAAACATCCCGAAATCAAACACCTCGTCGCCGATGCCAGCCGGGTTCCCGGCGAGAAGCTCGACAGCGGCCTGGGCGAGCTGCCTCCCTACCTCGAGTGGACCGACCGGACGGCCGGCCTGCGTCATTCGATGGAAATCGCGAGCCGCAGATAAGCCGCTGCGGCCGGCGTGTGCCGTTCTTCCCCGGGACGGTGCGCGCCGGCTCGCGTTGCCCTGCGGCTGCGGCCGGCGATGGCAACCGCTGCCGCGCCGATTGCGCGCACAAATTCCCGCGCGGCCTGCACGCTGCCGCGCATTCCGCTATGATTGCGCGTTTCACATCCGCAGACAATCATGGCTCAATACGTTTACACCATGCGCCGCGTCGGCAAGGTCGTGCCGCCGAAGCGCATCATTCTCAAGGACATTTCGCTTTCCTTTTTCCCGGGCGCCAAGATCGGGGTGCTGGGCTTGAACGGCGCGGGCAAATCCAGCCTGCTCAAGATCATGGCGGGCGTGGATACCAATTTCGACGGCGAAGCGATCCCCATGCCCAACATGCGCGTCGGTTTCCTGCCGCAGGAACCGCAGCTCGATCCGGACCAGACCGTGCGCGAAACGGTCGAGGAAGGGCTGGGCGAAGTCTTTGAGGCGAAACAAAAACTCGATGAAGTTTATGCGGCGTACGCCGAGGAAGGCGCCGATTTCGACAAACTCGCCGCCGAGCAGGCCAAGTACGAGGCGATCCTGGCCACGGCCGGAGCCGACGTCGATCATCGGCTGGAAATCGCCGCCGACGCGCTGCGGCTGCCGCCGTGGGAAGCGAAAATCGGACCGCTCTCGGGCGGTGAGAAGCGCCGCGTGGCGCTGTGCCGCCTGCTCCTGTCCAAACCCGACATGCTGCTGCTCGACGAGCCGACCAACCACCTCGACGCCGAAAGCGTGGAGTGGCTCGAGCAGTTCCTGCAGAAATTCCCCGGCACCGTGGTGGCGGTGACCCACGACCGCTATTTCCTCGACAATGCGGCGCAGTGGATACTCGAGCTCGACCGCGGCCACGGCATTCCGTGGGAAGGCAACTATTCGTCGTGGCTGGAACAGAAAGAGGAGCGGTTGAAGCAGGAAGAAGCCGCCGAATCGGCGCGCCAGCGCACGATCAAGAAAGAGCTCGAATGGGTGCGCCAGAATCCCAAAGGCCGCCAGGCCAAGGCCAAGGCGCGGCTTGCGCGCTTCGAGGAACTCAATTCGTACGAATACCAGAAGCGCAACGAGACCCAGGAGATTTTCATCCCCGTCGCCGACCGGCTCGGCGACCAGGTGATCGAACTCAGGCACGTGAGCAAAGGCTACGGTGAGCGCCTGCTGATCGACGATCTTTCGCTCAGCATCCCGCCGGGCGCGATTGTCGGCATCATCGGCCCCAACGGCGCCGGCAAATCGACGCTGTTCCGCATGATCGTGGGCAGGGAGAAACCCGACAGCGGCGAAGTGGTGATCGGTGCTACGGTCAGGCTCGCGCACGTCGATCAGTCGCGCGAGACGCTGGCCGACGATCAGACCGTGTTCGATTTCGTTTCCGGCGGCACCGACATCCTCAAGGTCGGCAAATTCGAAATGCCTGCGCGCGCTTACCTCGGCCGTTTCAACTTCAAGGGCACCGACCAGGGCAAGAAAATCGGCAATCTCTCGGGCGGCGAGCGCGGCCGGCTGCATCTCGCCAAGACGCTGATTTCGGGCGGCAACGTGCTGCTGCTCGACGAGCCGTCGAACGACCTCGACGTCGAGACGCTGCGCGCGCTGGAAGACGCGCTGCTCGAATTTGCTGGCACCGTGTTGGTGATCTCGCACGACCGCTGGTTCCTCGACCGCATTGCCACCCACATTCTCGCCTTCGAAGGCGATTCCAGGGTGACGTTCTTCAACGGCAATTATCAGGAGTACGAAGCCGACAAGAAGAAGCGCCTGGGCGAGGAAGGCGCGAGGCCGCACCGCATCCGCTATAAGCCGCTGAAGACCTAGCAGCGGGCGCGGGCGACGGCCGCGCTCGCGTCGTGGCGCCCGTGTTTCAGTCTTCCCCGCTTTCCGCCCCGGCAAAATCCGGCTTGCCGGGCAATCGGGCGATCATGCAGTCGGTGGTCAGGATCAGGCCTGCGATCGAGACCGCGTTCTGCAGCGCGGTGCGCGTGACCTTGCACGGATCGAGCACACCCATTGCGACGAGGTCGCCGTACTCGTTGGTGAGTGCATTGAAACCGAAGTTGTCTTTGCCTTCGAGCACGCGGTCGAGTACCACCGAAGGCTCTTCGCCGGCGTTGGCGACGATCTGGCGCAGCGGCTCTTCGAGCGCGCGCAGCACGATTCCGATGCCGGCATCCTGGTCGGGATTGCTCCCGCGCAGACTGGCGAGTTGCGCACGCGCGCGCAGCAGCGCCACGCCGCCGCCCGGCAGGATGCCTTCTTCGACCGCGGCGTGGGTGGCGTGCACCGCGTCCTCGACTCGCGTTTTCTTTTCCTTCATTTCGGTTTCGGTGGCGGCGCCGACTTTCACCACCGCCACTCCGCCGGCGAGCTTGGCCGCGCGTTCCTGAAGCTTCTGCCTGTCGTAATCGCTGGTGGCGTCCTTGAGCTGCTGGCGGATTTCGGCCACGCGCGCCGCGATCCTGGCGGGGTCACCGCCGCCGCCGACGATGGTCGTGCTGTCCTTGTCGATTTCGATGCGCCTCGCATGGCCGAACTCGCCGCTGCCGGCGCGCTCCAGCGCGAGGCCGGCTTCTTCGGTGACGACGCGTCCACCGGTGAGAATCGCGATGTCCTCGAGCACGGCTTTGCGGCGCTCGCCAAATTCAGGCGCTTTCACCGCGCAGGTCCTGACCACGCCGCGCAGGGTGTTGACGACCAGCGTCGCCAGCGCTTCGCCTTCGACTTCCTCGGCGATGATGAGCAGCGGCTTGCCGGCCTTGGCCACTTCCTCGAGCACCGGCAGCAGCTCGGTGATCGACGAAATTTTCTTGTCGTGGATCAGCACGCAGGCGTCTTCCAGCACTACGCGCTGTTTTTCGGGATCGGTGATGAAGTAAGGCGAAAGAAAACCGCGGTCAAACTGCATGCCCTCGACGATTTCCAGCTCGTTCGCCAGCCCCGACGCTTCCTCGACGGTGATGACGCCTTCCCTGCCGACTTTTTCCATGGCGTTTGCGATGAGCTCGCCGATCGCACGGTCCGAATTGGCGGAAATCGTTGCCACCTGCGCGATTTCGGTGCGGGTGCTGCACGGTTTGGCGAGATGTTGCAGTTCGACGACCAGCGCGGCGGCGGCCTGGTCGATCCCGCGCTTCAGGTCCATCGGATTCATTCCGGCGGCGACACGTTTCATGCCCTCGGCGACGATGCCATGGGCGAGCACCATCGCGGTGGTGGTGCCGTCGCCGGCGACATCCGAAGTCTTGCTCGCCACCTCCTTCACCATCTGCACGCCCATGTTCTCGAATGGATCCGCGAGCTCGATTTCCCTCGCGACCACCACGCCCGAGTTGATGATGGTGGGCGCGCCGAAAGCGCGTTCCAGCACTACGGTGCGCGCTTTCGGCCCCAGCGTTATCCTGACGGCTTGCGCGAGCACGTTGATGCCGGCGATGATCCTGGCGTGGGCGTCGTCATGAAACAGCAGTTGTTTGGCGCTCATTTCGCACCCCCCGGGACACAGCGATCCTGCCTGAAATTTAATCACGGCGAAGGGCGACGGATTTGACCGGGATCAATGTCGCGTGGCGCCGAAGCCGCTAACCTGAACGAAAGAACGGCCCGGTTGCTCAAATATCCTTTGATTATCAACGTGCTATGCTGGGCTCCGGTGTTTCCGCGGAACGTCGCCGCGGCGGGGTTTCCGAATCCCGGCGCCGTACGTCATGATTGCACAAGGACAAGGACTGCGAACACTCATGGGTAAGCCGCAAAAACTGGGACCGTCGGTGCTGTATCACCGCTGCGATCCCGCGCAATTCAAATTCGAGACCACCGCAGAACTGCCTGATTTCGACGGCGAGATCGGACAACAGCGCGCCCGTGGTGCCGTCGAGTTCGGGCTGGGCATCGCGCGCCACGGCTACAACCTGTTCGTGATGGGGCCGGCGGGTTCGGGAAAACGCACGCTGGTGCGCCGGCACATAGAACAAGGGGAGCGCCTCGCGCCGCCGCTGCTCGACTGGGTTTACGTCAACAATTTCGAGCAGCCGCACAAACCGGTGGCCTTGTCGCTTCCCGCGGGACGCGGCCGACAATTGCGAGAGGACATGCAGCAGCTGGTCGAGGAACTGGGCTCGGCGATCCCGGCGGTATTCGAAAGCGACGAATACCGGACACGAATCGAACAGATCGACGCCGAATTCAACGAGCGGCAGGAAAATGCCCTCACCGAGCTGGGCAAGGACGCCGCGAGCCGCAACATCGGTCTGCTGCGCACGCCGACCGGATTTTCGCTCGCGCCGCTCAAAGATGGTGAAGTCATCAGTGCCGAGGATTACGCCAGGCTGCCGGAAGACGAGCAGCAGCGGCTCGAGCGCGACATGGGCGAGCTGCGCACCCGGCTCGAGCGCATTTTCCGCCAGATGCGGCAATGGCGGCGCGAACACCGCGACAAGGTGCGCGAGCTCAATCGCGAAGTGACGCTGTTTGCGGTCGGCAATCTGGTCGAGGAGCTCAAGGAACGTTACACCGGCCTCGACAAGGTGTTGAAATACCTGGAAGCGGTAAAGCAGGATGTGATCGACAACGTTGACGATTTCCGCCGCAAGGAGGAAGGCGTTGTGGGGCCTTTCGGGATGCCGGTGGCGGAGCCGCCTTCGTTCCGGCGCTACCTGGTCAACGTCATCGTCGACCGCAGCGAAACCAACGGCGCCGCCGTGGTCTTCGAGGACAATCCGAATTACCAGAATCTGCTGGGGCGCATCGAGCATATCGCACAATTCGGGACGCTGGTCACCGATTTTTCGCTGATCAAGCCCGGTGCGCTGCACCGCGCCAACGGCGGCTATCTGATGCTCGATGTCTACAAGCTGCTCACCCAGCCGTTCGCGTGGGATGCGCTGAAGCGTGCGCTGTCGACCCGCGAGATCCGCATCGAGTCGCTCGCCCAGATGTACAGCCTGGTTTCGACCGTATCGCTCGAGCCCGAGCCGATTCCGCTCGATCTGAAGGTCGTGCTGTTCGGCGAGCGCATGTGGTACTACCTGCTGCACGCATGGGATCCCGATTTCCGCGAATTGTTCAAGGTCGTCGCCGATTTCGAGGAGGAAGTCGAGCGCAGCGCCGAAATTCACGATCTCTACGCGCGTCTGATCGCCACCATCGCACGCCGCGGCGGCATGCTGCCGTTCGAGCGCGGCGCGGTCGCCCGCGTCATCGAGCATGGCGGGCGCCGCGTGAGCGATGCGAAGAAACTCTCGACCAATGTCCAGGAATGCACCGATCTGCTGAGCGAAGCCGATTTTTACGCGCGCCGCGCAGGCGCGCTGCACGTGCTCGCCAAACACGTGCAGCAGGCGATCGACGCCCAGCTCGCGCGTGCCGACCGGCTGCGTGCCAGACTGCAGGAGACGATACTGCGCGGCACCATCATGATCGACACCGCGGGCGCGCGGGTCGGGCAGGTGAACGGTCTGTCGGTGTTCGAGCTCGGCAACTTCACTTTCGGCGAGCCGACCCGCATCACGGCGACCACGCGCCTGGGCGACGGCAATGTCATCGACGTGCAGCGCGAAGTCGAGCTGGGCGGCGCCATCCACTCCAAAGGGGTGCTGATCCTGTCGGCTTTCCTGGCCGCGCGCTTTTCCACCAGGCGGTTGCATTCGCTGTCCGCGAGTCTGGTGTTCGAGCAGACTTACGGCACGGTCGATGGCGACAGCGCTTCGGTGGCCGAGCTGGCGGCGCTGATGTCGTCGCTCGCGGAGCTGCCGATCAGGCAGTCGCTGGCCGTGACCGGTTCGGTGAACCAGCTCGGGCAGGTGCAGGCGATCGGTGGCGTCAATGAAAAGATCGAAGGTTTTTTCGACATCTGCAAGGCGCGCGGACTCAGCGGCGAGCAGGGGGTGGTGATCCCGTCGGCCAACATCGAGCACCTGATGCTGCGCGAGGACGTGGTGCAGGCGGTGGCCGAAGGCAAATTCCACATCCATGCCGTCAGCACCGTCGACGAAGCCGTCGAGCTGCTCACCGGCGTCGAGGCGGGCGTGGCCGATGCTGCGGGCGAATGGCCCGCCGACAGCGTCAACGGGCGCGTCGCGCGCCGCTTGCGGCAGTTCGCGGAGCTGCGGGTGGCCTACGTCACGGGCAAAAAGCAGGGCGGCCGCCCCGCGAAAGGTTCGCAATGAGCGGTGCGACGCACACCGTCCGTTCGCGGGTGATCGTCGCGGTGGGCCCGGCCGCGCCGGACCCGCTGCTGCTCGCGGTGGCGGCCCGGCTGGCGCGATCGGGTGACGCGGAACTCGCGACCCTTTTCGTCGAAGACATCAATCTGCTGCGTCTCGCCGAGCTGCCATTCGCGATCGAAATCGGGATGGCTTCCAGCACCATGCGCCGTCTGGGCGTGTCCGACATCGAGCGGGCGCTGAAACGCCAGGCTGCCGAGTTGCGGGGCGTGCTGGCCGAGATCACCGCAGCGGCGCAGCTCGACTGGACATTCGAAATGGTGCGCGGGCGGCCGGCGCGGGTCTTGCTGCAGGCGGCCGGCAAAGGCGATCTGGTGGTATTGACGGGCGCTGCGGTGCGCACGCTGGCGCACACCGCGTTGACCGGTGCCATGCGCAGCGCGCTGGCGGGGATATTGCCGGGAGCGAGACCGCGCCGCGCGCAGCCGGTGGCCGCCGCGCTACATCCGGGGCCGGGCGCGCTGCGGGTGCTTGCGGCCGCGCACCGGCTCGCGCAGGCGAACGCCGCCGACCTGCTGCTGCTACACGCACGGGGTGGCGCGCAGGAAAAGGAACTGTTGTTGCTCGCGGAAGATTGGCTCGGCGAGCGCGGTGCCGCCGCCCGCCTTATGCCCGTGCGCGATCTCGCGCCGGCGAGCATCGCCCAGGCGCTCGCCGGCGCTCGCCTGGAGGCGCTGTTCTGGCCGGGGGACGGGGTGCAGGAAATCGAATCCGAAGTCGAAGCCCTGACGGCAGCGATCGGCTGCCCGTTGATCGTGGTGCATTGAGCGCCGTCGGCGTTCAGCCCGGACGGCCGTCGAGGCGCGGCCGCGTCAGCACCGGCCAGTAGGCGAAAGTGAACAGAGTGAAGGCTGCCGACCACAATGCGCCGGACAGCGCGACCCCCGCCATGTAGGCGGCGGGCCAGGCGATCGGCAGCAGCACGCGGGCAGCGGCCGCGATCTGGATCAGGGTGTAACACGCGGTTTCGGCACGGCCGGCGACGAGCGGCCGCGCCGTGTGGCCGAGCGCCGAGCGCGTCATCATGCCGAGCGTCAGCCCGCCGATGGCGCCGATGGTGAGCGCATGGGTTGCGAGATTCGGCGCGATCCAGTCGAAACCGGCTGCCGCGCGCAGCGCGAGATGCACGACGATCCAGGCGTAGGAAGCGTGCAGTATCCACAACAGCGGCTCGCGGCGTGTTTTGAGCGGCGACCACAGCGCGAGCCTTGCAGCGTGGACGGGTGCGGCGGCGGCCGCGAGCGCGGCGGCAAGCCCGCTCTGGCCCGCAAGGTCGGCGGTGAGCAGCGCCAGCACCACGCCGAGCGCTGCGCGCTCGAGCGCCGGCACGCGGCGTGCGCCGGCTTGCGGCAGCGCATTGTTGGTGAACATCGGCACCACGCGACCGGCCATGACCGCCATGATGAAC
>JBKBXX010000110.1:0-10949 GCA_046313915.1 Burkholderiales bacterium | reverse complement strand
ACACGTTCCATCTTCATGAAGCGCGACCCCTTCACCAGCACGGTGGTGTCGGCGTCCAGCGCGGTTTCCAGTTCAGCCAGCAAGGCTTCGATGCGTTCGAAGTGCGTGGCCCCGTGTCCGAACGCGCCGACGGTTTCTTTCGTCAGTTCGCCCAGCGCAAGCAGCCGGTCGATGCCCGCTTGGCGTGCGGCCGCGCCGATCTGTGCGTGCATGGCGGCGGCTTCCTGACCCAGTTCGCCCATGTCGCCCAGCACGAGAATTTTCCTGCCGGGCTGGGCGGCGAGTACGGCCAGCGCCGCTTTCACCGAATCGGGATTGGCGTTGTAGGTATCGTCGATGAGGGTGCTGCCGCGCAGGGCCGGCTTGCGTTGCAGACGGCCTTTCACCCCGGTGAACGCGGTGAGGCCATCGACTATGCTGCGAAGATCGACATCGAGCGTGAACGCCAGCGCGGCGGCGGCCAGCGCGTTCATTGCGTTGTGCGCGCCGGGCATGGCCAGATCGATATCCAGCCTGGCATTGGGCAAATGGATGACAAGCCGCGAGCCGAATGTCTGCGTTTCGATTTCGCCACGCACCCGCGCATCGGCGTGCTGGCCAAAATCGACCACGACGCGATGCGCATTGGCCTTGCGCCAGAGCGGGGCGTGGGGATCGTCTGCATTGATGACGGCAATACCGGCATCCGACAGGCCGTTGAAGATTTCGCCCTTGGCGCGCGCGATGGCCTCGACCGAGCCCAGATTGCCGATGTGCGCGGTGAGCGCGTTGTTCACCAGCGCCACGTCGGGACGGGCCAGCCGGGTCAGGTAGTCGATCTCGCCGGCATGGTTCATGCCCATTTCGAACACGGCAAAGCGATGCTGCGGCCGCAGCCGCAGCAGCATCTGCGGCACGCCGACATCGTTGTTGAGATTGCCTTCCGTGGCAAGCACCGCCGCGGGGTCGCCGGTTTCCACGCAGAGGATGGCAGCGAGCATTTCCTTCACCGTGGTCTTGCCGTTGCTGCCGGTGAGCCCTACCACAGGCAGATCGAAGCGCGCCCGCCAGGCAGCAGCCAGCCGCCCCAGCGCCAGCCGGGTGTCGTCGACACGGATGGCCTGCGTCACACCCGGAGCCTGGGCGCGATCGAGCACCGCGCCTGCCGCGCCCTGCCGGAGCGCGTCTTCGGCATACGCGCCGCCATCGAATTTTTCGCCGCGCAGGGCAATGAAGAGATCGCCCGGCAGAATGTTGCGGCTGTCGGTGGAAACGCGCAGCACGGGCGCGTCACGCCCGGCAAACGGGACGCCCAGCATGGCTGCGACTGCGGACAGTTTCAGGTCCATGCAGCCAGTGCCTTTCTGGCTACCGCCGCATCGGAAAACGGCAAACGTTCGTCGCCAATCTCCTGGTAATCCTCGTGGCCCTTCCCGGCAATGAGCACAAGGTCGCCCTGTTGCGCACCGCCGATGGCTTCGAAGATGGCGCGGGCGCGGTCGGTTTCCACATGCAGCCCCTGCTTCGAAGCGACGCGGCGCGCGCCGGCGAGAACCGCTTCGATAATCACTTCCGGGTCTTCGTGGCGCGGGTTGTCGCTGGTGACCCAGACCTCGTCGGCCCCTTTTGCCGCAACCTCTCCCATCAGCGGACGCTTGCCCTTGTCGCGATTGCCGCCGCAGCCAAACACGCAGATCAGGCGGCCGCCCTGCAGACTTTCGCGCAGCGTGGCGAGCACTTTTTCCAGCGCATCCGGCGTATGGGCATAGTCGATCACGACCAGCGGGTGCACGCCGCTGCCCAGGGTTTGCATGCGGCCGGGCGGCGGGGTCACGTGCGCAAGCGCCGCACAGGCTTCGTCCAGCCTGGCCCCCGAGACGAGCAGCGTGGCCAGAACCGCAAGCAGGTTGGCCGCATTGAATCGCCCGAGCAGCGGCGCAGCCATGTCTGCGTCCCCCCAGTCGGTGCGGACTTTCATGGCAAGACCGGTGCGGCCGAGACGCAAGGATTCACCCACCACGGCTCCGCGCGTAAAGCCATATCCCGCGACGCGGGCATGGCGGATTTCGCCTTCGAGTTGCCGGCCAAAGGCATCGTCGAGATTGAGCACGGCACTTTCCAGTCCGGGCCAGGCAAACAGCCTCGCCTTGGCGGCAGCGTAGTTTTCCATACTGCCGTGGTAATCGAGATGGTCGCGGGAAAGATTGGTGAGCACGGCCACGTTGAAACAGCTGCCGTTGACGCGCCCCTGCGCCAGCCCGTGCGAAGACACCTCCATCGCGCAGGCGGCCGCGCCCTGCTGCCTGTAGTGCGCCAGACGCTGTTGCAGCGCGATGGCATCGGGCGTGGTGTTCAGGGTGGGAGTCAGCGCGCCCGGAAAACCGTTGCCGACGGTGCCGATCACGGCTGTCTTGCGTCCGAGCCGGGTGAGGCTCTGCGCCGTCCAGTGCGCGACCGAGGTTTTGCCGTTGGTGCCGGTCACGCCGACCATGTGCATGGCACGCGAGGGCTCGCCGTAGACGTGGGCGGCGATTTCGCCAATGCGGTAACGCAGGCCGGCCACCCCTGCGTTGGGAACCGGCAGGGCGGGGTCCCACTGAAAGCGGTCGGCGTCCCACAACACGCCGTCGATGCGTTGCGCCACCGCCTGCGGAATGAAATCGCGGCCGTCCCGCGCCTCGCCGGGATAGGCGGCAAACACGGCACCGGGCGCGGCTTTGCGGCTGTCGTTCACCAGCTCGGACACCGGCACGCCAAGACGCTCCAGAATATGCGGCACCGTTTCATTGATGACGGGTGCGCACGCCAAGTGACGTTTAGCCGATCCCGCCATTACGCGCCGCCTCCCGGCTGTGCATCGTGCCGAGTCATGTGGGTGGCGGTTTCCGGCGCGTCGGGCGGCAGTCCGAGCTGGCGCAGACTGGCCGCCATGACCTGGGCAAACACCGGGCCGGCCACGCTGCCGCCGTAGTACACGCCGTCCGACGGCTCGTCGATCACCACGCCGACGATGAGGCGGGGATTAGAGGCTGGCGCCATCCCCACAAACGAAGACAGGTAACGATCTGCTGCGTAGCGGCCATCGACCAGTTTGTGCGCCGTGCCGGTTTTGCCGGCGACGCGATACCCCGGCACGCGGGTGCGCAATCCGGTACCGCCTTCCTGCGTGACCGCTTCCATCATGCTGCGCACTTCGCGCGCCACCGTCGGCGAGAAGACCCGCTCACCGACGATTTCCTGCGGTTCGCGTTTGAGGAAGGACAGCGGCATCACCTCGCCATCGTTGGCAAAGGCCATGTAGGCGCGCGACAACTGCAACAGACTCACCGACAGGCCATAGCCGTAGGCCATGGTGGCGTGCTCCACCGGCTTCCAGGTGGCGGCGTCGCGCAACCGGCCTGCGGTTTCGCCGGGAAAGCCCGAGCCCGGCAGCTCGCCAAAGCCAGAACGATGCAGCACGTCCCAGTACTGTTGCGGCGTCAACGCCATCGCCAACTTGACCGCCCCGACGTTGCTCGATTTCTGGATGATTTCGGTCACCGTCATCCGCGGGTGCGGATGCACGTCACGCACGAGTTTGGTCGCAACACGATAGGTTTCCGGCGTGTCGATCACGCTGTCGGGACGGAACAGTCCACGTTCGAGCACGGCGGCAGCCACAAAAGGCTTGATGGTCGAACCCGGCTCGAAGGTGTCGATGACCGCGCGGTTGCGCATCGGCCCGGGTTCGTAATTGCGCCGGTTGTTGGGGTTGAAGTCGGGCTGGTTGGCAAGCGCCAGGATTTCACCGGTTTTCGCGTCGAGCACCACCACGCTGCCGCCCTTGGCCTTGTGCTTGGCAATGGCGGCGGCAAGCTCGCGATGCGCCAGGTACTGAATCTTCAGATCCAGCGCCAGCGCCAGGTTGCCGCCCATCTGCGCGGTCTTGATCGGCGCGCGGTCGCGGATCACATTGCCGCGGCGGTCGCGCATGATCTGGCGCTCGCCGGCCCGCCCCGCAAGCCAGTCCTGGTAGGCGCGCTCGACGCCTTCCTGACCCACGTCGTCGATATTCGTAAACCCCACGACATGCGCCGCCACCTCGGCCGCCGGGTAATAGCGGCGGAACTCGCGCCGCAGGACAAGACCCGGCACCCCCATCGCGGCAATCTTCGCCGCCTGCTCCGGAGTAAGCGGCCGCTTGACGTTGAATTCACCATGCGTGCGATGCGCGAGACGCTTGTCGAGCACGGCAAGCGGCATGTCGAGAACGTCAGCAAGCTGCGCCCGCTGGCTGTCCGTCAGCCTGAGATCAGCCGGACGCGCCCACAGGGTTTCGACCGGGGTGCTGATCGCCAGCAGCTGGCCGTGGCGATCAGACACCTGGCCACGTTGCGCCGGCAACGTCAAGCTGCGATTGGCAACGGCATCGCCCTTGCCCTGCAGGTAATCGGTGTTGAGGCCCTGCAAATAAAAAGCGCGCGCACCGACCATCGTCAGCCCGCCGAGCAGCAGCCCCGCAACCGTTGCAAGCCGCCAGGGCGCGAGATTCAGCTTGAGGAGTTTGCGCGAGTGATAGTTCACGGTGCGTCAACCCCGGGAATTACATGAATGCGATCCGGCGCCGGCGCGAGCAGGCCGAGCTGCTGACGGGCCACGGCATCCACGCGCGCGGGGTTGGCCCAGGTGCTCTGTTCGAGCTGCAGCTGTCCCCATTGCTCATCGAGCAGACGCGCCTCCTTCTTCAGGCGCTCCAGTTCGATGAAATAGATACGCGAGCGATGCTGGGCCTGGATGACGGCGAGCGCGCAGGCGATCAGCAGCAGGGCAAGCACGATATTGATGCGGCTCATGCGCAACGCTCCGCCACCCGCAACACGGCACTGCGCGCACGCGGATTGGCCGCCACTTCCGCATCGCTTGCATGCTGCGCCCGGCCGACGAGCCTCAGCCGTCCGGGCCTGATCTGGGCGGCAGGAATCGGCAGCCGCGCCGGCGGCTGCTCGCCCAGCGCCTCGTCGCGCATGAAGCGCTTGACGATGCGGTCTTCGAGCGAATGAAAACTGATCACGGCAAGACGCCCATTGGGCAACAGCCTGTCGACACATTGCGGCAGCACAGCGCTCAATTCTTCGAGTTCGCGGTTGAGATGAATCCGTAGAGCCTGGAAGCTCCGCGTGGCAGGGTGTTGCCCCGGCTCGCGCTTTTTGACGGTTGCCGCGATGAGGTTCGCCAGTTGCCCCGTTGTGCGGATCGCCCGGACTTGCCGTGCCGCCACAATCGCGCGCGCAATCGATCGAGCAAACCGCTCTTCCCCGTAGCTGCGGATGACTTCACCGATCTCCCCCTCTGTCGCCGTCGCCAGCCAGTCCGCCGCGGACTGCCCTGATTCAGGGTCCATGCGCATGTCGAGCGGCGCATCGACGCGAAAGCTGAAACCACGTGCCGCATCGTCCAGTTGCGGCGACGACACGCCGATATCCAGCAGAATTCCGTTCACCTGCGCCACACCCAACTCGTCGAGCACTGCACCCAAATTCGAAAACGTCCGCCTCACCAGCGTGAGCCGGGCATCGTCCAGCGCCGCGCCGGCGCGGATGGCATCGGGATCGCGATCCAGCGCGATCAGCCGTCCGCCTGCCGTCAGCCGCTGCAATATCATCCGGCTATGGCCGCCGCGCCCGAAAGTGGCGTCCACATAAACACCTTCTGGCTGGATCGCCAGCGCCGCCACCGCCTCCTGTGCCAGCACCGGCACATGGGCGGTATCGTTCACAAGGTAAATCCTTCCAGTTCGGGCGGCAGCGCATCGCGCCCGTCAAACCCCAGCGCCTGGTTGATCTTGTCGTCCCAGCGCGCCTCGTTCCACAACTCGATCTTGTTGCCCTGCCCCACCATCACGACGTTCTTATCGAAGTCGGCAAATTTCTTCAGCATGGGCGGGAGCAGGATGCGGCCCGCCGTGTCCATTTCGGTGTCGTGCGCGTAGCCGACCAGCAACTGCTTGAGGCCTCGCGTGCGCGGATCGAAATCGGACAGGCTGTTGAGTTTTTTCTCGATGGGCTCCCACTCGGCCAAGGCGTAGAGCAGGAGACAGCGGGTGGGATCGGCCGTGACCACGACGCGCCCCCCGCCCTCGACCAGGAGGGCGTCGCGATAGCGCGCCGGCACCACGAGCCGGCTCTTGCTATCCAGACTGACCGTCGCCACGCCCCGAAACATGTCTCCCCTCTCGATTATTTTGGACACGGTGGAATGGGCGCAGTCTCCCACAAAATCCCACTAATCACCACCCGCACCCACTATAGGGGATAGTTTTGGGGGGGTCAATACGGCGGACGTAAAAAAACCCCTATGCCTCAAAGACTTAGGGGTGGTTTGCATCTGTGGATAAGTTTCTGGAAAAACTGACGCTTAGGCGATAGTTATTTGTCGAGTTTTAGATAACGCATATAAGTCTTTGAATTAAATGTGAGTGGAAAAGTCGGCCGGTAAGCCGGGTTCTGTCGTGGACAACCATTCCTCTAGACCGGCCATTGCTGGCCGGCTCAAGCCACCTACCCGCGGACTCGGCGAGCAGCGTCAACGTCCGCCTATTTGGTGTTGCTCCGGATGGAGGTTACCGCGTTTCACCCTTTGCGGCGCGGCCGCTTGCGCGGCTGCCGCAAAGACTCGTCTCTGTGGCCCTGTTCCTCGCCTCACGGCGTACGGCCGTTAGCCGTCATCCCGCTCTGTGGAGCCCGGACTTTCCTCTCCCGCTTGCGCGGCAGCGGCTGTCTGGCCAACTTTTCCACTCGCAGTATAAATGCAGCTTGACTCGTCCCGGCGATTTGCTAAGCCGAAGTGACCGGGGCAATCCATGCCCCTGTCAGGAGACTGTCATGAAAAGACGTCTGTATTTCACGGTGCCGGACACTGCCAGCGCGCGCCGCATCCGTGATGAACTGTTGCTTGCGCGCATCGAAGACCGGCACATCCACGTCATGGCCCGCGAGGGCGTGGCGCTCAGCGGCCTCAACGAAGCTTCCATCCTGCAATCTTCGGATGTGGTGCACGGCGCGGAAACCGGACTCGCCATCGGCGGTGGAATCGGGATCGTGGCCGGGCTGGTCGCGGTGTTTTTTCCGCCTGCCGGGATCGACCTCCAGCTCGTCACCATCCTGCTGACCGCCCTCATCGGCGCGGCTTTCGGCGCCTGGGTGGCCAGCATGGTTGCCAGCTCGATTCCGAATTCCCGACTCAAAGGCTTCGAATCGCTGCTGGCGGCGGGGCACGTTCTGATGATAGTGGATGTGCCTTCAGGCCGCACGGACGAAATCCGGACGCTGGTGACTTCGCACCATCCCGAGGCCATCAACTCGGGAGTGGAACCGACCATTCCCGCCTTTCCCTGAGCGCTCCTCCGCGTGGCGCGATGCCACGTGCCCCTTGGAAGCACCGATTCGCTTCCACCCACGGCAGACGCAACCGGGTCTGCCGTTTTTATTCCCTCAAGCCACGCGCCAGCGCACTGCTTCACCCGCTCGCAGCGGAATCAGGCTTTCGCTTCCCAGCGACAGGCTTGGCGGCACCGTCCATTCTTCTCGACGCAGGGTGAGGCTATGGGCATGACGCGGCAGGCCGTAGAAATCCGCGCCGTGAAAACTGGCGAAGGCTTCCAGCCTGTGCAGCGCGCCAGCTTCTTCGAAGACTTCGGCGTACAGTTCGATCGCCGCGTGCGCCGTGTAGATGCCGGCACACCCGCATGACGACTCCTTCGCGCCCACTGCGTGCGGTGCCGAATCGGTGCCGAGGAAGAATTTCGGGTTCCCCGAAATGGCTGCCGCCACCAGCGCCTGCCGGTGCGATTCGCGCTTGAGGATGGGCAGGCAGAAATAATGCGGCCGGATGCCCCCGCGGAACATGGCATTGCGGTTGTACAGCAGATGATGCGCGGTGATCGTCGCTGCAACATTAGCCGGCGCGCTGGCCACGAACTCGGCGGCCTGCCGGGTGGTGATGTGCTCGAGCACGATCTTCAGACGCGGAAAATCCCGCATCAGCCGCGAGAGATGCCGTTCGATGAATACCGCCTCGCGGTCGAACACGTCGATGTCGGCATCGACTACTTCGCCATGCAACAGCAGGGGCATGCCCGTCTCCTCCATGGCCGCGATGGCCGGATAGGCGCGCGCAAGTTCGGTGACACCGGAGTCCGAGTTCGTCGTCGCGCCGGCCGGGTAGTATTTCACCGCATGCACGAAACCACTCGCCTTCGCGCGCCGGATCTCGCCGGGCGCGGTGTTGTCGGTGAGGTACAGGGTCATCAGCGGTTCGAAGGTCACGCCCGCCGGCACCGCCGCCAGGAGCCGCGCACGATATTCGCCCGCCAGCGCGGTGGTCGTCACCGGCGGTTTCAGATTCGGCATGGCAATGGCGCGGCCGAACACGCGCGCGGTATCGGGCAGCACGCTCTGCATGGCGGCACCGTCGCGGAAATGGATGTGCCAGTCGTCGGGACGGGTGATCGTGAGCGTTTCGGTCATGGCTTTTTGAGCGTCATCTGGTAAAGCTCGGCCTTGGTTCGGCCGGTGATTTTAGCGGCGAGCTTGGCAGCGAGGGTCGGCGGCAATGCCGCGGCGAGAATGTCGAGCACCCGCAGCGCCTCGGGGTCGCCGGCGGCCTCCGCTGCAGCGGGCGGATGCACGACAACGACGAATTCGCCGCGCGTGCGGTTGGCGTCGGCCTGCAGCCAGCTCGCAGCGTCCCCGATCGGCAAAGTGTGGATCGTCTCGAATTTTTTGGTGAGCTCGCGCGCGAGCGTGAGCTCGCGTCCGCCCAGCAGCGCGGCCAGCGCCGTCACGGTCTCGACGATGCGATGCGGGGCTTCGTAGAACACCAGCGCCGCGGGCAGGCTTGCCAGGGCACGGATTTCGGCCTCGCGTGCGCTGGCGCGGGGCGCAAGAAAACCATAGAACAGCCAGGGGCCGGGCGCGACGCCTGCGGCGCAGAGCGCGGCCGTCACGGCGGCGGCACCGGGAATCGGCACGACCGTGTGGCCCGCCGCCCGCACCGCAGCGACGAGACGCGCGCCGGGGTCGGAGACGGCCGGGGTGCCGGCGTCCGAGACATAAGCGACGGCCTCGCCGGCATCGATCCAGGCGACGACCTTGTCTGCGGCTTCGCGCTCGTTGTGTTCACGGATCGACACGAGCGATTTCTGGATGCCAAAATGCGCCAGCAGTTGCCCCGACACGCGCGTGTCCTCCGCCGCGACGCGGTCGGCCTGCTTCAGCGTGTCGAGCGCCCGCAGGGTGATGTCGCCGAGGTTGCCGATGGGCGTGGCGACAACGTAGAGCGCGGGCGGCAGGCGGGTATGATGCGACGATTCGTTCATGTCCCGCCATTGTCGCAGATGTTGAAAACCCTGCTGGGCCAGACCGCCGAAGCGCGCGCCGAAAGCTGGCTGTGCAAACAAGGTTTGATTCCCGTTGCGCGCAACTGGCGCTGCCGTTTCGGCGAAATCGATCTCATCATGCGCGATGGCGAAACGCTGGTGTTCGTGGAAGTGCGCCTGCGCAACCGCCGCGATTTCGGCGACGGTGCGGCCAGCGTCACGCCGGCGAAACAGAAAAAGCTCGCGGCGGCGGCGCGCGTTTATCTGGCCACGCTGAAGACCCTGCCCGCCTGCCGTTTCGACGTGGTGGCGATGCGCGACGCCGCCCAACCGGATTGGTTGCGGAACGCCTTTGACGATATGGGATAATCGGGCGTTTCCTCCACGCCGTCTGCCCATGCCGCTTACTGATCGCATCCACGGCCACTTTCAGGCTTCTGCCCAGACCAAGCTCGACGCCGCCGAAGCGCTTGCGCCCCGTATCGAATCGGCTGCGCGCCTGATGATCCATGCGCTGGCGCAGGGCAACAAAATTCTTGCCTGCGGCAATGGCGGTTCGGCGGCTGACGCGCAGCATTTTTCGTCGGAAATGATCAACCGTTTCGAGCAGGAGCGGCCAGGACTGGCGGCCATTGCACTTACCACCGACACCTCGACGCTCACCTCGATCGCCAACGACTACGCTTACGAGCAGGTTTTTGCGCGGCAGGTCAAGGCGCTGGGCCAGCCGGGCGATGTGCTGCTGGCCATCTCCACCAGCGGCAATTCACCCAGCGTACTGGCGGCGGTGGAAGCCGCGCATGCTCGCGGCATCAATGTTGTCGCACTCACTGGCCGCAGCGGCGGACGGCTGGCGGAACAAATGACCGAAGCCGACGTCTTCCTGTGCGTGCCCGCCGAATCCACGGCCCGCATCCAGGAAGTCCATCTGCTGACCATCCATTGCCTGTGCGATGCGGTGGACAGCGTCTTACTAGGAGTTGAAGAATGACCAAACTGATTCCCCTCGCCCTCGCCGGCCTTGCCGTCCTGCAACTTCAGGGCTGCGCAACTGCCGTGGTCGGCGGTGCCGCCGTGGGCACATCGGTCGCACTGGACCGTCGCACCGCCGGGGTCTATGTCAGCGACCAGGAAATCGAGATTCGCGCCATGAACCGCTTGCGCGAAGCCTTTCCGCACAAGACCGACAACATCTCCGCCACCAGCTACAACCGCCAGGTGCTGCTCACCGGCCAGGTGCCGGACGAAAATACCCGCGCGCGGGCAACCGATGTCATCAAGGGCATTCCCGACGTGCGCACGGTTTTCAATGAGCTCGCGATTTCCGGCGTGACTTCGCTGACGTCGGATGCCAACGACGTGGCGCTCACCACCAAGGTCAAGGCGCGCATGCTGCGGGACGAGCGCGTGCCCGGCATCAAGATCAAGGTCGTCTCCGAAGCCGGCGTGGTCTACTTGATGGGCCTGGTGACCCAGGCCGAGGCCGAAGCCGCTACTGACGTTGCCCGCACCACGGCTGGCGTCACCAAGGTTGTCACGTTGTTCGAGTACCTCAACTGAGCGCAATGGGCGGCATCCGTTTCGAACGCAAGATCGTCGGAGCCGACACACTCGC
>JBKBXX010000109.1:0-11048 GCA_046313915.1 Burkholderiales bacterium | reverse complement strand
TCACCGCGCGCCACTCGGTGCAGCAGATGAGCGCCGCGACCGCGGCCCAGGTTGGCGCCTCGCTCCTGCAGATTTTCGTGCCGCAGGCACGCAGCCAGGCCGGCGACACGCTGATCAATCTGCTGGGAAGCGCGCTGCTTTCGGGCTACGGGCGCGAGCACGAGCTCGAGGCCGACCGTCTGGGCGCCGAATATCTGGCGCGCACCGGCTACGATCCGCAGGCGATGGTGCAAGTGGTCGGCGTGCTCAAGAACCAGGAGCTGTTCGACGCCGAAGTGGCGAAAGCCGAAGGCCGCGCGCCGCGCGCCTATCACGGCGTCTTCGCTTCGCATCCGGACAACGACACCCGGCTGCAGCAGGTGGTGGGCGAAGCGGCGCGCTTCAAGCAGGCGCAAACCCGCACCGCGCGCGAGGAATTCCTGCGCATGATCGACCGCATGGTGTTCGCCGACAGCCCCGAGCAGGGCGTCGTCAGGAACAACACGCTCTATCACACCGGGCTCGGCCTGGCGATGCGCTTTCCCCAGGGCTGGCGCGTGAAAAACCAGCCGCAGAACGTGACCGCCTTGAGCCCGCGCGGCGACGCGCTGATCGATCTCAGAATGGCGGGGCCTGCGCAAGGCAGTCCCGCCGAGGTGCTGCGCAAGCTGGTGCGCGTCGGCTTCGGCGCCGCAGTCACATCGCTCACCCTCAACGGTCTGGCCGCTGCCGCCGTCAGCACCAGTATCGGCGGCAAGCCGACGCGCGTCATCGTCGTATTCCTCGGCAAGAACGCCTACGCCATCGGCGCCCAGGCGCAGGACAACCCGGCCATGAGCCGCCATCTGCCGGAAATCGACGCCGCGCAAAGGAGCTTCCACGCCATCACCGACCAGGAACGCGCGCTGGCACGGCCGCTCAGAGTGCGCGTCATCACCGCCAACAAAGGGCTCACTTTCGCCGAGCTCGCGCGCAGCTCGCCGCTCGGCAGGCACGCCGCAGGCTATCTGCGGGTCATCAACGGCATGTATCCTTCCGGCGAACCGGTCGCCGGGCAGGCGTTGAAAATCGTCGAATGAGCCGGCGCGGCAACGGCGTGCACAAATACATCGCGAAGACCGTTCAGCGCTCCTCACGCCGGCTCGGCCCGGGACTGATCAGCGGGGCCGCCGACGACGATCCCAGTGGCATCGCCACCTATTCTCAGGCCGGGGCGCAATTCGGCTTCAACATGCTGTGGACCGTGGTGCTGACCTATCCGTTGATGGTCGGCATCCAGATGGTGAGCGCGCGCATCGGACGCGTGACCGGGAAGGGCTTGACCGCCAATATCCGCGACCGTTATCCGCGCTGGCTGCTGTATTCGATCGTATCGTTGCTGGTCACCGCCAACACCATCAATATCGCGGCCGACATCGCTGCGATGGGCGACGCGCTGCGGCTGGTCGCGGGCGGTGGCGCACACGGCCATGCCATCGTGTTCGGCGCGCTTTCGCTCCTGCTGCAGGTTTTCATGCCATACCAGCGCTATGTACGCGTGCTGCGGTGGCTCACGCTTTCGCTGCTCGCCTACGTCGCCGTGCTGCTCATGGTGCACGTGCCGTGGGGCGAGGCGTTGAAGCACACGCTCGTGCCCAGCCTCTCGTTCAATGCCGATTTCATTACCGTGGTGGTCGCGGTGTTCGGCACCACCATCAGCCCTTACCTCTTTTTCTGGCAGGCGTCCCAGGAAGTCGAGGAAATGCGCGCGGATCCGCGCGGGGCGGCCCTGGTCAAATCGCCGCAGATCGCGCGCCGGCATCTGCTGCGCATCAAAATCGACACCTACCTCGGCATGGGTTTTTCCAACCTGATCGCCTTTTTCATCATCCTGAGCACGGCGGTCACGCTACACGCGGCGGGAATTACCGAAATCCAGACCTCGGCCCAGGCTGCGGAAGTGCTGCGGCCGCTGGCAGGCGACCTGACGTTTTTCATGTTCAGTATGGGAATCATCGGCACCGGCATGCTCGCCGTGCCCGTGCTGGCCGGCTCGGCGGCTTATGCGATGGCGGACAGCTTCGGCTGGAACCAGGGACTCGACCGGAAACTGTACGAGGCAAAGGAGTTCTACGCCATCATCGCGCTCGCCACCGTGGGCGGCGTGCTGCTGGATTTCACCCCCGTCCATCCCATCCAGGCGCTGTTCTGGAGCGCGGTGATCAATGGCGTCATCGCCGTGCCGATCATGGCCATGATGATGCTGATGGCCGCGCGCCCCGAGGTCATGGGGCCTTTCGTCGTCAGCCGCAGGCTCAACATTCTGGGCTGGTGCGCGACGGCGACGATGCTCGCGGCGGTCATCGGCATGTTTGCCGCGCGCTGAATCCCCGCCACAGCTTTTTAAGCCCCGCGCGAAATGCGATAATCGGCCTCGCCCGCATGACTACAACAACGAATCCATCGCGTGCTGCCGCCTTGTCCGGCCGCGCCCGCCTGTCGTGACCGCGCCCCGCACCGTCCTCGTCGCGCTGCTGTGCCTTGCCTGGATACTGCCGGGCCTGATCGGCCACGATCCGTGGAAACCCGACGAAGCCTACAGCTTCGGCCTGGTCTACGAAATCCTGCAGGGCGGCTCGTGGATCGTGCCCACGCTCGCCGGCGAGCCGTTCATGGAAAAGCCGCCGGTCTTCTATCTGACCGCGGCGGCCGCGGCATGGCTGTTCTCCCCGCCACTCGCACTGCACGACGCGGCACGGCTCGCCACCGGCTTTTACATGACACTCGCTTTCGTGTTCACCGGGCTCGCCGGCCGCGAACTCCACGGCAAAAATCATGGCGCGCTATCGGTGCTGCTGCTGCTTGGCTGTCTCGGCCTCACGGTGCGCAGCCATCAGCTCATCACCGATGTCGCGCTGCTCAGCGGCTTCGCGATCACGCTCTACGGCTTCGCGCTGTGCTTGCGGCGGCCCGCATGGGGCGGATTCTGGCTCGGCAGCGGGGTCGGGCTGGGTTTCATGGCCAAAGGTCTGCTCGCTCCGGGCGTGCTCGGCATCCTGGCAGTGGCGCTGCCGCTGCTGTTCCGCGCTTGGCGCACGCGCCGTTACGCGCTGAGCCTCGCCATCGCCGCCGCAGCCAGCCTGCCGTGGCTGCTGATCTGGCCGGTCGCGCTCTACCAGACTTCACCGCAGCTTTTCGACGAATGGCTGTGGATCAACAACTTCGGCCGTTTCCTCGGTCACAATCACTTGGGGCCGGCCGCCGAATTCGCGCAATTCCTGACTCTGCTGCCGTGGTACGCTTTCCCGGTACTGCCGATCGCGCTATGGACGTTGTGGGCCGCGCGCGCAACGGGCTATGCCAAACCCGCAATCCAGCTACCGCTGCTCGGTTTTCTGGTCATTCTCGGCGTGCTGAGCGCCTCGGCCCACGGCCGCGAGCTCTACGCGCTGCCGCTGCTCATCCCGCTGGCGCTGCTCGCCACGCCCGCGATCGACACGCTGCGCCGCGGTGCGGTCAACGCCTGGTTCTGGTTCAGCGCCATGGGGTTCACTTTTTTCGTCGCCGTCGCCTGGTTTTACTGGACCGCGCTGGAACTCGGCGTGCCGGCGCGGCTGCACCAGCATCTGCACACCATCCAGCCGGGCTATGCGCCCGGGTTCAAACCGCTGCCTTTCGCGCTGGGGCTCGCCTACACCGCGGCCTGGTTCGTCCTGCTTTTCAGGTTGAAGCGCGGCCCGCAGCGCCCGGTCATTGCCTGGGCGGCGGGCATCACCGTGGTGTGGGGACTCATCGCCATCCTGTTCATCGGCTGGCTCGACGCCGGCAAGAGCTATCGCGCGATGATCGCCGACATGCAGCGGGCGCTGCCGCCGCAGTACGACTGCATCTCGAGCCGCAACCTCGGCGAACCGCAACGCGCCATGCTGCATTACCATGCCGGCATCCTCACCTACCGCGAAGATGTGCCGCAGCGGCGCCGCGACTGCGACCTGCTGCTGGTGCACGGCGTGCCGCAGGAGGAAAACGTGCCGCTCGGGCCGTGGCGCAAGATCTGGGAAGGCAGCCGTCCCGGCGACGACCGGGGCGAGCGCTTCCGCCTCTATCAGCGCATTCCGGAAAAACCGGCGAAACCCTGAACCGCCAAGACGCCGGGAGCGTCAGGGAAAAACAAAATAGCGTGATACAAGACGTGGTCCTCTGATCTGCCTGAGGTTGATCGGCGCAGCCATTTCACCATCCGAAAGACAAGTTTAAATAATGTCTTTTCTGGCATAAGGTGTTGACCAGGTTGAAAGTGTACAGCACGCAGCGCACAATGCCGCCTTATAAGAAGACGGCTTTTCGACCGTCCATTTGAAAGTTAGCGCGCGACCGAGTCAGGACCGCCAGGGTCTTTCGAAGAATCGCGTTTCATGAGAAAGCAGCTTTCGACGGTTGTATCGCTTTCTCCGCCACACGACAGCCGTCGCTCCAACGGAGGATTTATGCGATGAATACCGAATTGCCAGTTGATCCAGTTGCCCTCCGAGAGGAGGTCAAGAGCAAATACCGGGACGTGGCCCGCAATCCAAACGGAGAGCATCACTTCCACACGGGCAGGCCGCTCGCCCGACGCCTCGGCTATGACCCAGCGCTGGTCGACTCGATGCCGGAGGCGGCCGTCGAGTCGTTCGCCGGAGTAGCGAACCCGTTCTCGCTCCGAGCCCTTGACCCCGGAGAAAAGGTTGTGGATGCCGGATCAGGCGGGGGCTTTGACTGCTTCGTCGCTGCCCACCAGGTGGGCCCAAAGGGCAAAGTCGTCGGTGTCGACATGCTTGCGGAGATGCTGGAAAAGTCCCGCGCATCGGCCGAGTTCATGGGGCTCAAGCAGGTCGAGTTTCGCGAGGGACTTCTGGAACAGATTCCGGTAGAGGACGGCTGGGCCGATGTCGTCATCAGCAACGGAGTAATCAATCTTTGCGCCGACAAAAGGCAAGTTTTCTCTGAGTTGTGGCGGATCCTGCGTCCCGGTGGGAGGCTACAGTTCGGCGATATCGCCAATGGGAAACCCGTGCCGGCGGGTGCGTTACGCGATATTGACCTATGGACTGGCTGAATTGCCGGCGGCCTTCCGTGCGAAGGTTGGCGCGCAATGCTGGCGGAAATCGGATTTGACGAGATCCAGATCGGTCAGCCGTATGACACTTTTGGGGAAGCCAGAGGGGAAAAGAAGGCGAGGCTCTTCGCGGTGTACGGATATACTTTTCTGGCACGCAAACCTCAAAGTCTCTAGCTCTGTGCCGATCGTGCGCTAACGACCGAGGAAATGCTGGCGCATTTTCTCGGCGTCTCAGCGGTAGCGTTAGACCGTAATGACACACATCGTTGTTCTCGGATTACGGCAGCAAAAAATACAGCCCCGCATCCCCCCAGCCGCATGGGAAAGGGGTCGCGTGGGAAAGGGGTCGCGTCTTGTATTGTGACATTTAAAAAAAAACGAAACCCCGCTTGCGCCCGGGATTACGGCAGCAAAAAATTCCAGCCCCCCATTCCGCCCGCAGGCTGCGCATTGTTTTCCTGGCACTCCTGGCGTCCCGGCGGTTGAATTTTCAGTGCAGCCGCGGACTGTCACCACCGCTGTCGGCAGGCACGCCGTTGGCGATCTCGTCGAGCGTCGCCGGGCGCACGCCGACGATGGTGACCACGAATCTGGCAATCTGACCCGCCAGCGGATGGTTGGCATCGACCGTGAGCCTGCCGTTTTCGATGCGCGTGACGCGAAACTGCATCTGCTCGCCGCGCTCGTTCTCGAACAGCACTTCGGAGCCCAGCCGACGGTGTTCCGGCGGCACGTTCTCGATATCGTCAGTGAACGTGAGCTCGGGTTTGTGCTCGCCGAAGCCGTCGTGCGGCGGCAGCAGCACTTCGACCCTGTCCCCCGCCTGCCTGCCTTCCAGTGCCTGTTCAATTTTCTCGAACAGCGGACCGTTGACGCCGTGCACATAGGCAATCGGCAGATCGTACTGCTCGAAAAGCTGCCCGGCCTCGTCCCAGATGGTGTAGGTGAGATAAACGACTTTGTTGCGGCTTACGGTGTCTGCCATCGGATTTCGCCAGTGTCGGGGAATCGGGCCCGCGCGTCGAACGGCAATCCTGTTGTCCGTTCCAACGCGCGGAGTTGGACCGGGGTTTCGCCTCCGGTTTAACTGAAATTATCGCACGGGTGAAGCGGGGCTTTGCGCTTATAATCGGTATCATGACAGATTTCCTGCAGCGCTTCCTTTTCGAACACGCGCCGATCCGCGGCGAAATCGTGCATCTCGACGCCACCTGGCGCACGGTGCTGGAAAACCACGACTATCCGCCCGCACTGCGCGCGCTGCTGGGCGAGATGATGGCCGCGGCAGCGCTGCTCGCGGCAACACTCAAGTTCGACGGCACGCTGATCCTGCAGATCCAGGGCGGCGGTCCGGTGCGGTTGCTGGTGGTCGAATGCACCAGCCAGCACCACATGCGCGCCACCGCCAAATGGGATGGCGAGCCCGCCTGCGGCGAACTGCGCAGCCTGGTGGGCGCCGCCAAGCTCGTGATCACCCTCGTTTCGGACGGCGGCAAACAGAGCTACCAGAGCGTGGTCGAGCTCGAAGGCGCCGGCATCGCCGAGGTTCTCGAACATTATATGCAGACTTCGGAGCAGCTCGCGACCCGGCTGTGGCTCGCCTGCGACGACCGGCGCGCCGCCGGCCTGCTGTTGCAGAAGCTGCCGCAGCGCGAAGAAGCCGACAGCGACGACTGGCGGCGCGCCCAGCATCTCGCCTCCACCTTGAGTTCTCCCGAGCTGCTGCAGCTCGACCCGCAACAGATCCTGCACCGTCTTTACCACGAAGACGACCTTCGCATCTTCGGTCCGCGGCCGGTGGTTTTCCGCTGCAGCTGCACGCGCGAGCGCGTCGTGGCGATGCTGCGCATGCTCGGCCATGACGAAATCCGCTCCATTCTCGACGAACGCGGCAACATCGACGTCAACTGCGAGTTCTGCAATCGCAAGTATCGCTTCGACCGCATCGATGCCGAACTGGTGTTTGCCACGGCGCAACCGCTGCAGGCCGGCACGACGCGGCACTGAACGACAGGCCGTAAGCGACGAAAGGGCGGCCTGCGGACTGGTCTGCCGTTCGAGGTTTCGCCCGCGATCTCTTTCTTGCTCCACCCTGTTTTGATGCATTGCAACAATCCGGCTCGACACCCCTCTCGATGAGGCGTAAACTGCTTTTGGTGGTCCGGCGGCAACCGGGGCTATTGGTATTCTGATTTATAATCAATTGCTTAAGGAGAAAATCGTGGACGAGCGACGCGAGGTGGTGATATTGAGCGGCGTACGGACGGCGATCGGTGATTATGGCGGCGCACTGAAAGACATGGCGCCCACCGAGCTTGCCGCGCAAGTGGTCAGGGAAGCGGTCCGGCGCGCCGGGATCGAGCCGCAGCAGGTCAGCCAGCTCGTGTTCGGCAACGTCATCCACGGCGAGACGAGGGACATGTATTTCTCGCGCGTGGCGTGCGTCAAAGGCGGGCTGCCGCACGAGACCACTGCACTCACCGTCAACCGCCTGTGCGGCAGCGGCCTGCAGGCGATCGTCTCCGCGGCGCAAAGCATCATGCTGGGTGACGCCGATACCGCGGTCGGCGGCGGCGCCGAATCGATGAGCCGCGGCGGCTACCTGATGCCGGCGCTGCGCTGGGGCCAGCGCATGAACAATGCCAATGCGATCGACATGATGGTGGGCGCGCTCACCGATCCTTTCGACGCCGTGCACATGGGCATCACCGCTGAGAACATCGCCGAAAAATGGAAAATCAGCCGCGAACAGCAGGATGCGCTCGCGGTGGAAAGCCACCGCCGCGCCCTCAACGCCATCGAAAAAGGCCATTTCAAGGACCAGATCCTGCCGATCGAGCTGAAAACGCGCAAAGGCACGACGCTGTTCGAGCGCGACGAGCACCCGCGCGCCGACGCGAGCATGGAAAGCATGGCCAAGCTGCGCGCCGCGTTCAAGAAAGAAGGCGGCTCGGTGACCGCGGGCAACGCTTCGGGGATCAACGACGGCGCAGCGGCGGTGGTGCTGATGGAAAAAGAGGCCGCGCGGAAAGCCGGCTTAAAACCGATGGCGCGGCTCGTGTCCTACGGGCTCGCCGGCGTCGATCCCAAAATCATGGGCATCGGCCCGGTGCCGGCGGTGCGCAACGCGCTCAAGCGCGCCGCTCTCCGCGTCGAAGACATGGACGTGATCGAGTCGAACGAGGCTTTCGCGGTGCAGGCGCTCGCCGTGGCCTGCGATCTCGGGTTTGATCCCGCCAAAACCAATCCCAACGGCGGCGCCGTCGGTCTCGGGCACCCCATCGGCGCCACCGGCGCCATCCTCACCGTCAAGGCGCTCTACGAGCTGCAACGCATCAGCGGCAAGTATGCGCTGGTCACCATGTGCATCGGCGGCGGCCAGGGCATCGCGGCGGTATTCGAGCGGATGTAAAACCGGATTCTGCCGCAATGCAAACGCCGCGCCACGCGCGGCGTTTGCATTTGCGTGCCCGCACGAGCGCCCCGCTATGGACAAAAAGCGCCCGGCGCGGGCATCATTGACGGTGACGGAGGAAAACCCCACGGAGGAGTATCGAAAATGCGCAAACTGAAATCATGGGCGGCGGCTGCCATTGCGGCGGTGCTGACGCTGCCCGCGGCACACGCTGCCCAGTCCGGCTACCCGGACAAACCGGTCCGGCTCATCATCGGCAGCGCCGCAGGCTCCGGCCCCGACATCATTTCGCGGGTGATGGCCGACCGTCTTTACGAAAGCTGGGGCCAGCGCATCATCGTCGATGCGCGCCCTGGCGCCGCCGGCGCGATCAGCGCCGATCTCGCGTTGCAGGCCAACCGCGACGGCTACACCTGGATGATGCTGACCTCGCAGCTGTTCGTCGCCTCCCAGGTGTTGCCCGGCCTCAAGTTCGACCTCGCGAGAGACTTCCAGTCGATCGCGCTGATCGGCACCGTGCCTTTCGTGCTGCTGGCGAATCCCGCGCTACCGGCCAAGTCGCTGAAGGAACTAATCGACCTCGCCAAGAAATCTCCGGGCAAACTGCGCTACGGCTCGGCGGGCACCGGCGCCTCCGAGCATCTTTCGGGAGTGCTGCTCACCCGGCTCACCGGCACCGAGATGTTGCACGTGCCGTATAAGGGTGTTGCGCAATCCATCAGCGACGCCCTCGCCAACGAAGTGCATCTCACCTGGGCAGTACTGCCCGCGGCGCTGCCGCATATCCAGAGCGGCCGGCTGCGCGCGCTGGGCGTCACACCGCCGCAACGCGCGGCACTGATCCCCGAGGTGCCCTCGATCTCGGAAGTGGTGCCCGGCTACGCGATGTACGGCTGGTACAGCATCGTCGCCCCCACCGGCACGCCGGTCGCGATCCTCGACAAAGTGAGCGCCGAAGTGGTCAAGATCGCGAAGGAGCCGTCATTCGGCGAGCGGCTGAAGAGCCTCGGCATCGACGTCGTCGCCGGCGACCGCAAGGCGCTCGATGAATGGCGGCGCAGCGAGCACAAGCGCATCAGCGAACTGGTCAGGGTTTCCGGCGCGCGCCAGACGAAGTAAGAGAGTAAGTCCGGTATTCGTTGCGGGAAACCGCGGCAAAGCGTCGCGGCGCGCATGGGCGTCAAGCTTTGCTTGACGCATTGTCTTGCGGAGGTCTTGCCAGGGGAAAGGGCGCAGAAGAGGAGTCGGGCACCGTCGCTGCACGGTCAGCGTTTGCGCAGGTATGCCGGACGCGGCGCCATCGGCACCGCGGCACGTTCTTCCTTGTGCCGGAAATTGATCCGGCCTTTGGTGAGGTCGTAAGGCGACATCTCGAGGGTGACACGGTCGCCTGCCAGAATGCGGATGCGATGCTTGCGCATCTTGCCCGAAGCATAGGCCGTCACCATGCTGCCGTTTGCGAGCGTCACGCGAAATACCGTGTTGGGCAGCACTTCGTCGACGACGCCTTCGAACTCGACCATCTCTTCTTTGGCCACGTACGATCTTCCTGCGGTGCAAGCTGCCGCGTGTGCACCGTTGCATGGGTGCTGCGGGTTCGGAAAATGGCAGGCGGCCGCTTGCGGCCGCCTGCCGGAATGGGTTACAGCGCCTTCAGGTTGACGGCCGAGGTTTTGCCGTTCATGCCGCGCTCGAGTTCGAACGAAACCTGCTGGTTCTCGGCGAGCGTGGACAGCCCCGCGCGTTCGACCGCCGAAATGTGGACGAACACGTCCTTGGAACCGTCCTGCGGTGCGATGAAACCGAAGCCTTTGGTGGTATTGAAAAACTTTACTGTGCCTGTGATAGACATGGTGGTCCTGTATATGAAGTATGTGACTACGCCGCGCACGACATTGCGCGCAGCATCAAATGACCCATCGGAGAAAATCAGAAGCATCCGGAACGGATGCGCAGAGAAATGGCCGATAACCAATCGACCCTCGTAGTATGGGCGTTGCCGGCGACAATGACAAGCGAAATCTTTTTGCGGACGCGCGACGGCGGGCGGGATTCAGGTTTTTCGCAAGCGTCCTGCCACCAGCGCCGCCAGCGCCTCGCTTGCAGCACCCTGAGCGCGCAGCCCCGTGACAACGCCTTCGCGGTCGGCCGCGGGGCGGTTCTGGCTCGCTTTCCACTTGCCTTCGATGCGGCCGATCGGGATCTCGAGGCCGACAATGCCTTTCATCTGCGCCGCAATGAAGCTCTGCGGCGCATCGCCCATCTGCCACGGCTGCGGCCGCAGGCCTTCCTGCTCGCGGGTCAGGTCCTCGAGCTGGCGGCGCAACCACGCGGCATCGTCCACCACGCGCGGCGCGCCCCACGCGTGCACCGTGGCGTAATTCCAGGTCGGCACCACCTTGCCGCTTTCCTTCTTGCTCGGATACCACGAAGGCGTGATATAGCCTTGCGGACCGCGGAACACGACCAGGCATTCACCCGCTTCGCTCAGCTCCTGCCGCTGCGGATTGCCTCGCGACAAATGCGCACGCAGTGTGCCGAGCTTGCCTTCCTCCGGATACACGAGAAAAGGCA
>JBKBXX010000108.1:0-11102 GCA_046313915.1 Burkholderiales bacterium | reverse complement strand
GCCTCGCGCGCGGGCACGCTGGCGAGCCGCTGCAGAATGGAAATGTAGTCGATGAGCGCGGAACTCGGCCACTGGTTGGGCGTGACCGGCACCGCATCGAGCATGTCGGGCGTGGCTTCGCCATAACGCGAGAGAGCCTCGATCGCGCCCAGCCTGCGCACGTTGCCGTCGGCAAAGCCGTTGCCGGAATCGCGCAGGCGTCCGGCAACATAGGTCTTGAGACCTTCGATCATGGCCAGCTTCGCGTCCTGCGGCAGTTCGCGGCGTGCGGCGTGTGCGCTGGCAAGCAGGTAGGCGGTGAGCGCAGTGTCGCCGGGCAGGTTTTCGCTCGGGAAGTAGCGCACCAGGCCCTGGGCGTCGAGATGCATGGGCAGGCTGCGCATCGCCTCGGCCCACAGCGCGGCGTCGTCCAGCGCCAGCGCGCGCGAGGCGCGCTGTTCCATGCAGGTGTAGGGATAGCGCCGCATGTAGTCGCGCATCGCCGACAGGTTGCCGGCCAGACTCGGCGAGGCGTTGATCGTGATGCCGCCCTGCCCGGCCAGCGCATCGGCCGGCCGCTCGATGCGGACGACGTGACCGCTGTCGGGCTGGCTGCCATCCATCTGAATCAACGTGGCCTGCAAGGTACGCACGGGCACGGCGGGCAGCACGGTCTGCGTCACTTTCAGGCTGTCGCGGGCGTCGCCGGCGGCGGCATCGAGCTGCCAGGCCAGCGTCGCAGCGCCGACCGGCACGCTCACCGGCCAGGCCACGGTTTTCGCTTGGCCGGGGGCCAGCGCCAGGGTTCTGGGCGGCGCATCGAGCCAGGCGTCGCCGGCCTTGAGGGTCGGCGAGAGGGTGACCGACTGTGATTTCTCGCTGCCGTTGCGCACCGTGAACTGCGCGTCGAACGTGTCGCCCTCGCGCACCACCGGCGGCAGCCCCGCCAGCAGCATCACGTCCTGCCGCGTCTGCACGCTGGCAGCCCCGTCGCCGAAATAGCGGTCGCCTGCGTTGGCCACGGCGACGATGCGGAAACGGGTGAGGCTGTCGTTGAGCGGCACCTTGATCTGGGCGCGGCCGCGGGCGTCGAGCTTGACGCGGGCCTGCCACAGCACGCGCGTGTCGAACAGTTCGCGCGTGGGCAGCTTGCCGCCGCCGCCGCCCGGCGGCAGACTCTTGCGGCCGAAGTGGCGCTTGCCCACCACCTGCATCTGCGCGGTGGCGGTGTCCACTTCCCACGGGCGCGTCGCCATCATCGCGGCCAGCAGTTTCCAGCTTGGATTGGGCGCAAGTTCGAGCAGGGCCTCGTCGACCGCCGCCACCGCGACTTCGGCATCCGCCGGCAGTTTGCCGCCGTCGGCGCGCGCCACCTCGATGGCCGCCGGCACCGTGTCGCGCACCTTGTAGACGGTTTGCGGCGTCTTCACCTCCACCTTCAGCGCAAAGCCGCGTTCGCCCACGCGCAGCGAAGTGACGCCGAGCTTGTACGCCGGCTTGCCCAGATCGACCAGCGCGGTTGGCGCGGGTTCGCCGACGCGGCCGCGTACCGCCATCACCGACACCGCGACGTTGGGCGCGTAGTTCGCCTTGACCGGCAGGCGCACGGTGGCGTTCGAGGCCGTGAGCGGCACGACGTAGCTGTCGAGCACGCCTTCACGTTCCACGGTGACGAGCGCGGTGGCGCTGCGGAACGGCAGCTTCACCTGCAGTTCGGCGACCTGGCCGGGTTCGTATCGCGGCTGCTCGGGCAGCACGTCCATGCGGTCGGAATCGCTGCCGGCAAACCAGGCGTCATCGCTGCCCGGCACCCACAGGTCACGCCGCGCAAACACCGCATTGCCCGCAGTGTCGACCGCTTTGGCGCGGACGATGAGGCTGCCCTTTGCCGGCGGCTTGATGACACAGGCGAGTTCGCCGCGCGCGTCGGTTTCGCCCGCGCAGCCCGCGGCCACGCGGCGGATCTCGCGCACATTCTCGTAAGCATAGAAACCGCCGACCAGACGTTTGCGGTGGCTGTAGGTGCGTTCGACATAAATATCGGATTCGACCCGCGCTTTCGGGACGATGCGGCCGTCGGCGTCGATCACCACCAGGGTGTAGCGCAGGGCGTCGCGCGCATTCCAGTCGTGCACGCGAATGCCGGGGATGCGCGCGCCGGGCCACAGCGTGATGCGTTGCGAAGCGGTCTGCGTCACGCCGTTGGCGTCGGCATAGTCGAGTTCCAGCCGCAGGGTGGCGAGCGTGTCCTGCTGCGGCAGGCCGGCGACGGTGAGCCGCGCCGCGCCCGCACGGTCGAGCGTGGCGGACTGGATCCGGGCGAGGCCGGCCTGCGTGGCGTCGGCCACCGGGTCGGCGCCATCCTCGAATTCGCCGAAATTCTCGTAAATGTCTTCGTCGCGCTGGATGCCTTCGATGACGTTGCCGTTGGCAAATACGGTGTCGGGAAAATCCGGGTGTGCGTAGTGCAGCGGCTCGACCAGACTGCGCAGCTTGACCGGCAGGCCGCCCGCGCCGCCGCCTGCGAGATACTGCACGCCGACATCGACTTCGGCGCTGCGGGCGCGGACCAGTGTCGCCTTCGGCATCCCGATCTGCGCCCGCATCGTCGGCAGACGGAAGGCGGACACGGTGAACTGGCCGGACGGCCAGCTCCGCTCGCCGCGCACGAGCGCGATGTCGTAGGCGCCGAGCCTGGCTTCACGCGGGATCTTCCACTGCGTATCTGCCGTGCCGCGCGCGTCGAACTTCACCGGCAGCGTGATTGTCTGGCCGCTGCCGACGTGGGTGAGCGTCAGCTTGTCCGGCAGGGCTTTCGCGCCGGGCACGGCGAATCCGCTGCCGGTTCGGGTGCGCACGAAATGCTTCATCGCCAGCGTGTCGCCGGCGCGCAAGAGGCTGCGGTCGAGCACGCTGCGGGCGATGTCGGGCGCCCAGGTTTCGGCGGACGGCAGCGCAAAGCGCCAGGATTCGATGCCGTCGTTCCACGAAGTGAGGGTAAACGTGCGATCACGTTCGACGCGCGCGGACACGAACCAGCCGCCCGGCCAGTGCTTGCAGGATTTGGCATTGCCCAGCGCATTGGCGATACGCGCGCGGCCCTGCGCGTCGGTCGTGCCTTCCCACGCCGGTCTGCCGTCGCAGTGGCGCACCGCCACCTGCGCGCCTGCAACCGGCAGGCCGGTATCCAGCGCTGTCACCCAAACCAGCGAGGATTCGCGGCCGATCTTGGCGTGCGCGACGAGGTTGGTGACGAGCGCTGCGGTGTGGGTGAAGAACGGCGTTTTGCCGTCGAGGTAAGTCGCGCCCAGGCGCGGGCTGGCCAGCTCGACGACGTAGAAACCGGGGCCGGGCAGGGGAATGCCGACGACTTCGAAAGCCTTGCCGCCGTTGGGCTTGGGCACGGCAAATTCGCCGACCGGGGCAACGTTTGCCAGCACGGAGAAGGTATTTTCCGGCTGCCGCGCGGGTGGCTTTTTCGGGTTGACATTCGGCACGCTGCGACCGTAGCGCACGCTTTCCAGATGCTTCAGCCAGCCGATGATCATGGCGTCGTCGCCTTCGCGCACTGCGGCGAGCTTGCCCGGCAGCGCCAGCGTGCGCTCGTCGGCGGCCGTCTCCAGATTGCGCAGCGTCACCGGCAACACCGGGTTGGCGGCTTCGAGCACGCCGAAGTGACTGGAGAATTTGGCCAGCGGCGGATAGGCGTCGGTGCGGATCGCGAGCGGAAACTGTCCGGCATTGGCGAGCGTGCGGCCGTCGTCATCCTTGAGGCCCGCCGGCACCGACAGCGTGAGCGCGGCCTTTTCCGGAAACGGCCCTTTGAAAATCAGCGTCTCGACCCACGGATTTTCATCCTCGATGACGGGCCGCCAACTGCGGCCCGCCCCGTCGATGCGAATTTTCGCCGCGTCGTCGCGACGGATTGCGCCGCCCAGACTCACGCGGATATCCGTCAGCGGATTGCACGCAGCGCGCGCATTCACCTTGTCGCAGACCGCGCGCAGGCGGAAAGCCGGCCGCACGCGGTAATCGAAGGTTTGCGGCTCGACGCTGGCAAGCCCGTTGCCCGCCTCGATGCCGGCTTCCAGCACCAGGCTGACTTCGGCTTCGTTCGGCAGCGGCCGCTTGCAGCGCAGCACTTCGACGGTATCGCCGTTGGGCGCGAAGCGGCGGCGGAACAACGCATCGTTCCTGGCCTTGAGCGGGGCCAGCGCAGCGTCGCGTTGCGCGCCCTGCAGGACCTCAACCTCGATGCGCTCGGCCAGTCCGCGCACGCGGCAGGCGGCGCGCGCGGCGAGCGTGCCGGGTTTTACCCGGGCGTCGAAGGCAAGCAGGAAAGTCTGGCGCTCGTCGATGCGGGAGCCGTCCCACGGCCGCGTGGCGACGGCCTGCGGGCCGCCGGTGTCGAAACCAAAGGTCTCTGGCTTGAGCGGCTGCCCCGCTGCGTCCTTTATCCCGGCACGCAGCCCGAAGGCGCAGCGCGTCGCGCCCGGCAGATCGCGTTCGAAGTCGTAAACCCAGGTGCGCTCGTCCAGCCATTTGCCACTGCCTGCGACCGGACAATCCACGGTGAAGGGGGACGGCGCACGGGGATCGCCCAGACCGACCATGGGCGTATCGAAACGCGCCGTGGCCTGACGCACGTTCTTGACCGTGCCCTGCGGACTGAACGCCGCCACGCCCGCCGCCTGTGCCGCCATGGCCACACACATGCCCAACACGCCCACCCAGACCCGCATGACCGTCCCCCCCTTGATGTACGGGCATTGTGGCAAGGCCGGGGGAAAATGGAAACCGCGTCAGGCGTGGTGCGTCACGAAAGCGAGTTCGGTCGTGAAATTGCCGATGCCGCGATGGTTGGTGAGCGTCCAGCCGGCGGCTTTCAGGAAATCCGTCATCTCGCGCGTCATTCCGGGGTTGCCACAGATCATCACGCGGTCGTGTGCGGGGTCGGCGGCGGGCAGGCCGAGTTTTTCGAACAGCGCCCCGGAAGTGAACAGCACGCTGCCGCGTTCAGGCGTGGGAAAAGGCTCGCGGGTGACCGTCGGCACATAGTGGAAACGGCCGTTCACGCGCGACTCCAGTTCGTCGCGGTAGGCCAGCTCGGCGACGGTGCGCACCGAATGCACGAGCACGACGGTTTCGAAACGCGCATGGGTTTCCGGGTCGCGCACCAGACTCATGAAAGGGGCGAGTCCGGTGCCAGTGGCGATCATGGTGAGCACCCGGCCTGGCTGCACGTGGTCGAGTGTCAGCGAGCCGGTAGGTTTGCCGTTGAGCCAGACCGAATCGCCGGGCTGCACGTGCACGAGCTGGCTGGTGAGCGGGCCGTCGGGCACGTGGATGCTGAGGAATTCGAGTTCGGGCTGGTTGGCCGCCGAAACAATGGAATACGCGCGCGCGATGAGCCTGCCCTCGCGCTTGAGCCCCAGGGTGACGAATTCGCCGCTGGCAAAAGCGAAGTCCTGCGGGCGGGAAAGCGTAAAACTGAAGGTTTTGTCCGACCAGGGGCGAACGCTCTGGACGGTTTGTTCGGTGTAGGGCATGCCGGTCTCCGGTGAGCAGTGATTTTCCGGTTCGACGTGTGCCGGGCGCGCGGGTTCAATTGGCCGGCAGGCTTCGTTTCCACGCGGCCAGCGCCTGCGCACGCGCTTCGAACACCGCTTCGCGCACGCGGCCGCGGTCGGCCTCGCGCGCGACGGCACCGGCATCGACGCTGCGCGCAACGGCCAGAGCGGCGCGCAGAAACCCTGGCGCGGCGAAGGGTTTGTCTTCATAGCCAGGCCGGCCGCGAAAATCGCATTCGCAGGCTTCCAGGAACTGTTCGAAACGCTCCGGGCGACGGAAGGCGTCGACGCGCTCGAACAGTTCGAGCAGCGTGGCAGGGCGCAATTCGGCGGCGCGGTAGGCGTTGCCATGGTCGCGCGCGACGGCCAGCGCAAGCTCGCGGCAGTCGGCCGGCACGCGCAGGCGTTCGGCGAGTGGGCGCAGAAGCTCTACGCTCCGGGCTTCGTGGCCGTGGTGCTTAGGCCAGTGCTGCGGAGGCGTTGCGCCTTTGCCCAGATCGTGCGTCAGCGCGGCAAAGCGCACCGGCAATGCATATCCGGCCCGCGCCGACCAGTCGACCACCCGCATGACGTGCACGCCGGTATCGATTTCGGGGTGGTGTTCGGGCGGTTGCGGCACGCCAAAGAGCCGGTCGAGTTCGGGCAGGAGTCTTGCCAGCGCGCCGCAGTCGCGCAACACGCAGAACATGCGCGAAGGGTGCGTTTCCATCAGGCCGCGCGCGAGTTCCTGCCACACGCGTTCGGGCACCAGGGCATCGACTTCGCCGGCTTCGACCATCCGCTGCATCAGATCGAGGGTTTCCGGCGCAACGCTGAAATCGGCGAAGCGCGCGGCAAAGCGCGCCACGCGCAGTATGCGTACCGGGTCTTCGGCGAAAGCTGCGCTCACATGGCGGAACACACGCGCATCGAGGTCGCGCTGACCGCCGTAGGGATCGACGATGCGGCCAGTTTCGTCCTGGGCCATGGCATTGATGGTGAGGTCGCGGCGGGCAAGATCTTCTTCCAGCGTAACTTCGGGCGCGGCATGGACGACGAAGCCTTTGTAGCCGCGCCCCGATTTGCGTTCGGTGCGGGCAAGCGCGTATTCCTCGTGGCTGACGGGGTGAAGAAAGACCGGAAAATCCCTGCCGACAGGGGTAAAGCCGGCCGCGGCCATGTCGTCGGGCGTGGCGCCGACGACAACATGGTCACGGTCGACCACCGGCAGCCCGAGCAGGCGGTCGCGCACCGCCCCGCCGACAACGTAGGTTTTCATCCCAGATTGTCCATTAGGACGCGCGATGATGGCGAGGTGGAGCGCGAGGCAGTTCGGGCGGTTGGGAGGAGGCCATAGCCGTGCCTATGGCCGATGAGCAAGCGCACGAAATGGCCACGCTCCGACCGCCAGGGCGCGCGTAGGCCCGCAGGACCGCCTAGTGGACAATCTGGGTTCATGTCACGGCGGCTAGCGGCGCGCGTGTCCGCGGTAGTCCCCGAAGCGCGCGCGCGGCGTGTCGGCGGAGAGATATTCGGGCGCCACGGCTTCGAGCGCGCTCGGCTGGAAGGCGAACACCGCCGGCCATGGCCCGGAACAGACATTGTCGGTGCACATCGCGAAATAGTTATCGCGCGTCATCAGTTTCTTGCCGGGTTTGAATTCCATCGCCCACGCCTGGAAGTACGAAGCCCACCTGCCCAGAGGGATGATGCTGCGCCGCTTGCCGATGACCTTGCCCACGGTTTCGATCAACTGTTTCAGGGTATAGACCTTCGGCCCGCAGAGATCGTAGGTCTGGCCATGGGTGGAGGGATTGTCGAGACTGTCGGCGAAAGCGCGCGCCACGTCCTCGACGTACACCGGCGCAAATCGGGTGCCGGCGCTGGCGAGCGGCAACACCGGGAGCAGCCTCAGCAGACGCGCGAACATCGTCAGGAAGGAATCGCCCCGGCCGAAAATCACCGAAGGCCGGAAAATCGTGACATTGAGCCCGTAGCCATGGATGAATTTGGGGCCGTCGAGAAACCAGCGTTCGTGTTCCCGGTGCTGCATCCCGGCCTCGCGCACCAGCGCTTCCGCAATACCCTTGGAGCGCTGGTAGGCGGAACGCGAGACCGGGTCGGCGCCGAGCGCGCTCATGTGCAGCAGGCGATGCACGCCCGCTTCGCCGCAGGCGTGGATGACCTTGCGCGCCAGTTCGATGTGCACATGCTGGAAATCCCCGCGACGCGCGCTCGGCAGGTCGACCCGGCCGGTTTTTTTTTCGTGCAGGATGCCGACCAGGTTGATGACCGCGTCCATGCCGCGAAACTGCCGGACCAGTTCATGCGCATCGTGCACGTCGGCTTCGACGACTTCCACCGTGGGCAGCAGGATGAGTTCCTTGGCCATTTCACGGCGGTGCGACAGGACGCGGACCTTGAGGCCGCGCGCTGCGAGCTGGCTGACGAGATGGGTGCCGACGAAGCCGGAACCGCCGAGGATGCAGATGCGTTCGATTTTCATGCGTTACCGAATCAGAATATCAGGCAAGCCTGATTTTAATCGGCGCCCGGCCCGGGTTCCAGCGATATCGCCGGTTCGGGCGAAATCGCTGTCGCCGTCGCGCGCGCCGGCACCTCGCCCAGCCGGTCCTTCAACAGCACCGAGGGCTGACCAAAACGCACTGCGTAGTACATGGCGTTGCTCATCACCTTTTTCACGTAATCCCGCGTTTCGGCGAAGGGAATGGACTCGATATAGATCGCCGCTTCCATCGGCCGGGTATCGCGCCACCGCTGCGCGCGCGAGGGACCGGCGTTGTAGGCGGCGGTTGCGAGCACGGGCGAACCGTCGAGCGAGGTCTGCACATGGCTCAGGTAATACGCGCCGAAACGGATGTTGGTGGCGGGGTCCAGAATGTCGGCAGGCTGGAAGCCCCTGATGCCGAGCTTGCCGGCAATCCAGCGCGCCGTGGCCGGCATGATCTGCATCAGCCCAGAGGCGCCAACGCTCGACTTCGCCACATTGACAAAGCGGCTTTCCTGCCGCATCAGGCCGAACACCCAGGCTTCATCGAGCGCATACTCACGCGCGGCCCGCTGCGCCAGTTCGCGGTAGGGCGCGAGAAAGCGCAGTTCGAAATCGTGCAGATCGCGGGTGCGCTCGGCGGTGTGGATGGCGCGGTCGTACCACTCGGCGCGGCGCGCCAGCTCAGCCGCTGCCAGAAGCTGGCTGTCGCTGAAATTGCGGATCGCCCAGTTCCATTCGGCGTTGGCGTCGCTGCGCAGCCCCAGTTCGTAGAAGGCCATGGCACGCGCAATGCCCGGCTCGCGCGCCACGGCGTCGATGGCCGCGCTGCCGGTTTTGATGTTGATGGCAGGCGCAGCCATCACCGGGCCCAGTTCTTCCTGGGCCAGCTGGCCGTAATAATGATGTTCGCGCGACAGGCCAAGCAGCAGCGGCATCGCCGCGCCGCGCCCACCCGTGGCAAGCGCCGCACGGGCGCGCCAGTAGCGCCAGACCGGCTGCGTGCGCTGCGCTTCGCTCATGCTGTCGATGACCCGGCCGACGGTGGGCCAGTCGCCCGCGCGCAGGGCGGCGCGAACCCACCATTCGCGTTGACTGTCGGTGGTGCCCTGCACGCCTGCCCGGGCAAACCAGGCGGGTGCGGCAGCCTCGTGACGACGCGCCGCCCACACGCCCAAGCGCGCCCAGGCGGCACCGCGTTCGGCATCGGTAAGACGCGAAGACCAGTCTGCTAGCGCGCGCGCCGCCTCGGCAGAATCGCTGCGCGCCAGCCGGTCGAGGGCGTAGAGCGCAATTTCACGATCACCGCGACGGGCCGCGTCGAGCCCGGCCCGCAGCACGCGGGCCGGGGCGCTGGTCGCCCGATCAAACAGCGCGGCGGCTGGGCGTTGCGACTCGGGCAGCGACTGCGCCACGCTGCGCGCCACCCCCGGATTGCCTGCTTCCAGAGCGAGCCGCAGGCGACGCCACACGTCTTCCCCGTTGATGAAGCCCGCGGCCATCAACTGCGCGAACAGCGGCGTACAGGCCAACGGCAGGTCGCGTCCGGTGAACCACAGCGCGACCGCTTCGCGCGCGCGCCTGCGGTCGCCGCGCGACCAGTCGGCGCGATAGGCATAGCATTGGTGGACGGTTTCCGGCTTTTCGAGGCGGGGATATTCGGCCAGGTAGCGTTCCCAGTCGCCGCGCGCGCCCAGGGATTTCAACCAGTCGGCACGCAGCATTTCCGCTTGGCGGCTGCCGGGATATCGCGCCAGGAAATCGGCCACGCGCTGATCGTCATGGCGCGCCAGCAGCGTGAGCCGCCAGTATTCGACATAGGGCGCGAGCACATGGTCGGCGGGCACGTCCTGCGCGGCGCGTTCGAATTCCATGATCTTTTTGCCAGCCCAGGCCTGCCGGGCCTTGAGGACGGCGCTGTCGCCCGGGGCGGCCACTGCGGACGGGGCCGCAAACACGCACAGCAGGGCAAGGCAGAATTCTCGAAACATGGGCACGAGGTTATCACGTGGCTTGCCTTTGCAGGCTGCATGGAACCACACTCCCCAAAGCTGCCTGCGCCTGCCTCGACATGCCCCTTGCTTGGCCCGTCATCCGCATTCTCGCCGCCCTGGGCCTTGTCGCCTGGACCATGACCGGCCTGAACACCTGCGGCGGCGGCAAGTAAATCAGGCAAGAAACAGCTTGTAGGCCGGATTGCGGGATTCGTCCCAGTAGCGGTAGCCCAGCCCGTCCAGGAATTTCTGGAAACTGGGCTTTTCCTTTTCCGGCACCTGGATGCCGACCAGCACGCGGCCGTAGTCGGCGCCGTGATTGCGGTAGTGGAAAAGACTGATGTTCCAGCCGGCGCTCATGCTCTGCAAAAACTGCATCAGCGCCCCCGGGCGCTCCGGGAATTCGAAACGGTACAGCACTTCGTTGACCGCGTCCGGGGCGCGTCCGCCGACCAGATGGCGCACATGCAGCTTGGCCATTTCGTTGTCGGTCAGATCGACGGCTTCCAGGCCGTGCCGTCCCAGCGTATCGACCAGGCGCGCCCCTTCTCCGCCTCCGGGCACCGACAAGCCGACGAATACACGCGCAAACTTCGCGTCCGAATAGCGATAGTTGAATTCGGTGATATTGCGCGCGCCGAGCAGGCTGCAAAAGGCCTTGAAACTGCCCGGCTTTTCGGGAATGGTGACGGCGAGCACGGCTTCGCGCTTTTCGCCCAGTTCGGCGCGTTCGGCAATGTGACGCAGGCGGTCGAAGTTCATGTTGGCGCCCGATGCCACCGCCACCAGCGTCTTGCCGCTGAGCTTGTCCCCGGCGACCGCGGCCTTGAGGCCTGCCACCGACAACGCGCCGGCGGGCTCCAGGATCGAGCGGGTGTCCTCGAACACGTCCTTGATCGCCGCGCAGATCGCGTCGTTGTTCACGCGGATGATTTCATCGACGTAGAGCTGCGCCAGGCGGAAGGTTTCCTTGCCGACCTTTTTCACCGCGACACCGTCGGCAAAGATACCGACGCGCGACAGGGTAATGCGATCGCCCTTGCACAGCGACCGCGCCATCGCATCGGCATC
>JBKBXX010000107.1:0-11141 GCA_046313915.1 Burkholderiales bacterium | reverse complement strand
ACCACGCGCGCGCCGAGCCGGGGAATATCGGCCAGGTCCAGGATGTCGATCCAGTGGTTCATTTTGCTTTCCTTCATGCGGCGACGGTTTCGAATTCGTGTGCGTGCTTGCCTTCCTTCGCGCGCTCGACCCAGGGGTCTTTTTCCACGGAGAGGGCGAACAGCAGGCGCTCGTACAGGGCTTTGCGGTTCTCCGCGTCGTCGAGGATTTTCTTCTTCACGTGGTCCAGCCCCACGCGTTCGAGGTAATGCACGGTACGGTCCAGATAGTGCGCTTCCTCGCGGTAGAGCTGCAGAAAGGCGCCGGAATACTCCAGCACCTCGTCAGGGGTCTTCACCTTGACGAGAAACTGCGCGACCTCGGTCTTGATGCCGCCGTTGCCGCCGATGTAGATCTCCCAGCCGGAATCGACGCCGATCACGCCGACGTCTTTGATCGCTACCTCTGCGCAGTTGCGCGGACAGCCGGATACGGCGAGCTTGACCTTGTGCGGCGCCCACATCTTGAAGAACACTTTTTCGAGTTCGATGCCCATCTGCGTCGAGTCCTGCGTGCCGAAACGGCACCATTCCGAACCGACGCAGGTTTTCACCGTGCGCAGGGCCTTGCCGTAGGCGTGGCCAGACGGCATGTCCAGATCCGCCCAGATTTTCGGTAAGTCTTCTTTTTTCACGCCCAGCAGGTCGATGCGCTGGCCGCCGGTGACCTTCACCGTGGGGATGTTGTATTTTTCGGCGACGATGGCGATGCGTTTCAGCTCGCTCGGCGTGGTCTGGCCACCCCACATGCGCGGGATCACCGAATACGTGCCGTCCTTCTGGATGTTGGCGTGGGCGCGCTCGTTGATGAAGCGCGACTGCGGGTCGTCCTCGGCCTCGCCCGGCCAGGTGGAAATCAGGTAATAGTTGAGCGCGGGCCGGCACGTCGCGCAGCCGTTGGGCGTGCGCCATTGCATCGTCCGCATCACGTCGGGAATCGTCAGCAGTTTTTTCTCGCGGATCGCCGCGCGCACTTCTTCGTGGGTGTGGTCGGTGCAGCCGCACATCGATTTTTTCTTCGGCGCGGCGGAGTAGTCGCCGCCCGCCGTGGCCGCCAGAATCTGCTCGACCAGTCCCGTGCACGAGCCGCACGAAGACGACGCCTTGGTGTGTTTGCGCACGTCTTCCAGCGTGAACAGCCCCTTTTCGCGGATGGCCTTGACGATATCGCCCTTGCACACGCCGTTGCAGCCGCACACTTCCATGTCGTCGGTCATCGCCGCGGCCTTGTTGATCCCCTGGTGGCCGAGGTTGCCGCAATGGTCCTGGCCGAACATCAGATGATCGCGCAGCTCGGCGATGTCCTTGCCGTCCCGGAGCAGCGAGAAATACCACGCGCCGTCGACGGTGTCGCCGTACATCACGCCGCCGACGAGTTTGTTGTCCTTGATCACGAGCTTCTTGTACACGCCGCCCAGCGGGTCGGAATAGAGAATGGATTCGGTGCCCTCGCCGCCCATGAAATCGCCGGCGGAAAAGAGGTCGATGCCGGTGACCTTGAGCTTGGTCGAGGTCACCGAGCCTTCGTAGCGCGCGATGCCGTAGTGCGCCAGATGGTTGGCGCATACCTTGGCCTGCTCGAACAGCGGCGCAACCAGCCCGTAGGCGATGCCGCGATGCGCGGCGCATTCGCCGATGGAATAGATGCGCGGGTCGGTCACGGTTTGCAGGGTGTCGGTGACGACGATGCCGCGGTTGCAGTGCAGGCCCGCCGATTCGGCGAGTTCCGTGTTCGGACGGATACCGACGGCCATCACGACCAGGTCAGCCGGGATTTCATCGCCGTCCTTGAACTTGATCGCGGATACACGCCCGTCAGCTCCGGCGACAAGCTCGGCAGTCTGTTTTTTGAGCAGGAACGTCATGCCCTTTTCTTCGAGCGATTTCTGCAACAGCCGCCCGGCGGGCTCGTCGAGCTGGCGCTCCATCAACCAGTCGCCGATATGCACCACGCTCACCGTCATCCCGCGCTTCATCAGGCCGTTCGCCGCTTCCAGCCCCAAGAGGCCGCCGCCGATGACGACCGCGTGTTTGTACATGCTGGCGGCGCGGATCATGGCGTCGACGTCGGCGATGTCGCGGAAGCTGATCACCCCCGGCAGGTCCTTGCCCGGCACCGGCAGGATGAAGGGATTGGAGCCGGTGGCGAGCAGCAGGCGGTCGTATTCGGCTTCGGTGCCGTCATCGGCGATCACCTTGCGCTTCACCCGGTCGATCTTCACGACCTTCTTGTTGAGGTGCAGCGCGATGCCATGTTCCGCGTACCAGTCGAGCGGGTTGAGGATGATGTCGTCCACCGTCTGCTCGCCCGCGAGCACGGGGGAGAGCAGGATGCGGTTGTAGTTGGGGTGGGGCTCGGCACCGAACACGGTGATGTCGTAGAGGCCGGGCGCGTGCTTCAGCAGTTCTTCGAGGGTGCGCACCCCGGCCATGCCATTGCCAACCATCACCAGTTTCATTTTGGACACACGGTCCGTGAGCGTACGCTCATCCATATCACCACTCCTGAATAACCAAGCAAGCGATGACCGAGATGCGCCGTTGCATTCGGTCAGTCTGCCGCACCGGGTGCGGGCTTGAGCTGCATTTAGCAATCATCGTGCCACGCCGGCCGACTGGCCCGCATACCTTGATAAACAAGGGCCGGACGATTCCCGGCGGGACTGCCGACGCGCCCCGGCGCACCAAGGTGGTGCCCGGCTTTTTGCCATGCACCATTACGCAGCTGCCCGCCCGAAGCCGTTGATGGCGGTGATCGCGCGCGCCTGGTTGAGGTCTTCGGTGTAGCCCGCGGCGTACAGGCATACCGCCAGCTGATTGCGCAGAGGCAGCGGTAACGGCAGGGAGGCGCGCAGCGCCTGGGCGCTCCAGCTGCCGGTTGCCCGGGCATCGGAAGCCGGCAGGCCGGCGAACGGGGTGGCCGACTGCTGCGCTTCGTAGACGCGCTGCGACTGGCCATCCCGGATCAGCCACATATCGGGCCGCCGCTCCGGATTGGCAAAGGCCTCGCCTTCGCAGCCTTCGAGCAGCAGGGCCACGCCGCCCAGCGCTTCGAGCGTTTCGCGCATTGCCGGCAGGCTGCGCGCGTCGGGTGCGGGGGTGACCCGGGCCGCAGCCGGCCCGAGCAGGTCGGCCAGCCCCGCCAGACGGGTGATCCAGCCGTCCAAGCCCAGCCGGGAGCGCAGCGCCAGCAGGGCCGCGAGGCCGGGATTGAGCAGCGCCACCGGGGCAAAGGCAATGCCATCCTCGTGCAGCGCCCTGTTCACCTGCGACACCGTGGTGGCAGGGAAAACGCCCAGCTCGCGCAGCACATACGCCGCCGCCGTGCCGCCGCCGCCTTCGAGCACGCCGTGGATCAGCACGGGAATGCCAAAGCTCTTCAGCAACAGCGCCAGCAAGGGGGTGAGATGCGGACAGGCACGCACGCCGTGGTAGGCGGGCAACACCACGGTGCGAAGCGCCCGCTGCGGCGCGACCAATCCTGGCAGCCGTTCGGCCAGCGCCGCGTGCAGGCCCAGCCAGGCGTGCAGCCCCGGATCGTTCTGGTTCAGCGCCACCAGAAAGGCGGCGGTTTCGAGTTCCGGCACGCCGCCATCGAACAGTGCGGCGCCGAGGTTGCGCGCCTCGGCGTAGTCCAGGCCCACGCCAGCTTCGATCTGGCGAATCAGGGTGGCGTAGCTCATGTCGCCGCCCGGTTGCCGGCAACGAGCCGCTTCAGCTCGGGCACGCAGGAACCGCACTCGGTGCCGCATTTCAAGCTTGCCTGCAAGGCTGCAAGGTCGGCGCCGGCGGCAATGGCCGCGACGATGTCCGGCTCGGCCACGTTGAGACAGTTGCACACGATGCGGCCGCGCCCTGTGCCGGCAGCGGGCGGACGCGCCACCGGCGCGAGCATCCAGGCACGCAGACCGGCGGCGTCCGCGCCGTCGACGATCACGTCGCGCAGCCAGTCGAATGCGGCGGTTTCCCCGGCGAGCCGGGCGGCGACGACGCGGCCTGCCTCGATGCGCACGCGTTTGCCGATGCCGCGCGGTATGTCTTCGTAGTGCATCACCACCAGCGGGTCGGCCAATCCCAGCGTGGCGTCGAGCGCGGCAATGCATTCGGCCGGCGGCGCGACGCTGTGCGCGAGCCGCAGCGTCAGCACCGTGCGCTCGCGCCCGGCCAGCCCTGCCGCGCCATAGGCGCAGAACCGCAGCAGCGGCTGCGCCGCCTCCAGGAGCGCCGCGCCGTCGCCCGACGCGAGCACGGCCATGCGCCACGGCAGCTCGGCTTTTTCCACCCGTACAGCAGCGTGCTTGAGCTCGGGCTGCTTGGAAACGGCATCGAACACCGGCAGGGTGAGCGCGTTGACGCCTCGCCCCCCCATGTAGCGGCTTCCCCAGTGCATCGGCAGGAAGCACTGGCCGGGGCGCACGGCGTCGCTCGCTTCGACCGCCACCACGATCTCGCCGCGCCGGCTTTGCACGCGCACGAGATCGCCCGGATTCAGGCGGCGCAGTTCGAGGTCGCGCGGGTTCAGGCTCAGCAGCGGCGCGTCGACGTGGGCAAAGAGCCGCGCCACCTTGCCGGTTCGGCTCATCGCGTGCCAGTGGTCGCGCAGCCGCCCGGTGTTCAGCCGCAGGGGATAGCGGGCGTTCACCGGCTCGGCCACTGGCCGGTACGCGGCAGCGTGAAACCGGGCGCGGCCGCTGGCGGTGGGAAACACGCCGTCGGCGTACAGGCGCGCCCGCCCGTCGTCCGCCCCCTCCGGAAACGGCCATTGCCGCGGCGCGGCGTCCAGCAGCGCGTAGCTCAGGCCGGTGATGTCGAGATCGCGCCCGCGCGTGCTTTCACGGTGTTCGTCGAACACGGCTTCGGCGCTGGCGTAGGGAAACAGCCGCGCACCCGCGTGCGGACGCAGCCGGCGCGCGAAATCGACGACGATCTGCCAGTCCGGTTTCGCTTCGCCCGGCGCGGGCACGGCGGCGCGCACGCGGGAGATGCGCCGCTCGGAATTGGTCATGGTGCCCTCGACCTCGCCCCAGGTGGCCGCCGGCAGCAGCACGTCGGCAAAGGCTGCCGTTTCGGTATCCGCGTAGGCTTCCTGCAGCACCACCAGTTCGGCCTTGCCGAGCGCGGCGTGCACGCGGTTCTGGTCCGGCAGCGATTGCGCCGGGTTGGTGCAGGCGATCCACACGGCCTTCACTTCGCCGGCGGCCAGCGCGTCGAACAATTCCACCGCCGTCTTGCCGGGTGTTTCGGGCACGCTGTCCACGCCCCACAGGCGCGCGACTTCGGCGCGGTGTTCGGGATTGGCCAGGTCGCGGTGCGCCGAAAGCAGGTTCGCCAACCCGCCGACTTCGCGGCCGCCCATGGCGTTGGGCTGGCCGGTGAGCGAGAGCGGCGCGGCGCCGGGCCGACCGATCTGCCCGGTGGCGAGATGCAGGTTGATGAGCGCGGCGTTTTTGTCGACGCCGCAGCTCGATTGGTTCAGGCCCTGGCAGTAAAACGACAGCGTGGGGCCGTCGGCGAACCAGCGCGCGGCAGTGACGATGTCTTGCGCCGCCACGCCGCAGATCGCGGCGGCTTTTTCCGGCGTGGTTTCGCGCACGCAATCGCGCAGCGCCGCCCAGCCTTCAGTGTGGGCGTCGATGTAGGCGCGATCGATGCGCTCTTCCCACATCATCGCGTGCAGCATGGCGTGGAAGAGCGTCACGTCGGTGCCGGGCAGGATCGCCAGATGCAGATCGGCCTCGGCTGCGGTGTCGGTGCGGCGCGGGTCGACCACGATGAGCTTTTGCGCAGGATTGCGCTTGCGCGCGGCCTCGATGCGGCGGAACACGATGGGATGCGCATACGCCGTGTTCGATCCGGCGATGAAGATCGTGCCGGCGGCGTCGATGTCGTCGTAGCAGCCGGGCGGCGAATCCGCCCCCAGCGTGGCCTTGTAGCCCGCCACCGCGCTGGACATGCACAGGCGCGAATTGGTGTCGACGTTGTTGGTGCCGATGAGCCCCTTGGCGAGCTTGTTGAAGACGTAGTAGGCCTCGGTGGTGAGCTGGCCGGAAATGTAGAAGCCCACGGCATCGGGGCCGTGTTCGCGGATGATGGCGTTGAAGCGTTCGGCGACGTAATCCAGCGCGGTCTCCCAGCTCACCCGCGTGCGCGTCCGGTCGCGCTGCGTGCGCAGTTCGGGAAACAGCGCACGGCCCGGCGCCTGCGCCGCCAGATGCAGCGTCGCGCCCTTGGTGCACAGGCGGCCAAAGTTGGCCGGATGCGCCGGATCGCCCCGCACGCCGGCAATCTTTCCGGCGTCGGTCTCGATCAATACCCCGCAACCGGTGCCGCAGTAACAACAGACGGATGGAACGACAGACATGGGCAACTCCTCGCCCGGCCATCCAGCAGGCTTTGTGCCAGCACAGCATACTTACGTGAATTCAAAGGCTTGCGAACTGTCCAGCGGACGGCGCCGGCGCCATGCGCACAGTCGCGGTGCGCGTTATCGGGGGGCTGCCGCAACTTGGTGCAGGGCGAGCGGCCGGATGCCCGGCAGACGCGCGAAGCTTTCGCGCCGCACCGTTTCAACGAAATCCGCCACATAGGCGCGCGCCGCGTCGTCCACGCGCACCGCAGCGTAGAGCTCCGCCCACAAGCCCTGTGGACCGATGCGCCGCGCAAGCACGTAACCGCGTTCCAGGTAAGGCGCCACCGCCCACGCCGGCAACGCCGCCACGCCGCGCCGGCTGGCGACGAGCTGGAGAATCGCCACGGTGAGTTCGGCTTCGCGGCGGGCGAGTTTCACCCCGGCAGGCGCGAGCACGCGGCGCACGAAATCGAGTCGCGCTTCTGGCACCGGGTAGGTAATGAGCGTCTGCCCGGCAAAATCGGCGGGCAGCAACAACTTCTTCTTCTCCAGCGCGTGTCCCGGCGGCAACAGCGCCAGCATTTCGTAGCCAAACAGCGGCAGGAGCGCGAGCCCCGGGCGCGACACGCCATCCGAAGTGACGACCAGATCGGCGCGCCGTTCGCTGAGCAGGGCCAGCGGATCGGCCTGAAAACCGCCCACGAGGTCGAGCTCGACCGCCGGCCACACGTCGCGGTATGCGTCCATCGCCGGCATCAGCCAGTCGTAGCAGGTGTGGCACTCGACCGCCACGCGCAGCTCGCCGGCCTCGCCGTCTTTCAGCTTGGCCAGATCGCGCAGCGCGGCTTCCACCTGCGGCAGGGTCGCATGCGCCAGCGCCAGGAGACGCCGCCCCGCTGCGGTCAAGCCGACTGGACGCGCCGCCCGCTCCACCAGCGGCAGACCGAGCGCGTCTTCCAAGCCTTTCAGCTGATGCGATACCGCCGACTGCGTGAGGTGCAGGCGCTCCGCCGCCGCCGTCAGGCCGCCGCTGTCCGCTACCGCCGCAAGCAGGCGCAAGTGGCGCAATTCAACATGAGAAATATTCATGAAAAAAATGAAAACTATTCGTTTGCTTCATACTACAGCGTTCCGCATCATGCCGCCATCGTTCACTGGGAGACACACATGGCACAGGCACTGGTCTTGGGTATGCCGCGCATCGGCGCGCGGCGCGAACTGAAATTTGCACTCGAAGCCTTCTGGCGCAATGAAATCGACGAGGCGGCGCTACGCGCGGTCGGCAGCGGCATCCGTCAGGCCAGCTGGCAGCGGCAGGCCGAGGCCGGCATGACGCACGTCGCCGTCGGCGATTTTGCGTATTACGACCCGGTGCTCACGCACGTTGCGCTCCTCGGCTGCGCGCCGTCGCGCTTCGGCTTTGCCGGCAAGCTGGGGCTGGCGGAATATTTCCAGCTGGCGCGCGGCAACGCCCAATGCCACGCAATGGAGATGACCAAGTGGTTCGATACCAACTACCACTACCTGGTGCCGGAATTCCGCCCCGATACCCCATTCTCGCTCGACGACGGCTGGCTGTTCGACGAAGTGGCCGAGGCGCAGACCGCCGGCTTCTCCCCCAGGCCGGTGCTGATCGGCCCGCTCACGTTCCTGTATCTCGGCAAGGAAAAAGTCGCAGGCTTCGACCGCCTCGACCTGCTTGATCGACTGCTTCCGGTGTACGGCCAGATCCTCGCGCGGCTTAAAGCACAGGGCGTCGAATGGGTGCAGATCGACGAGCCCATCCTCGCGCTCGATCTCGCCGCGCCCTGGCGCGCCGCGTTCGAGCGCGCCTACCACAGCCTCAACGGCGCGGGCGTGAAGCTGCTGCTCGCCAGCTACTTCGGCCCGCTGGCCGAAAACCTGCGCGTGGCGACCGCGCTGCCGGTGGCCGGACTGCATGTCGACGCCGTGCGCGGTGTGCAGGAACTCGCGCAGGTAATCGACTGGCTGCCCGCGACCAAGGTGCTCTCGGTCGGCATCGTCGACGGCCGCAACATCTGGAAGACCGATCTGGCCGCTGCGCTCGACCGCCTCGACGGTCTGCACCAGACACTCGGCGACCGTCTCTGGCTCGCCGCCTCGTGTTCGCTGGCGCACGTGCCGGCAAGCCTTGCGGCGGAAACCGCGCTCGACCCGGAAGTCAAATCCTGGCTTGCCTTTGCCGACGAAAAACTCGGCGAATTGCAGACGCTGGCGCGCGCCCTGAACACGGGCCGGGACTCGGTCGCCCCCGCGCTCGCGGACAACGCGGCGGCGCTCGCGTCGCGCCGCGCCTCGGCCCGCGTGCACAACCCGGCCGTCGCCGCGCGGCTGGCCCGTCTCGGCGACACGGACGACCGCCGCGCCAGTTCCTTTGCCGTGCGTCAGGCCGCGCAGCGCGCGCGCCTGAACCTCCCGGCCTTCCCCACCACCACCATCGGCTCGTTTCCGCAGACGCCGGCCATCCGCGCCGCCCGCGCCGCCTTCAAGCGCGGCGAACTCGACGCGGCGAGTTACGAAGCCGCGATGCAAGACGAAATCGCCTTCGCCGTGAAGAAACAGGAGACGCTGGGCATCGACGTGCTGGTGCATGGCGAAGCCGAACGCAACGACATGGTCGAATACTTCGGCGAGCAGCTCGCGGGCTACGCCTTCACGCAATTCGGCTGGGTGCAGAGTTACGGCAGCCGCTGCGTCAAGCCGCCGATCATCTACGGCGACGTCTCGCGCCCGCGGCCGATGACCGTGGACTGGTCGCGTTACGCGCAGTCGCTCACCGCCAAACCCATGAAAGGCATGCTCACCGGCCCGGTCACCATGCTGCAGTGGGCCTTTGTGCGCGACGACCAGCCGCGCGCCGTCACCGCGCTGCAAATCGCCCTGGCGCTGCGCGACGAGGTCAGGGATCTCGAAGCTGCCGGCATCCAGATCGTGCAGATCGACGAACCCGCCTACCGCGAGGGCCTGCCGCTGCGCCGCGCCGACTGGCCGGCCTATCTGGACTGGGCGAGCCGCGCGTTCCGCATTTCGGCCTCGGGCGTGGCTGACACCACGCAGATCCACACCCACATGTGCTATTCGGAATTCAACGACATCCTGCCGGCGATCGCGGCGATGGATGCCGACGTCATCACCATCGAAACCAGCCGCTCGGACATGGAGCTGTTGCGCGGCTTCGGCGATTTCGCATACCCCAATGAAATCGGCCCCGGCGTGTACGACATCCATAGCCCGCGCGTGCCTTCGACGGAAGAAATGGCCCGCCTGCTGGAAAAAGCCGCAGCCGTCATCCCGCCCGAAAATCTGTGGGTCAACCCCGACTGCGGGCTGAAGACGCGCGGCTGGACGGAAACCGAGGCGGCGCTGGCCAACATGGTGGCGGCAGCGCGGGCCTTGCGCGCCAAACACGAGGCGGGCGTCCGTTCACGATCAAGACCGGCGTGAATCCTCGCCGGCGGCCGCGCTTTCCCGGCTGCCCGCCTGCAGCCGGGATGGGGGCGGAACGGTTTGCGCGCAGGCCGGCGCGCCCGCGCAGAATGCCCGGCCCGGCCGGCGCAGCTTGCGTGCGCCTCATCCGCGCGTCTTCGGCGCCGGGGTTCAGCCGCCGCGATAGATACAGCCGGCGTCGTGCGTCTCCATGATCCGGATCTGCGACAGGCCCGGCAGAGCGGGCTTGAGCCGCCGCCACAGCCAGATCGCCAGATGCTCGCTGGTGGGATTGTCGAGGCCGTCGATATCGTTGAGATAACGATGATCGAGCGCGTCGTGTACCGGCCGCCACGCCGCCTCGATGTCGGCGAAGTCGAGCACCCAGCCCAGCGCGGGATCCATCGCACCGCTGACGGTGAGTTCGACACGGAACGAATGCCCATGCAGCCGCGAGCAGGGATGCGGCGCAGGCAGCGCGGGCAGGCGGCGCGCGCATTGCAGATGGAAAACCCGGAAAATGTCCATGGCGTATTTTCGCTCACGCCGGCCGGCAGCGCACGCGGAACTTCCGCGCGTCGCGCCGGCCTATGAGCCGGTTGACCCCTACCACAGGAATATTCCATGACCCCAACCCGATTCACCCTCGCCGCCGGCGCGGCCGCGCTGATCAGCCTGTCTGGCTGCGCGCAGGATAGCGGCCCGTCGGTGTCCGCTGCCGAAGCCTGGTCGCAGGCCCAGGCCGGCCAGCTCACGCTGGTTGACATTCGCCGCCCGGACGAATGGAAACAGACCGGCGTGGCCAAGGGCGCGCTGGAAATCAACATGGCCCACCCGCAGGGCGCAGCCGGTTTTGTCAGACAGATAGAAGCCGAGCTCGGCGGCAACAAGCATGCGCCGGTGGGGCTCATCTGCCGCACCGGCAACCGCACCACACAGATGCAAAAGGTATTGATCGACGCCGGTTTCACCCGCGTGGTCAATATCAAGGAAGGGATGGCGGGCAGCGGCGCGGGCCCGGGCTGGATCGCGCGCGGCCTGCCGACCGAATCCTGCAAGACCTGCTGAGGCCGGCCGCTCCGGCTGACGCCGTCCGTGTCAAGCATCCCCGCCGCACGCCGGGCCGCCGCCTGATGGACTGGCTGCTCTTCGGTTCGGCTCTGCTTTCCTCCACGCTTTTTCCGGGCGGTTCCGAAGCCTTGCTGCTCGTCCGCCTTCAGCAGGGCGCGGATCCGCTGGCGACCGTGGCGGTCGCCACGGCCGGCAACGTGCTGGGCAGCGTCGTCACCTGGGGCATGGGCCGTTTC
>JBKBXX010000106.1:0-11223 GCA_046313915.1 Burkholderiales bacterium | reverse complement strand
AACGCAGCCGCCCGCTGCCGATGCACCGCCCGATCTGATCATCCAGGTCGTCGATGCGCTCGCGCTCGAACGTCATCTCGAGCTCACGCTCGAGCTGAGCGAATTCGAGCGGCCGCTCGTCATGGCGCTCAACATGATGGACGAAGCGCGCGAGAAAGGCCTCGACATCAACACCGGAGCGTTGAGCGCGGCATTGGGCATTCCCGTGGTGCCGACGGTGGCGTTGATGGGCCAGGGAATCTCCGAACTCTTCGCCGCGGCCGTCGACACCGCGCGTGCGCGCGCGTGTCCGCATCCGCCGCTGCCCAGCGCACACCTGCGGGAAAGCCTGCGGCCGCTCGGCGAAGCCGTGGCGCAGTCACGGCTCGACGCCGTCTTGCGCATGCCGCAACAGCTGCTGCTCATGCACTTCGCCGCGGGCGACCGCCATGTGCATGACGAAATCCGCCGGCGCTTTCCGGCGCTCTACCCGCAACTCGAGCAGCTGCGCGAGGCCGCCTCCGCCACCCTGCCGCGCCCGCTCGAGGAAGAGCTGCACGCCGACCGGCATCACCGCGCCGCCACCCTGTTCGAGGCCGCCACCCGCGCCGCGATGCCGCGAGCCGGCCGCAGCTGGCAGTATTGGCTCGACGAGCTTTTCCTGCACCCGCAGTGGGGCCTGATCGGCAGCCTGGCGGTTTTCGCCGCCGTGCTGTTCGTGGTCTTCGAAGTGAGCGCCTGGCTCGATTCCGTCACCGCCGCGCGCCTGGTCGACGCGCTGTCGGACTGGAAACCGCAGTCGACGGCCGGCGTGGTCGGGCGAGCCGTGGCCGACGGACTGGTCGGACTCACCGGCATCGTCGTGCCTTATATGATCCCGCTGGTCCTGCTGCTGGTGGCACTGGAAGAAATGGGCATCATGCAGCGCATCGCGTTCGTCGTGGACCGGAGTTTCCACAAAATCGGGGTCCACGGCAGAGTGGCGGTGCCTTTCCTGCTCGGTCTCGGTTGCAACGTGCCGGCGATTTCCACCGCAGCGCGGGCAACGAACGGCCGCGAACGGCTGATCGCCTCGATACTCATCACTTTCGTGCCGTGCTCGGCGCGCTCGGCGATCATACTCGCGCTGGCCGGAAAATATCTCGGCGGCGCCGGCGTGTTCGCGATTTTCGCGCTGACGCTGCTCATCATCGCGCTCATGGGCCGCACGCTCGCCCGGCAGCGGCGCAGCGCCGGCCCCGGCCAGATCCAGGAAATCCCGCCTTACGCGCTGCCGCAATGGCGCACGCTGCTGCGGGAGACCTGGGACCGCACCCGCGACATCCTGACGATCGTCACGCCGCTGCTCATCGGCGGCAGCATCGTGCTGGCGTTGCTCAGTCACGTTGGCGCAGATCGCGTGATCAACACCCTGTTGCTGCCAGTCACCAGCTGGTGGCTCGGTTTGCCGGCCGCGCTCGGCGTGCCGCTGCTGTTCGGCGTCCTGCGCAAGGAATTGTCGCTGCTGATGATCTATCAGGCACTCGGCACTTTCGACCTCGGCGCCCTGCTCGATGGCGTCCAGCTCACGACGCTGCTGCTGTTCCTGACCTTTTACGTGCCCTGCGTTTCGACTTTTGCGGTGATGGTGAAAGTCATCGGCCGCCGCGATGCCGCGCTTTCCGTCGCGCTGTCGATCGGCACCGCGCTGCTGGTGAGCGGCGCGCTACGGCTGCTGCTTGGAATGCCGCAGTGGCTTGCCGGCTGATCAGGCGCTCTGCCGCTGCCCGAGCATCATGCGCGAGAGCACGAGGAGCGGCAACAGTCCCACCGCGACTATGGTCAGTGCCGCAGTGGAAGCTTCGGTCAGGCGTTCATCGGAAGCCAGGTTGAAAGCCTGCACCGCCAGCGTGTCGAAATTGAAAGGGCGCATCACCAGGGTCGCCGGCAGTTCCTTCATCACGTCGACGAACACCAGCAGTGCGGCGGTCAGCGCACTGCGCCACAGCAGTGGCGCATGCACGCGTCTCAGGGTCGCGGCCGGCCCCAGCCCGAGAGAACGCGCGGCGTAGTCCATGCTGATGGTGATCTTGGTCAGACCCGCTTCCGTCGACTGCAGCGCCACGGCAAAAAACCGCACCAGGTAGGCGTAGACCAGCGCGGCGATGCTGCCGGTCAGCAACAGCCCCGGCGACGCGCCGGTAACCGATTCGATCCATTCCGCCAGCACGTGATCGAGGCGCGTCACCGGTATCAGGACACCGACTGCGATCACCGCGCCGGGCACGGCATAGCCGAGGCCCGCGATGCGATTGGCGGCGCGGACCATGTGGTTCACGCTCGAGCGCGCGGCATAGCCCGCCAGCAGCGCCAGCACCACCGCCAGCGTGGCGGTGATCGCCGCCAGCGTCACGGTATTGCGGGTGAGCTCGACATAGCGCGCGCCAAACTGGGCGTCACCCGAAGTAAGCGCCATGTGCAGCAGGATGCCGGCCGGCAGCAAAAAGCCCAACAGCAGTGGTGCCAGGCAAACCGTCACCGCGGCGAATGCCCGCCAGCCGCGCAACTGATAGACATTGCGCAGGCGTTTGCGATGCGAAGTGGTGTGAAAGCCGGCGCGCGCCCGCGTGATGCGCTCGATCAGCAACACCGCGAAAACGAAGCCGAGCAGCGCTGCCGACAGCTGCGCCGCCGCGACGTGATCGCCGAGCGAAAACCATACGTGATAGATGCCGGTGGTGAAGGTCTGCACGCCGAAATAGGCAACGGTGCCGAAATCGGCCAGCGTTTCCATCAGCGCGAGCGCGCTACCAGCGACGATGCCCGGCCGCGCGAGCGGCAGCGCGACGTGCACAAAGGTTCCCCACGCGCCGTAGCCCGAAACGCGCGCCATCTCGAGCATGCTGTCGGACTGTTCGAGAAACGCCGCCCGCGACAGCAGGTACACATAAGGATAGAGCACGAGCGACAGCATCACCATCGCGCCGCCCAGCGAACGCACATCGGGAAACCAGTAATCGCGCGGCCCCCAGCCCATCGCCTCGCGCAGCGCGCCTTGCACCGGTCCGGCGAATTGCAGCAGGTCGGTATAGGTATAGGCCATCACGTAGGCCGGCACCGCCATCGGCAACAGCAGCGCCCATTCGAACACGCGCCGTCCCGGGAAACGGCACATCGTGGTGAGCCACGCCGTCGACACACCGCCCACCATCACGCCGAACGCCACGCCCAGCATCAGCGCCAGCGAGTTGCGCACATAGTCCGGCAGCACCGTCGCCGCCAGATGGCGCCACGTACCCTGTCCCGGAACGAAGATGTGGAGCACCACCACGAGCACCGGCAGCGCGATCAGGATCGCGAGCACGATCGCGGTCACGCTCAGCCAGCCGGGACGCTTGCGAAACAGCGCGGAGCCCGGAAAGCGCAAACCGTCTGCCGCTGCGGCGTGGTCGTTCATGAAATCAGGGAAGCCTTGGCTGCGCCATCCCGCGCGCGAGCCTGGCCGGAACCGTAAGATGAATATAACTCATGGAATAAGCTTCGGAATTCCATTTTAACAAGAATCATTTTCAAAGCAAAAAGGTATAATCCGCGACATGCCTGCACTACTGGAACTCAAAAGCGTCAGCCATGCCTACGACCGCAAGCGAGTGCTGAACAATATCGGTTTTCGCGTCGAAAAAGGCGAAATCGCCTGCCTGCTGGGCGCGAGCGGCTGCGGCAAAACCACCGTGCTGCGCTGCATCGCGGGGTTCGAAGCCGTCGCCGCCGGCGAGATCCTCCTCAACGGCGAGGTGGTGAGCCGCGAGGGAGTCACGGTCGCCGCGGAAAAACGGCGCATCGGCATGGTATTCCAGGACTATGCATTGTTTCCGCATCTGACGGTGGCGCGCAACATCGCCTTCGGCCTGCACGCCTACAGCACCGCCCAACGCGCTGCGCGGGTCGCGGAAATGCTGGAAATCGTGGGGCTGGAACAGCTCGGCGGCCATTATCCGCACGAGCTCTCGGGCGGCCAGCAGCAGCGCGTGGCGCTCGCGCGCGCGCTGGCACCCCGCCCCGATTTGCTGCTGCTCGACGAGCCGTTCTCCAATCTCGACGTGGAAATGCGCGAGCGCCTGAGCCTGGAAGTGCGCGACATCCTCAAGCAGCAGAACTCAACGGCGATCCTCGTCACCCACGACCAGCACGAGGCCTTCAATATCGCCGACGAGATCGGTCTCATGGCTGACGGCGCCATCGAACAGTGGGACACACCGTACCGGCTCTACCACGAACCCGCGAGCCGTTTCGTCGCGGATTTCATCGGCCAGGGCACCTTCCTGGCGGGAACGGTGCTCGGTGAAGACGCCATCCGGCTCGAGCTCGGGGTGTTGCACGGGCGTCTGCCGCAGCACTGGGCGCCGGGCACGGCAGTCGATGTACTGCTGCGGCCCGACGACGTTCTGCACGATGACGCGAGCCCGCTGCAGGCCCAAGTGCTGCACAAGGCGTTTCGCGGCGCCGAATTCCTCTATACGCTGCAATTGCCGGGCGGAGGGCGCGTGATGTCGCTCGTGCCCAGCCACCACAACCATGCGATCGGGGAAAAAATCGGCATCCGGCTCGAAGTCAACCACCTGGTGGCGTTCGCCGCCGCCACGACGCGCTGACCGCGCCTCATTGCGCGGCAGCCTTGTTCGCCTCGAGCTGCGCGCGCAGCCCGTGCGCCAGCTCGCGCACCGCCATCGCGTAATTGATGCTGCGGTTATAACGCGTGATGACATAGAAATTCTGCAAGCCCAGCCAGTAGCGCGGCCCGGTCTCGGTCTCGACCGAAAACAGCGCCGCCGCCAGCTCGTCGCTCACCGGCGCGAGCGGCGTGACGCCGCCGCGCCGCAGCTCGCCGATGCGGATGCCGGGCTTGAGCCCTGCCATCGTCAATACGGCATCGATCCCGCTTTCGCCGACATCGGCGGCAACCGCGATCGCTCCGTCACGCTGCCAGCCAAAAGCTTGCAGGTAGTTCGCCACGCTGCCGATGGCATCGGCCATGCTGCTCGACAAGCGGCGGCGGCCGTCGCCATCGAAATCGATCGCGTAACGGCGATAACTGCTCGGCAGGAACTGGGCAATGCCAATGGCACCGGCATAGGAACCCTGCACGCCGAGCAGTTCCAGCCCCTCCTCGCGCGCAAGCAGCAGGTATTGCTCGAGTTCCGCGCTGAAAAATTCCGCGCGCGGCGGATAGTCGAAGGCGAGCGTGGCCAGCGCCTCCAGCACCTTGAACGTTCCCGTGTTGCGTCCGTAGTGGGTCTCGATGCCGATGATGGCAACGATGATTTCCTCCGGCACCCCGAAATCGCGGTTGGCGCGCGCCAGCGTCACCGCGTTCCGCTTCCAGAATTCCACGCCCTCGGCGATGCGCTCGGCGGTGACATGGCGGCTGCGGAACTCATACCACGGCTTTGCCGTCGCCGGCGCAGTCATGGCGCGGATGACGGCGGGACGGCTCTCTACCTGGCGGAACGCCCGCCGCAGCGCTTCGGCTTCGAAGCCGTGCTTGCGCGCCATCTCGCCGATGAACACCTCGATCACGGCGCGCAGCGGCTTGGGCGCCGCCGCCGGCGCAGCCGGGCTGCACAACGGGACGAAAACCGCGCACAGCGCAAGAAAATGCCGCGCGACAGCGCCTCCACAACGGCAGGTGAAAAGCGACAGGGGCACGCGTTTAAATCATAACTCGTTGATTTAAAATGACTTTTACTGGAAGCGGCCGGCCCTCAGCCGGGCGGCGTCGCCAGTTCGAGGTCGGCTTCGTACGGCGCCGCCGGGTAGTGGAAAGGCACCGGTCCGTCGGGCAGGCCGTCGATGAACTGGCGCACGAACGGATCCCGCGAAGACTTCACCTGCGCCGTGCTGCCTTCGGCGGCAACGACGCCATCGGCGATGAAATAGACGTGATCGACGACTTTCAGCGCCTCCTGCGCATCGTACGACACCACGAGGGAAGTGACGCCCAGCGCATCGTTGAGGCGGCGGATCAGATTGCCGATGACGTTGCACGAAATCGGATCGAGCCCGGCGAAAGGCTCATCGTACATGATCAGTTCCGGGTCGAGCGCGATGGCGCGCGCCAGCCCGACGCGGCGCGACATGCCGCCCGACAATTCGGAAGGCATGAGCTCGGCGGCGCCGCGCAACCCCACCGCATTGAGCTTCATGCGCACCAGATCGTTGATCATGTCTTCGGGCAGATCGGTTTTTTCGCGCATCTGGAAAGCGACGTTCTCGAACACCGAGAGATCGGTGAACAAACCGCCCTGCTGGAATTGCATCCCCATTTTGCGCCGCAGCCGGAACAGCCGCTCGCGGTCGAGCTCGTTGACCACCTGCCCCATCACCCTCACCTTGCCGCGCGCGGGTCTGAGCTGTCCGCCGATCAGGCGCAGCAGCGTGGTCTTGCCGCAACCGCTCGCCCCCATGATGCCGACGACTTTACCGCGCGGAATCGCGAGGTTGATGCGTTTGAAAATTTCGTTCGCGCCGTAGGCGAAAGCAAGATCCTCGATTTCGACGATGTTTTCCGCTGCCATGATTGCGTGCCGGAACCCTTTCCTGAAACCAGTGTAAGCGATCGCGTACGGCTCTCAAAACCACTGCCGCAAATTATTGGCCGTCTTTCGCCCAGCGCACCGGAACCATCGCGCCGTCTTCCGCGCCCATGCCCTGCTCCGCAGCCTGGTCGTAGCATTGCAGCGCGCGCTCGGCCACCGGCAGCGTGCGCCCCAGCGCGCGTGCTTCCTCGATCATGGTCCGCAGATCCTTGCGGATCAAATCCACGTCGAAAGTGACGGGGCTGATCGGTCTGCCGTCCAGCGCCGCGGCTATCAGGCCGCCGCGCACCTTGAGAACGTTCGGTCCGCCCGAGGTGTCGGCAAAAATGTCCATCAGGCGCGCCGGATCGACTGCGAGCGATCTGCACAGCGACAGCGCCTCGCCCAGCACCTGCCAGTAGACCAGCAGCGGCAGGTTGATCGCGAGTTTCAGGCTGGCGCCGGCTCCGACGGGACCGACGTGTTCGACGCGCCGGCACAACTGATCGAGCACGGGTTTCGCCCGCGCGACGTCGGCCGCTTCGCCGCCGACGAAACCCAAGAGCTTGCCTTCGCGCGCCGGTCCGACCGTGCCGCCCACCGGGCATTCGATCATGGCTGCGCCTTTGCTGCGCACCTCGGACGCCAGCGCGCGCTGGCTGTCGGGACGCACCGTGCTCATTTCGATGAACAGCCTGCCGCCGACATCACCGCCGAGCAGGCCGGCGGCGCCGAGATAGGCCGAACGCACCGCAGCGGCATCGGTGAGCATGGAAATGATGATCCCGGCGTTGGCAGCCACCTCGGCCGGCGTGGCGGCGACCCTCGCCCCGGCAGCAGCCAGCGCCGCGGTTTTCCCCGCAGTACGGTTCCAGACGATCAACTCGTGGCCGCAATCGAGCAGCCGGCTCGCCATCGCCGCACCCATCCTGCCGGTACCGACAACTCCTATCTGCATCGACTCCTCCGTGCATTGACACGCCTCGCGGCGTAAAGTTATAAGGCGTGTAACTATAACAGCCCCAGCTGCCAAGGAGAAACCGCAATGCCGGCAAGCGAAGTTCGGGATGGAATGCGCATCGACTGGGATGTGCCGATCACGATGGACGACGGGCTCGTACTGCGCGCCGACGTCTTTCGTCCCGTCGAGACCGGCCGCCACCCCGTCATTCTGACCTACGGGCCGTATGCGAAAGGGCTCGCTTTCCAGGAAGGCTATCCCAGCGCCTGGCAGCGCATGGTGGCCGAACACCCCGACGTCGCCCACGGCTCGACCAACCAGTATCAGAGCTGGGAAGTCGTCGACCCCGAAAAGTGGGTGGCCGCAGGCTACGCATGCGTGCGCGTCGACTCGCGCGGCGCGGGCCGCTCGCCCGGACGCATCGATCCGTTTTCGCCGCGCGAAACGAAGGACTTTTACGACTGCATCGAATGGGCGGGAGTGCAGCCGTGGTCGAACGGCAAGGTCGGCCTGAACGGCATTTCCTATTACGGCATCAACCAGTGGCACGTCGCCACGCTGCAGCCGCCGCACCTCGCTGCGATGTGCGTGTGGGAAGGCGCGGCCGACTGGTATCGCGACATGACGCATCACGGCGGGATTCTTTCCACCTTCTGGGCCAACTGGTACGACATGCAGGTGAAGACCGTGCAGTACGGGCTCGGCGAGCGGGGGCCGCGCAGCCGCGTCACCGGCGAGTTGGTGTGCGGTGACCTCACGCTTTCCGACAAGGAACTCGCCGCCAACCGCTGCGATTTCGGCGACGACATTCTTGCCCACCCGCTCGACGACGAGTACCACCGCGCGCGCGCGCCCGTCTGGGAGAAAATCACCGTGCCTTTCCTGTCTGCGGCCAACTGGGGCGGCCAGGGGCTGCATCCGCGCGGTAATTTCGAGGGCTTCGTACGCGCCGCCTCCAGACAGAAATGGCTGGAAGCGCACGCACTGGAACACTGGACCCATTTCTATACCGATTACGGTCGCCTGCTGCAACAGCGCTTCTTCGATCATTTCCTGAAAGGCGAGGCCAACGGCTGGGAGCGGCAGCCGCGCGTGCAACTGCAGGTGCGCCACATCGACCGCTTCGTCGAGCGCCATGAAAACGAATGGCCGATCGCGCGCACCCAATGGACGAAGTTTTATCTGGATCCGGACGGCCACCGCCTGCGCCGCGATCCCGTTCGCACCTCGGGCAGCATCAGTTACGCCGCGCTGGGCGAAGGCGTGACTTTCGTTTCACCGCCGCTCGACGCCGAAACCGAAATCACCGGCCCGCTCGCGGCGCGGCTGCTGGTGTCCTCTTCCACCACCGACGCCGACCTGTTCCTGGTGTTGCGGGTGTTCACGCCGGATTTGCGCGAAGTGACTTTCATGGGCGCGGTCGATCCGCACACGCCGATCGCCCAGGGCTGGCTGCGCGCCTCGCACCGCAAGCTCGACCCCGCACTGTCGACGCCGTACCGCCCCTATCACACCCACGACGAGCCGCGACCGCTCACCCCCGGCAAAGCCGTGCCGCTCGACATCGAGCTGTGGCCGACCTCGATCGTGGTGCCCGCCGGCTACCGCATCGCGCTCACGGTGCGCGGCCGAGATTACGAATGGCAGAAAAGCACCGGCGCGCGGCTGTCGAATTTCAAGAACGAGCTGCGCGGTTGCGGTCCTTTCCTGCACGATGATCCACGCGACCGGCCGGCGGCGATTTTCGGCGGAACGACCACTTTGCATTTCGGCCCCGACAGCGAATCGTACGTGCTGCTGCCATTGATTCCCCGGCGCGCCGCGAAACCGTCATGACCGCCGCCGCCCGGGTCCGGCCACGGCGCGCGGCAAAAACGGGCACGGCATGCCCTGCCGCGTCAGTTCGCGATTTCAATGTAACATATTGATTTTAAAGTAATTATATTAAACCGCAGCACCCCGCTTGTCTTGCGCGGCAGCGGCGGCGCATCATGTACGTAACCGCTGTCGGGCTGCATGATGAAGCTGCTGCTGATCAACCCGCGTCATCCCGAAAGCTTCTGGAGCTTCCGCTGGGCGGTGCGCGAGATCCTTCCCGCCAAGAAAGCGCTCAATCCGCCGCTCGGCCTGGCCACGCTCGCCGCGTTGTGTCCGCCGCACTGGCAGGTCACCATCGTCGACGAGAACATCGAATCGCTGCCGCTCGCGCCCGAAGCCGACATCATCGGCGTGTGCGGCATGGGCGTACAGTTCGCACGCCAGTGCGAACTGCTTGCCTATTACCGGCGCAACGGTTACTACACCGTCGCCGGCGGCAGCTTCGCCTCGCTGTGCCCCGAGCGTTATGCCGCGCAATGCGACACCGTGATCGCCGGCGAAGCCGAATACCTGTGGCCGCGATTCTGCGCCGATTTCGAGCGCGGCACACCGCTCGCGCTCTACCGCGAAACCGGCACGGTCGCGCTCGCCGATTCCCCCGTGCCGCGTTTCGACCTGCTCAAGCTCGAGCGCTACACCACGGCAACGCTGCAGTTCTCGCGCGGCTGCCCGTACCGCTGCGAATTCTGCGACATCATCGTCATGTTCGGGCGCCGGCCGCGTCACAAGACCCTCGCCCAGATCGAACGCGAGCTCGACGCGCTACGCGCGCTCGGCGTGCACAACGCATTCTTCGTCGATGACAACCTCATCGGCCACCGCGCGGCGGCGCGCGAGCTGCTGCGTTTTCTCGTCGATTATCAGGCGCGCCACGGCTGGCGTTTCCGTTTCGGCACCGAGGTTTCGCTCAATGTCGCACAGGACGCCGAACTGTTGCGGCTTTTGCGCGACGCGCATTTCGAATGGGTGTTCATCGGCATCGAGTCGCCTGACCCGCAAACACTGAAAGCGACACTCAAAACGCAGAACCTGCACGAAGATGCACTCACTTCGGTGCGGCGCATCTATGCGCATGGCATCGACGTGCTGGCGGGTTTCATCGTCGGTTTCGACAACGACACGCCCGCGACTTTCTGCGCCCAGGAGGCGTTCATCATGCACTCGGGTATCCAGGCCGCGATGATCGGCCTGCTCACCGCGCTGCCCCACACGCCGCTATACGCAAGGCTCGCCCGCGAAGGCCGGCTGCGCGCCGATTGCGGCGGCAGCGACAACACGCGGCCGCAAACCAATGTCCAGCCGCGGCTGATGAGCTACGAAGCGATGATCGGGGCCTATGAAACACTCTACCGGCGGCTGTTCACCGACCGCAACATCGCAACCCGCATCCGCAACAAGCTGCGCCACATGGCGGTTCCGCTGTACCAAGGCGAGTATGCGCCGCGCGCGCGCCTCGGCATCGTCACGCGGCTGCTGGTAAAAGGCATCCTGCGCGGCGGCCCGCGACGGCTCGTGCATTTCCTGCGCAGCCTGCCGTTCACCGCGCCGCGCAAGTTGCCGCTCGCCATCGTCGACTGGATCGCCGGCTTGTCATTGCGCGATTACATCGACCGTCATTTCGGCGCCGCGCCGCAAGCAGCCGTGCGGCGTATCGAGAAACTCGCGCGCCGCATCGGCACGCGTGACTCGCAGCCGCTCACGGTCTCGCTGCGGCAAGCCGCCACACCCGTGCTCGACTTGCGGCTCAAGGGCGATTTTGGCAAACACCGGCTGCGCCGCACTGCGCGGCGCCTCGCGCGTGTGCTGGCGCACACCCACGCGACGCTGACCCTGCACATCGAGGCGCTGCAA
>JBKBXX010000105.1:0-11317 GCA_046313915.1 Burkholderiales bacterium | reverse complement strand
CAGATCAGGACCCTGCCGTGCCGCGTCCAGAAAATGGAGCGCGCCGCCCCCGATGTCATGGTGCTGCACCTGAAGCTGCCGGCCAACGAGCGCCTGCAGTTTCTGGCCGGCCAGTACATCGACATCCTGATGAAGGACGGCAGGCGCCGCAGTCTGTCGCTCGCGAACGCGCCGCACGACGACGCCCATTTGCAGCTGCACCTGCGCAACTACGGCGGGCCGTTCAGCGAGTATGTGTTCAACCGCATGAAGGAAAAGGACATCCTGCGCTTCGAAGGACCGTTCGGCACTTTTTTCCTGCGCGAAGACAGCGACAAGCCCGTCATCCTGCTCGCCGGCGGCACCGGCTTTGCGCCGATCAAGGCCATCGTCGAGCACGTGCTGCACAAAGGCATCAGGCGGCCGCTCGCGCTCTACTGGGGCGCGCGGGCGCGCGTCGATCTCTACATGAACGATCTCGCCGAAAAATGGCGGGACGAGCACGGCATCCGCTACGTGCCAGTGTTGTCGCAGCCCGCTGCCGCAGACCGCTGGGACGGGCGCACCGGTCTCGTGCACGAAGCGGTGATGGCCGATTTTCCCGATCTTTCCGGCTATCAGGTCTATGCCTGCGGCGCGCCGGCGATGGTCGAAGCCGCGCACCGCGATTTCACCACCCGCTGCCAGCTGCCAGAAGACGAGTTTTATTCCGACGCCTTCACGCCGGCGGCGCCGCCCGCCGGGGATTAAGGCGAGTCGCATGCATTTTGCCGGCGCCAGCCATTTCGCCCTGCTTTCGGTCGCCGCCGCGCTCGCGACCATCGCCCTCAAGACGCTGGCGTGGTGGCTCACCGACTCGGTCGGCCTGCTCTCGGACGCGCTGGAAGGCACGGTGAATCTTGCCGGCGCCACGGTGATGCTCGCGATGCTGGCCGTCGCGGCGCGGCCGCCCGACGACGAGCACGCTTACGGCTATTCCAAGGCCGAGTATTTCGCCAGCGGTTTCGAAGGCATGCTCATCCTGCTCGCCGCTTCGCTGATCGCCTATGCCGCGATCGGGCGCCTGCTCGCTCCCCGTTCCCTGGAAAACATCGGTGCCGGCCTCGCCGTCTCGGCCGCCGCTTCCGTCGTCAATTACGCAGTCGCGCGCAAGCTTTTCGAAGCGGGCCGCCGCTATCAGTCGATCGCGCTGGAAGCCGATGCCCACCATCTGATGACCGACGTCTGGACTTCGGTAGGCGTGATCGCCGGCGTCGCCGCCGTTTCGTTGAGCGGCTGGCTGTGGCTCGACCCGTTGATCGCGCTCGCGATCGCCGTCCATATCCTGTGGTCGGGCACGAAGCTCGTCCAACGCTCGCTGTTCGGGCTGATGGACCGCGCCCTGCCCACCGCCGAGCGCCATGCGCTCGAGCGGGTTCTCGACCGCTATCGCGCGCAGGGCATCGATTTTCACGCCTTGCGCACGCGCCAGGCGGGAGCGCGCTCGTTCGTCTCGGTACACGTGCTGGTGCCGGCCGAATGGAGCGTGGCGCGGGGACACGAACAGGCGCACCGCGTCGAGGACGACATCCGCGCCGCTTTGCCGGGCGCCATCGTGCTCACCCACATCGAGCCGCTCGACCACCCGGAATCGTACCGCGATATCGACCTCGACCGCTGACGGCGCCGCGTCGATTTCCCTACACGACCGCCTTGCGCCGTCCGCCACTCATCTGTTTGAGCTGGGCCACCGCGAGCTCGAGGCTCGCGCGATAGTGTCCGCGCGCGGCATCGGCGTTGCCGAGCCGCTCGTGCAGCCGCGCGAGCTCGAGGTGCGCGGAATAGCCGGGCTCGACCGCGACACTCGCTTCGAGATAACTTTGCGCCTTGCCCCATAGCCCGCTATGGGCGCACAACTTGCCCAGTGTGCGCAGCAACGCCGCATCGTTCGGATGCGCCGCGAGCCAGGCTTCGGCGCGCTCAATGCGCCTCACCGCCTCATCATCGGGGCACTCGGCATACAACGCGACGAGTTCGCTGTCCCATTTTTCCTCGAGGCTGTTTTCGATGATCCGGCGCGCCTGCTCGCAGTTGCCGAGCGCGATGAAGCATTGCGCGCCCACCGCGGCGAGCCTGCCGTCACGCTTTTCCCGCGCCGGAACCTTCTGCCATGCGTCCTCGAGCGCCTGGCCGTCGATCATCCTGCGCCTGAGATTTTCCGAAAGCGCGTGGCGCCTGATCTGCTCGGCCTGGCCGACGTCGAACACCTTGCGCTTTTCGAGCTGCTCGGTGAGCGCGAGCACCTGCTCCCAGTTCTTCGCCAACTGCTGCGCCCTGAGTTCCAGACGCAATACCGCGGTGTGTTTTTGCGGCAGCGTCTTGAGCACGTTGAGCGCCTCGTGGAAGCGGCGATGGTCGAGCAGCAGCTCGGCCTCGGTCACGGCCTTGAGCGTCGCATCTTCCGCCGTCCGCAGCGGGAACTGCGCAAGATAGGCATCGCGCCGGTCATACGCGCGCAGTTCGTGCGCGGCGCGCGCCGCAAGCACGGCGCCCAGCCCCGCGTGCTCGCCGAGCCTGATCGCGTCCGCGGCAGCCTTCTCGGCCCTCGCGTAGCGCCCCGCGAAAAACGCCTGCAGCGCCTCGCCCAGCGTGGCCTGCGCCTTGCGCTGGCGGCGCGCGATGCGGTAGTCGCGGACCCGCGCCGGCAGCCGCAGCGTGCCGGAGACGGCGCGCACCAGCCCGTGGGCGGCGACGAAGCCGAAAAACAGCAGGATCAGCAGCAAATTGAGCGAAAGCTCGATGCGGTACGGCGGCAATACCAGCAGCACATAACCGGTGTTGTAGCGCGCGGCGACCACCAGACCCGCCGCCAGCGCGATCAGCGCGATGATCCAGAGCAGCGCTTTCACCGGCGACCCGCAGCAAAATCGGGGCGGTTACCCGCCGGGGCACGCCGGCCGCCGGCACGCGCCGCAAGCTTTTGCCGCGGCCGCGAGCCATCACGCAACCAATTGTTTTTAATCGTTATTTTTACTGTGAGTGGCAACGGCGGCCACAGCGGGTCGGCGTGGTGTTGTTCGGCGGCGGTCGGCGGTTTCATCGGGTCCGGTTTTTTGCGCTGTCAGCGGCCGGGGCGTTCGCGCAGCATCGCCCGGTAATTGCGCAACGCTTCGAGCGTGGCGGAAATGTCCACGACCTCGAGGCTGATTGCGCCGTCGTGCAGCGTCTGCAGCGCGGCGAGCGTGGCCGCCACCGCGGGGTCATGGCTGTCGTAGTACCTCGCTAGCCACTCGCGCGCCGCCTTGAGATCGGCGCGGTAGCTCGTTTCGTCGCGGGTGAGCAGCGCGAGCCGCGCGCCCAGCAGCCGCAGCTTCAGATTCTCGCGCAGGAAAAAATTTTGCGGTGGCGCAAGCAGCGGCACATCGGGTTTGTCCATGCGCTGGATGCGCATCAGCTGCCTCGCTTCGTCCCACGCCTCGCGCACGAAGCGCCTCCAGGCGGGGGCGGGCGCAGGCGCGGTTTCCGCCGCGGCGGGGGAAGGCGCGGGCCGCGCTTCCATCGCCAGCGGCAAAGTGTCGATCGCCGCAACGATGTTGTCGAGACGCACACTGATGCCCACGATATCGACATGCGGCAGCGCTTTCAGGCGTTCGATGTCGCGGTTGACCGCCTTGCGCAGCGGCGCGAGCTGGGGGCGTTCCATGCGCTGCAACCTCAGGTCGGCGTTGGCGAGCGCGATCAACGCGCCTTTGACATTGCCCGCAAGCTGCAGCTGCTGGCTCGCGAGCTGCAGCGACTGTTCGATTTCGGCGAAAGCCCACTCGTCGCGATTGCGCGAAAGTTCCTGGTAAAGCGCTTCGAGCGCGATTTGCTGGCTTTGTGACTCGGCGAGCTTGTTCTCCAGCACGCCGATCTTGACCTGCGCTTCGCTGACGGCTTCGCGCACCTGTGCGGCGATCAGCCGGCTTTCGCCGGCGCGCGAATCGGCGTCGGCGAGTTTTTTTGCCAGCTCCTGCCTGAGCGCGTTCATCTGGTTGCGGCCGTCGTGCCACTGCCAGGCGGCGAACGCCAGCGCAGCGAGCGCGATCACCACGGCGAGCGCAGCGTAAACCGGCGCGGCGGAAGCGCCCGCCGCCGGCTGGGGCGCGGTTTCGGGTTGGGGCTGCTCGGGGGAAATTTCGCTCATCGTAGGATCACCGCTGGCACGGTCCGTAGTATGCGAGCAAGGGCTGCGTGCCGCAACACCGTGCGCGCTAACCGGCCTGCCTGTCGCCGAAATACTGCCGCAGTTGCGCCACCAGTCCTTCGTCGCCCGGCTCCGTTTCGATGACGATGGTGAGCCCCAGTTCACGCGCAGCGGCGGCGATGCGCGGATGCGGCACGAACAACGGCGTGCGGCGCAGCCAGGTCTGACCGAGCTTGCCTATCATGTCGAACAGGTTGCGCAGCCCTTCGCTGCTGGTCACCGTGATGGCGTGCAGCTCGTCGCGCGCCCACGCCCTCATCAGCGGCGCGGCGTCGAGATTGGGCCTGCCGCGCCGATAGCATTCGGCGTATTCGACCTGCGCCCCGCGGGCCGCCAGCGTGTCGCCGAGCAGCTCGCGGCCGCCGTCGCCGCGAAAAATGACGACACGGCTGCCGGTGACCGCCTTGAGCTGCGGGAGTTCGAGCAGCGCCTCGCTGTCGAATTTTTTTTGCGGCGCGATGACATCGGTAATGCCGAAATGCCGCAGCTCCCTCACGCTGCCTTGTCCGATCGCCGCGATCCTGAGGCCGGCCGGCAGCGCCCGCCGCGCCGCGATCAGGTTCATTGCCTTGTTCACGGCATTGGGGCTGATGAAAATCGCGAGGTCGAATTCATCGAGACGGTCGATCAGCGCGGTGAGCGGTTTCAGGTCTCCGGCGTCGAGGATTTCCAGCACCGGGAAAAAGATGGGGTTGCCGCCGGCCGCGCGCACCAGCTCGGCCAGCGGCTGCGCCTGGTGCGCCGGACGGGTGATGACGATGCCGCGCCCTGCCAGCGGCCTCGCGGACGCGCTCATGACTTTGCGCCTGCCGGCAGCGGCCAGCAAACGGTGAGCGGTGGGCGCGGCAAAGGCATGGGATTACGGCTTGCTCGGCGTGTCGAGCGCGGCGAGGATCGCCGCCGCACCTTGCGCCCTGAGCTTTTCGGCCAGCGCCACGCCCAGCGCTTCGGGTTCGGCTGCCGGCCCTTCCATCTGCGCGCTCGCCTGCCGTTTGCCATCGGGTGAGCCGACGAAACCGCGCAGCCGCAAGCGCGCGCCGCTGATTTCGGCGAAACCGCCGAGCGGCACGTTGCAGCTGCCGGCGAGCGCGCGCGACAACGCGCGTTCGGCAGCCACGCAGGCGGCAGTGGCAGGGTGGGTGAGCGGCGCGAGCAGCCGCGCCAGATCCTGCCGCGCCGCAAGGCATTCGATGCCGAGCGCGCCCTGGCCCACCGCCGGCAGGCTTTCGTCGGGCGCGAGCAGGGCGCCGATGCGCTGTTCCAGTCCGAGGCGCTTCAACCCCGCCGCGGCGAGAATGATGGCGTCGTAACGGCCCTCGTCGAGTTTCCTCAGCCGCGTGTGCACATTGCCGCGCAGCGGCTCGATCACCAGTCGCGGATGGCGCGCGCGCAACTGGCTTTCGCGCCTCAGGCTCGAAGTGCCGACGCGCGCGCCCGCCGGCATCTCGCCCAGACTGCGGTAACGGCTGGAGACCAGGGCGTCGCGCGGGTCGGCGCGCTCGGTGATCGCGGCGAGCGTGAAGGCCGGCGGCAAATGCATGGGCACGTCTTTCATCGAATGCACCGCGATGTCGGCACGGCCTTGCGCCAGCGCCTCTTCGAGCTCCTTGACGAACAGCCCCTTGCCGCCGATCCTGGCGAGCGAGGTGCCGAGCCTGCGGTCGCCTTCGGTGGTCATCCCGAGGATCGCGATTTCGATCTGCGGGTATAATTCCGCGAGTCGCGACTGAACGTGGCGCGCCTGCCACAACGCCAGCGCGCTTTCACGCGAGGCAATCACCACGCGCCGGGGAAGGCCGGCCGCTGTAACGGCATCCACCATGATATCTAAGGAATTCCTCTTGCGTGTCGCAACCGTCGCGATTTTAGCATGCGCCGCGGCCGCAGCCGGCGCGCAGGACGGCGAGCTGCCTCACGCCGGGGATCTGGCCACAGTCGCAGCGCAGGCGCGCGAACATCGCACGCCGGTGATGCTCGCCTTCACCCAGGCAAGCTGCCGCTTCTGCCAGATCGCCAAGCGCGATTACCTGGTCCCGCTGCACCGCAACCCCGCGTGGCGCGAGCGGGTCGTCATCCGCGAAGTCGATCTCGACCGCGGCACGCCGCTGCGCGATTTCGGGGGACAGACGGTCACGCCGCGGGAATTCGCGCACCGCTACCGGGTGAGCCGGGTGCCGACCGTGATCGTGGTGGACGACAAGGGCGCCGTGCTTTCCTCTCCCGTCACCGGGCTGCTCGCGGACGATTTTTACCAGCTCTACCTCGAGCGCGCGATCGAAGAAGGACTTTACCGGCTGCGCGGGCGAAATCCCGGCGGTTGATCGCGTTTCGCCGCGGCCGCCGGGCGCACAGCGCCCTCACTGCCCGCCCACTTCCTTCACGATGTGCTGCTGGCGCCGGCTCACCGCGATTCTCTCGTCGCAGCCTCTCAGCAAAACCAGCCATTGCCCTTCTTCGCCCGCGGCGCGCTCGAAACCGCGGATCGCGGCGCGCGCCACCAGGCAGTTGCGATGCGTGCGCACGAAACGCGCGCCGTATTCGTGCTCGAGCCGGGTGAGCGACTCTTCGATCAGATATTCGCGCTGCGCGGTGCGCACCGTCACGTATTTGAGCTCGGCTCTCAGGTACAGCACCTCGTCGATGGGAATCAAATGAATCCTGCCGCGCTCCTGCGCACTCAGGAACGCGCGCGCGCCCGGTTGCAGTTCGCGCAGCACGGCAGCGCCGGGCGGCCTCGCGAGGCGCACGCGGTGTAACGCGTCACGCAGCCGCGCGCCGCGGATCGGCTTGAGCAGATAGTCGACCGCGTGCACCTCGAAAGCGCGAATGGCATACGCGTCGTAGGCGGTGGTAAAAATCACCGCCGGCGGATGCGCGAGCTTCTGCAAATGCCGCGCGGTTTCGATGCCGTCCATCTCCGGCATGCGGATATCGAGCAGCATCACGTCGGCGGGCTGCGCCGCCAGCAGCTCGAGGGCTGAGCGGCCGTTGGCCGCCTCCCCCGCGATCTGCAGCGGCAGCGTCTGCGCACAATCGGCGAGCAGGTCGCGCAGGCGGCGGCGCGCCGGCGCCTCGTCGTCCACGATCACGATGCGCAGGGGCTGCCCGCTCACGGTCCGCGGCTCCTCACGTACGGCATTGCGATATGCACCTGGTAGCTGTCATCGGCCACCCGCGTCGCCAGCGTGGCTTCGGCGTCGAAGTGCAGCTGCAGCCGCTCGCGGATGTTGGCGAGCGCCATTTTGTTGCCGGCGTGATGGCTGCCTTCATGCCGGTACGGATTGCGCAGCACCGCGTGCAGCTGGCCGCGGGCGGCATAGATATCGATGCTGATGACGCCCGGCTCGCTGCGCGGCTCGATGCCGTGATAGACCGCGTTCTCGAGCAGCGGCTGCAGCACGAGCGGCGGAATCAGCGCATCACCCGGCATCTTGTCGATATGCCACTCGACCCTGAGCCGCTCGCCGAGGCGCAGCTGTTCGAGCTCGAGGTACTGGCGGCACAATCCGACTTCGCGCGCGAGCGGCGCGAGTTCGCGGTTGTCCGCCATCAGCACCCGGAACAGCTCCGCCATATCCTCCAGCGCCGCCTCGGCGCGCCGCGGATCCGCGCGCATCAGCGACAGCACGGCATTGATGCTGTTGAACAGGAAATGCGGCCGGATGCGCGCCTGCAGCGCCTGCAACCGCGCTTCCGACAGCGCCGGCGACAGCGCCCGGCCGCGCAAGTCGAAATAAAGCAGCAGCGTGGCGGTGACCATGAACACCAGCAGCCAGTAGCGCGCCAGCGCCGCGGGCTCCGCCGGCAACAGCGGAGCGGCCGCGACATAAAGCAGGGTCGTCAGCGCGAGCTCGAGCGCGATCACGGCCGCTATGCCGAGATAATACGGCAGCCGGCCGAGTAAGCCATTGAGCGCCATCAACGCGAGCAGGCTCAGGATCAGCAGCGGCTGCACCACGGCAAAAATGCCGAGCAGCTCGTCCCCCACCCCGTGCAGCGTGGCGCTTTTCGCCACCGCCGCGGCGAACGCCGCCGCGTTCACGATCAACAAAATGCGCAGCACGATCCCGAGGTTGCGGAAGTTCGGCAGGGCGCTGCTGTAGGCATTTTGATTTACAATGCTGACCATGCGGCGACCATTCTAACAGGCCCAACACTGTGAGCAATAAAGGCAAATCCGGCGGCGGCAAACCCTGGTCGGGACGCTTCAACGAAGCGGTGACCGATCTCGTCAAGCAATTCACGGCGTCGGTCGCTTTCGACCAGCGCCTGGCGGAATTCGACATCGAGGGCTCCATCGCCCATGCGCGCATGCTCCACGCCGTCGGCATCCTTTCCGGGGACGATCTTCACGCCATCGAAAAAGGCCTGGCGCAGATCCTGGACGAGATTCGCGCCGGCAGCTTTCCGTGGTCGCTCGATCTCGAGGACGTGCATCTGAATATCGAGCGGCGGCTCACCGATCTCGTCGGCGACGCCGGCAAGCGCCTGCACACCGCGCGTTCCAGGAACGACCAGGTGGCGACCGACGTGCGGCTTTACCTGCGCGCTTCGATCGACCACGTGCTGACGCTGATCAAGTCGCTGCAGCGCGCGCTGCTCGATCTCGCCGAAAAACACACCGAAACCGTGATGCCGGGCTTCACCCACCTGCAGGTGGCGCAGCCGGTGTCGTTCGCCCACCATCTGCTCGCCTATTTCGAAATGCTCGCGCGCGACGCCCAGCGGCTGGCCGAGTGCCGCAAACGCGTCAACAAGCTGCCGCTCGGCGCCGCCGCGCTGGCCGGCACCTCGTTTCCGATCGACCGCCTGATGGTGGCCAAGGAACTGGGTTTCGACGGCGTGTGCGAAAACTCGCTCGACGCCGTCTCCGACCGCGATTTCGCGATCGAATTCTGCGCCGCCGCCGCGCTGATGATGACGCACCTGTCGCGCTTCTGCGAAGAGCTGATCCTGTGGATGAGCCCGCGCTTCGGCTTCATCGACATCGCCGACCGCTTCTGCACCGGCTCCTCGATCATGCCGCAGAAAAAGAATCCGGACGTCGCCGAGCTCATCCGCGGCAAGACCGGCCGTGTCAACGGCCATCTGGTGGCGCTGCTGACGCTGATGAAAGCGCAGCCGCTCGCCTACAACAAGGACAACCAGGAAGACAAGGAACCGCTGTTCGACACCGTGGATACGGTGATGATGAGCCTTGCGGTGTTCACCGACATGCTGGGCGGCATCAAGATCAACGGCGATGCGATGCGCGCGGCGGCGCTGCAGGGCTATGCCACCGCCACCGATCTCGCCGACTACCTGGTCAAGAAAGGCGTGCCTTTCCGCGAGGCACACGAAGCGGTGGCACAGGCGGTGCGCTTCGCCGAAAGCCGCGGTTGCGATCTCGCCGAGCTCAAGCTCGCCGAGCTGCGGCAGTTCTCGCCGCTCATCGCCGAGGACGTGTTCGAGGCGCTGACACTCGAAGGCGCGCTCGCCGGCCGCAGCCATATCGGCGGCACCGCGCCGGCGCGCGTGAAAGCGGCGATCGCCAAGGCGCGCAAAGGGCTGTAGGCCGGGGCAACGGCCACCAACACATAACATATTGTTTTATAAGTATATTTTTAACTCCCCGCCGCATGCCGCTCTGGTCCGACATCGCCGCCGCGATCCGGCGCGCGAGCGGCGCCTTCGAAATCGAAGTGCGCGCGCCGCTCGCCGGCGGCTGCATCCACGATGCCTGCCGCATCGAGGGCGGCGGGCAGCGCTATTTCGTCAAGACCAACCGCGCCGAATGTATCGGCATGTTCGCCGCCGAGGCCGCGGGCCTGGAAGCGATCGCCGCCACCGGCGCCCTGCGCGTGCCGCGGCCCGTGTGCCACGACGCCAACCGCGAAGCGAGTTGGCTGGTGCTGGAGTACATCGAGCTCGAACGCAAGGGCAGCGGGCGCCGGCTGGGCGAACGACTCGCCGCGCTGCACCGCGCGACCGGCGAGCGCTACGGCTGGCCGCGGTTCAATTACATCGGCGCCCTGCCGCAGATCAACACGCTCACTGCCGACTGGTGCGCGTTCTGGCGCGAACACCGCCTGGGATACCAGCTGAAGCTCGCGGCGAGCAACGGTTACACCGGCAGGCTGCAGGAACTGGGCGAGCGGCTGATGGCGCACCTGCCAGCGCTGCTCGACGGCCACGCACCGCCGCCGTCGTTGCTGCACGGCGATCTGTGGTCAGGCAATGCCGCGTTCGCAGCCGGCGGGGAGCCGGTGGTGTTCGACCCCGCGGTCTATTACGGCGACCGCGAAGCGGATCTCGCGATGACCGAACTGTTCGGCGGTTTCGGCGCGGATTTCTACACCGCCTACCGCGAAGCGTATCCGCTGGAGGAAGGCTATGCGCGGCGTAAAACGCTCTACAACCTCTACCATGTGCTCAACCACCTCAACCTGTTCGGCGGCGGTTATCTCGCGCAGGCCGAGGCGATGATGGAAAAGTTGCTGGCGCACGCGTGAAAGCGCAACGCCCCCGGCATTTGCCGCAAGCCGCGCCCTTGAATAAATGAATGGTTCATCCGGCTTTCGTGTGGGTCACGGCGGCTGGGTATAAGTTGAGACCGCCGCAGTGGAAATAGACGGCGATCTTGAAGTGGTCTGGATTGCGATAACCGTAGAATAAATAGGGTCACATCTTGTATTATGACATTCTGGTTTATCGATTGCATCATATCCCCCCTCATCAAACGGTATCGACCCTGTCGCACCGTCCAGCCCTCGGGATGCCGTGGCCAGCCGACATCAAGATGCCAAGGTTAATGTCATAATACAAGACGCGACCCCTTTATTCCCCGACCCCTTTATTCCCTCCTTACGCCTCCTGGGAGCGCGGCACCAACGAGAACACCAATGGCCTGGTGCGCCAGTACTTCCCCAAGAAGCGCCGCTTCGATACCATCCAACCGGAAGAGATTCGCCTCGCCATGGAAAGACTGAATCATCGGCCCAGAAAGTGCCTCGGCTTCAGAACACCCCACGACGTGTTCAGAATGAACAGAATGAATAGGGTCACATCTTGTATTATGACGTTTTAAAATGAGACCCCGGATTCCGCCTGCAGCTGCATCCGGGCTATGTTCGT
>JBKBXX010000104.1:0-11590 GCA_046313915.1 Burkholderiales bacterium | reverse complement strand
GAAGGTGCGACACTCGCGTTCACCTACCAAAATGACGAACTGCGGGAACGCGTCGCCGGGCTCGCCGCCGATTTCGGCAACCCTCCGCTGCTGGGCTGCGATGTCTCCGACGATGCACAAATCGAAAAACTTTTTGTCGACCTGGGAAAACAATGGGATGGTCTAGACGGCATCGTGCACTCGATCGCCTATGCGCCACGTGAAGCCTTGCGGGGGGAACTGCTCGATGGCCTGACGCGCGACGCGTTTCGCATCGCGCACGATATAAGTTCCTACAGTTTCGCGGCGCTGGCCAAGGCCGGCCTGCCGTTGATGCGGGGTCGACGCGCAGCGCTGCTCACGCTCACCTACCTGGGCGCGGTGCGCGCGGTGCCGAATTACAATGTGATGGGGCTCGCCAAGGCAAGCCTGGAAGCCTGCGTGCGTTACCTGGCCAGCAATCTCGGCCCGGGCGGCATCCGCGTCAACGGCATCTCGGCAGGGCCGATCAAGACGGTGGCGGCCGCCGGCATCAGCGATTTCAGCAAGAAACTGAAAATCGTCGAGGAATATTCGCCGCTGCGGCGCAACGTGACCATCGACGAAGTCGGCAATGTCGCGGCATTTCTGTTGAGCGATCTCGCGAGCGGCGTCACCGGCGAGATCACCTATGTGGACTGCGGTTTCAACACCACGGTGAGCGGCAACATCGGAGGAAATGCCGACTAGCGGTTTAACGAAAACCGTCGTGACGGCGCAACAATCCCGCCCTGCCGGGCTGGAAGCTTGCCCCGGCGTGGAAACGGCATCAGGCGAGGCGCCGCTGCGGCCGACGCGGTTTTGCTAATTCTTCCTTTCCAGCAATTCCCTGCTGATTTTGACGTCGGTTTTTTTCCGCAGGCTCGCGACGTAGGCTGTCATCTCTTCCTGACCAACCAGCTGCCGCAGGTTCTCGGCCACCGCTTTGTGCTGATCGGCCGCCGCTTTTCCGGGTTCGACGACCCGGCTGATTTTGAGCAGGATGAAACCACCGCGCGGATCGTCGACTCCACCGTAAGCCGGCAGTTTGCTCACGTCCGTCTTGAATGCCTGCCTCAGCACCGGCGCACTCAGACCTTTGGCGTCCTTGCGGCTCACCAGTTGCGGCGCACTCCAAGCCACCGGGACCGGCTTGCCCTGCCTGAGCTGCTCCAGCTTGTCCCGGCCTTCCTGCGCCGCGAGCTGCGCGGCCTGCTGCAAGGTGAGTTTTTTGACGATCGCCGCACTCACCTCGGCCAGCGGCCGGACAGCCGCCGGCTTGTATTCGGTGACCCGCGCCGCGACCAGCATGCCGGTGGCAACCTCGACCGCTTCGGTATTGCGCTTGTTTTTGAGCACGTCTTCCGAAAATATCGCCTGCAGCAGCTTGGGGTGGTTGAGACGGGTATCGTCGGCGTGTTCGCGCGTGATCCAGCCGCTTTTCTGGATCTCGGTTCGTGCCAGTTCCGCTGCCGCCTTCAGGCTTTCGGACTGTTCAAAAACGAGGTTGCTGAAGTTTTCAGCAACCTCGGCGAATTTCCTGCCGGCAATCCGTTTGCGCAGTTCCGCCTCGATCTGCCCGCGCATTTCATCGAGACTTTTCTCCTGCGCGGGCTTGATCGCGGTCAGGCGGATGATGTGAAAACCGTACTGCGACTCGACCGGAGCGGAAATGTCACCGACTTTCATCTGAAACACGGCGTCGTCGAACGGCTTGACCATGGTGCCGCGGCTGAAAAACCCGAGGTCGCCGCCGTTTGCCGCGGAACCGGGATCCTGTGAATACTGCCTCGCCAGTTCGGCAAATTTTTCGGGGTTGCGCTTGAGCCGGCCGTAGATCTCGTCGGCCCTGGCACGCGCCTTCTGCCTGGCTTCGGCAGTGGCCCCGGCGTCCACAGCAATGAGGATATGGCTTGCCTGACGCGTTTCCTTGACCCCGTACTGCGCGCGGTGCTCCTCGTAATATTTCCTGATTTCCGCGGAATCGACCTGGATTTGCGAGGACAGTGCATCAGCCGACAACACCACGTATTCGACGCGCACCTGTTCCGGGATGCGGAACTCGTCCTGATGGTCATCGTAATATTTCCGGGCGGCATCCGGCTCCAGCTTCACCTGTGACAGGAAACCGTCCGGCGCAATCACCACCTGGCTGATCTCGCGTTGCTGCTCGCTGATGCGCACGAGCCGCTCGGTAACGGTGCGCGGAACGAATGCGCTGCCGCTATAGGCATCGGCGATGTTTTCCAGCATCAAGTCGTAGCGCAGGCGCGCCTCGAAAGCCGCGGGCGTCAGCCCCTGGGATTTGAGCACCTGTTGATAGCGCTGCAAAGAAAATCTGCCTTCCTCCTGGAAAGCAGGCAGCCCGGCAATCAGATCCTGCAACTGCTGATCGCTCACCACCATCCCGGAACGCCGTGCGCTGTCGAGCAGGAGGCGCTGCCGGATCATGTCCTCGAGCACCGCAAATCTCAGCTCGGGATTGTCGAGCAGCGCGGGGTCGGCACGACCTTCCAGCATGCGCTGAATGGTTTCCTGTCTCTCGCGCAGCGCTTCGTTGAATTCGCGTTGCGAAATCCGGGTATCGCCGACCGTCGCCACGCCTTGCGTGCTGTCGACGGTGCGGAAATAGGAATCGATGCCGAAAAAGGCAAACGGCAGCACGATGATCGCAAGGATGATCTGCAACAACCGCTTGTTGCTATGGACAAAATTGAACATGGAGGAAAACCGTCAATGGATCGCAAGCGGCAAGTCGCGTAACGCCGCCCAATTGTTTAATCGCCGTTTGCCATTTTTACCATTTAACAAAGAAAAAGGCGAACTTCGCAGGTTCGCCTTTCTCGGAACTGTGGCGGAGTGGACGGGACTCGAACCCGCGACCCCCGGCGTGACAGGCCGGTATTCTAACCAACTGAACTACCACTCCATGTTCGTAACACTCTGGTGGGTGCTGACGGGGTCGAACCGCCGACATTCGCCTTGTAAGGGCGACGCTCTACCAACTGAGCTAAGCACCCGTGCCCCGCTCCGCCTACCAGCGGCCGGGCCGCTTCGTCCAAGCATTTTGGGGTAGGCGCGCAGCGCGCGCCTACCCCAAAAATTGAATCGTCGGGCTGCTACGGTAGGCAGAAGTCTACCGCATCCTGCGCGGCTTTGCCAGTACCGAATTCGACCCTCGCGGTCCGCTGCCAGGCCGCCAACCATCGGCGGCCTGGCATGTCGTTGCGCCTAGTGCTTGATCGCAGGCGCCGGTGTTTCGCTCACCGGCGGCAGCGGGGCGACCTCCTGTTGCTCCGGCAGCGGTTCCGGTTTGCGCTCCAGCGCCATCTCCAGCACGGTGTCGATCCACTTCACTGGATGAATGTCGAGACGATTCTTGACGTTATCGGGTATCTCCACAAGATCCTTCACGTTCTCTTCCGGGATCAGCACGGTCTTGATGCCGCCGCGGTGCGCCGCCAGCAGTTTTTCCTTGAGACCGCCGATCGGCAATATCTCGCCGCGCAGCGTGATCTCGCCGGTCATCGCGACATCGGCACGCACCGGGATGCCCGTCAGCGCCGACACCATCGCAGTGCAGATGCCGATGCCCGCGCTCGGACCGTCTTTCGGCGTCGCGCCTTCCGGCAAATGGATGTGGATGTCGTTCTTCTGGTAAAAATCGGCCGGGATGCCGAGGCGCTGGGAGCGGCTGCGCACGACCGTCAACGCCGCCTGCACCGATTCCTGCATCACCTCTCCCAGCTTGCCGGTGGTGGTCATCTTGCCTTTGCCGGGCATGATCGCCGCCTCGATCGTCAGCAGTTCGCCGCCGACCTCGGTCCATGCCAGCCCGCACACCTGGCCGACCTGGTTGTTTTTCTCGGCCACGCCGTAGGTATAGCGCCGCACTCCGAGGTACTTGTCGAGATTGCGCGAAGTGACCGATATCTTGCGGTGCTCCTTCTCGCTCACCAGCGCTTTTACCACCTTGCGGCAGATTTTCGACAGCTCGCGCTCGAGGCTGCGCACCCCCGCCTCCCGCGTGTAATAACGGATGATGTCGCGTATCGCGCTGTCGGAAACGACGAGCTCCTCCGGCTTCAAACCGTGGTTTTTCATCAGTTTCGGCAGCAGGTGCCGCGTCGCAATATGCACTTTCTCGTCTTCGGTATACCCCGAGAGGCGAATCACTTCCATCCGGTCGAGCAGCGCCGGCGGGATGTTGAGCGTATTCGCGGTGGCGACGAACATCACGTCGGACAAGTCGTACTCGACCTCGACATAGTGGTCGACGAAAGTGTGGTTCTGCTCCGGATCCAGCACTTCGAGCAGCGCCGAAGCCGGGTCGCCACGGAAATCCATGCCCATCTTGTCGACTTCGTCGAGCAGGAACAACGGATTCCTGACACCGACCTTGCTCATGTTCTGCAGAATCTTGCCCGGCATCGAACCGATGTAAGTGCGGCGGTGACCACGGATCTCGGCCTCGTCACGCACGCCGCCCAGCGACATGCGCACGAACTTGCGGTTGGTGGCGCGCGCAATGGACTGCCCGAGGGACGTCTTGCCTACCCCCGGCGCACCGACCAGGCACAGGATCGGCGCCTTCAGCTTGTCGACGCGCTGCTGCACGGCGAGGTATTCGATGATCCGCTCCTTGACCTTTTCCAGGCCGTAATGGTCCTCGTCGAGCACCTTTTCGGCAGCCTTCAGGTCAGCGTTGATCTTGCTTTTCTTGCGCCACGGCAATGACACGACGGCATCGATGTAATTGCGCACCACCGTTGCCTCGGCCGACATCGGCGACATCAGCTTCAGCTTCTTCAGCTCGGCTTCGACCTTCTTGCGCGCCTCCTTGGGCATGCGCGCGGCCTTGATGCGCTTCTCGATCTCGTCGATATCCGCGCCCTCTTCGCTTTCACCAAGCTCCTTCTGGATCGCCTTGACCTGTTCGTTCAGGTAATACTCGCGCTGGCTCTTTTCCATCTGGCGCTTGACGCGGCCGCGAATGCGCTTCTCGACCTGCAGGATATCGAGCTCTCCTTCGACCAGTTTCAGCAGGTGTTCGAGCCGCTGCTTGACATCGAACATCTCGAGCACTTCCTGCTTCTGCTCGAGCTTGAGCGGCAGATGGGCGGCGATGGTATCGCCCAGTCTGCCGGCCTCGTCGATCCCGGCGAGCGAAGTCAGGATTTCCGGGGGGATTTTCTTGTTCAGCTTCACATACTGATCGAATTGCTGGATGATGGTGCGCCGCATCGCCTCGACCTCGTGGTCGGCGGGCGTTTCGGCGGAAATCGGCGTGGCCGTCGCCATGTAGTGCGTCTTGAGATCGACGATTTCGCCGAGGCGGGCGCGCTGGCTGCCTTCGACCAGCACTTTCACCGTGCCGTCGGGCAGCTTCAGCATCTGCAGGATGTTGGCAATGCTCGCGATTTCGTAGAGATCCTCGGGCGCGGGTTCATCCTTCGCGGCCGATTTCTGGGCCACCAGCACGATGCTTTTCCCTGTTTCCATTGCGGTTTCCAGCGCCTTGATCGACTTCGGGCGCCCGACAAACAGCGGAATCACCATGTGGGGGAAAACCACCACGTCGCGCAGCGGCAGCAAAGGCAGCTGCAGGGGGGTGTTACTCTGGATTTCTGAGGTGGACATGACGGTTTACCTTAAAGAGAAAAAACAATGTGATCATGATATTGGGCGGTTTTCCCGAAAAACAAGGGCACCGGCGCCCGCCGCCGCCCATGGCCGGCAGGCCCGATGACCGCATTGCGCCGCCCGGGGCCTACAGCGTGGACCCCGCCACCTTGGGCTGGTCGGAATAGATCAGCAGCGGCGGCGCATCGCCATTGATGGTCCCCTCGTCGACCACCACCTTGACCACGTTTTCCATCGACGGCAGGTCGAACATGGTGTTGAGCAGCGTGTGCTCAAGGATCGAGCGCAGCCCGCGCGCCCCGGTCTTGCGTTCCAGCGCGCGCCTGGCGATGGCGCGCAAAGCCGCATCGCGCACTTCGAGCTCCACCCCTTCCATGCTGAACATTTTCTGATACTGCTTGAGCAGGGCGTTCTTGGGCTGGGTCAGGATTTCGATCAGGGCCGCCTCGTCGAGTTCCTCCAGCGTCGCCACCACCGGCAGGCGGCCGACGAACTCGGGAATCAGCCCGTACTTGATCAGGTCTTCCGGCTGGACATGGCGCAGCGCCTTGCCGATATCCTTGCGGTTGTCCTTGCTGCGCACTTCCGCTCCGAAACCGATACCGCTTTTTTCCGAGCGCGCGCGGATGATCTTGTCGAGACCGTCGAAAGCCCCGCCGCAGACGAACAGGATATTGGTGGTATCGACCTGCACGAACTCCTGGTTCGGATGCTTGCGCCCGCCTTGCGGCGGCACCGAGGCGATCGTGCCCTCGATCAGCTTCAGCAGCGCCTGCTGCACGCCTTCGCCCGACACGTCGCGCGTGATCGAAGGGTTGTCGGATTTGCGCGAAATCTTGTCGATTTCGTCGATATAGACGATGCCGCGCTGGGCCTTGTCGACATCGTAATCGCATTTCTGCAGCAGCTTCTGGATGATGTTCTCGACGTCTTCGCCGACATAGCCGGCCTCGGTCAGTGTGGTGGCATCGGCCATCACAAAAGGCACGTTCAGCAGCCTCGCCAGCGTCTGCGCGAGCAGCGTCTTGCCCGAGCCCGTCGGCCCGATCAGCAGGATATTGCTCTTGGCGAGCTCGACATCGTCGTTCTTGGCAATGCTTTTCAACCGCTTGTAATGGTTGTAGACCGCCACCGAAAGGATCTTCTTGGCGAGATCCTGTCCGATCACATACTGGTCGAGGATCGCGCGGATCTCGTGCGGCACCGGCAGATCCGACTTGGCGCTCTTGCCGCCCTGTTCGCTCTGGGTTTCCTCGCGGATGATGTCGTTGCAAAGCTCGATGCATTCGTCGCAGATGAACACCGACGGGCCGGCGATGAGCTTGCGCACCTCATGCTGGCTTTTCCCGCAGAACGAGCAATAGAGCAGTTTCTCACCGCCGACTTTATCTGACATATCCGGTTCCCTTCACACCCCGACAGTAGTTTAGGACATCTGGCCGCCGTTTAGTTTCCCGCAGCCGCTCAGGCGGCCGCCGCGGCGTTCTCCGCCCTGCTGACCAGCACCTTGTCAACCAGACCGTAAGCCACGGCCTGATCGGCACTCAGGAAGTTGTCGCGGTCGGTATCCTTTTCAATTGTTTCGATTTTCTGGCCGGTGTGGCGGGCCAGGATTTCGTTGAGCCGCGCTTTGAGATAGAGGATTTCCTTGGCGTGGATTTCGATGTCCGAAGCCTGGCCTTGGAAGCCTCCCATCGGCTGATGAATCATCACCCGCGAATTGGGCAGGCAGAAGCGCTTGCCCTTGGCCCCCGCGGCGAGCAGCAGCGCCCCCATGCTCGCGGCCTGGCCGATGCACAGCGTGGAGACGTCCGGCTTGATGAACTGCATGGTGTCGTAAATCGCCAGTCCGGCGGAAACCGCCCCGCCCGGCGAGTTGATATAGAACGAAATATCCTTGTCGGGATTCTCCGATTCCAGGAACAGCAGCTGGGCCACGATCAGGTTGGCAGTGACTTCGGTCACCGGTCCGACCAGGAATACCACGCGCTCCTTGAGCAAGCGCGAATAAATGTCATACGCGCGCTCGCCGCGCCCGCTTTGTTCGATGACCATCGGAATCAAGCCGAGGCCCTGGGGTTCCATGTAACGCGACATCATTTGTTCTCCATCAATTCATCGAATGCCACCGCCCGGTCTTCGACCTTCGCGGCAGCCAGGGCCCAGGCAACGACGTTATCTTCCAGCACCATCGACTCGATATCGCGCAAACGCTCGGGAGACTGGTAAAACCACCGCACCACTTCCTCGGGATGTTCGTAACTGCGGGCCTGCTCCTCGACGGCGGCCCTCACCTGCTCGGGCTTCGCGTGGAGGTTGTGGGCCTTCACCACTTCGGCAAGGATCAGGCCCAGATGGACCCGCTGTCTCGCCTGTTTCTCGAATATTTCGGGCGGGATCGGCAGCTCGTCCTTGACGGGGAAACCCCGCGCCGCGAGATCCTGGCGCGCCTGCGCCTGCAACCGTTCTATCTCCATTTCCACCAGCGCCTTCGGCACTTCGAACTTGGTCACGTCGAGCAGTGCCTGCATTACCTGGTCCTTGACCCGGCTTTTGAGGCGAGCCTTGACCTCGCGCTCGAGATTGGCCTTGATTTCGGCGCGCATCTTGTCGAGATCGCCGTCGTCCACGCCCAGGCTTTTCGCGAATTCAGCGTCGATCTCGGGCAGCTTCGGTGCCGCGACCCCGGTCACCCTGACTTCAAAGGTCGCGGTCTTGCCCGCAACCTCCTTGCCATGATAGTCGTCGGGAAAACGCAGCTCAAACGAGCGCGACTCGCCGCTTTTCATGCCCACGAGCTGTTTTTCGAAGTCCGGCAGCAGCCGTCCTTCGCCGAGCACCACCGAAGAATTTTCCGCGGCCCCGCCGGGAAAAGGGGCGCCGTCGATGGTGCCCCGATAATCCATCGTCACGCGATCGCCTTCCGCCGCCGCGCGCTCGACCGGTTCGTAGGTCACGCGCTGCTTGCGCATGATCTCGAGCGTCCTGTCGACCTCGGCCTCGCCGACTTCGAGCTGCGGGCGCGTGATCACGACCTGGGAAATATCACCCACCGTGAACTCGGGATAAATTTCGAATGTGGCGCTGTACTCGAACTCGCTCGCGCCTTCGGCAAGCGGCTTGGCGTCGAACCGGGGATAGCCCGCAACCTTCAGATTCTGCTGCCTGATGGCTTCGCCAAAACTCTTTTGCAGCGCCTCCCCCAGCACTTCCTGGCGTACTTGGCCGCCATACTGTTGCGCCACCACTTTGTACGGCACCTTGCCGGGCCGGAAACCGTGCACTTTCACGCTACGGCTGAGCCGCTTGAGGCGGTTTTCCACCTCGCTGTCGATATCGGCCAAAGGCACGGCAATGCTCAGACGTCTTTCCAGCTGGCCCAATGTTTCCAAGTTCGCTTGCATTTCAGTTAAAAATCCTCATAACGACATCGTTCCTGGTGCGAAAGGAGGGACTCGAACCCACACGCCTTTCGGCGCCAGAACCTAAATCTGGTGCGTCTACCAATTCCGCCACTTTCGCGCGTGACAGCTTTTACAACTGTCTGATTATAATATAATCGTGGTCTTGCCGTCAGCGCCCGAAGCTTGCAATGCACCTCAAAGTATTCACGCAAGCGACTAATAAATAAGTCTTTTTACACTCCTCTCCGATGACGGTCAATCATTACGAAAATTTTCCCGTCGCCTCTTTCCTGCTGCCGCGCCGCTACCGCCGGCCGGTCGCGCTGATCTACCGTTTCGCACGGGAAGCCGACGATTTCGCCGACGAAGGCGATCTGCCGGACGCGGCACGACTCGCGCAACTGGACGTTTTCCGCAACGAATTGCGCAAAATCGCCGCCGGCGCCCCTCCCGGAATCAGCTGGTTCGAATCATTGGCCGAGCTTATCCGAAACTACGACCTCCCCATCGACACATTTAACGACCTTTTGTCGGCGTTCTCTCAGGATGTTACCAAGAAACGCTACGCCACTTACAGCGAGTTGCTCGATTACTGCCAGCGCTCGGCCAATCCCGTCGGCCGGCTGCTGCTCGCGATCTACGGCAGCGCCACCCCCCGGAATCTCGCCTGCGCCGATGCGATCTGTACCGGTCTGCAACTGGTCAACTTCCTGCAGGACATCGCCATCGACTATCAAAAAAACCGCATCTACCTGCCACAGGACGAAATGATGCGCTTCCACATCAGCGAACAGCAGATCGCCGCGGGCGACACCGGCGGAAACTGGAAAGCGTTCATGGCGTTTCAGACCGCGCGCGCCCGCGAGCTGCTGCACGCCGGAGCCCCGCTCGGCCGCGCGCTGCGCGGCCGCATCGGACTGGAAATGCGCATGATCGTTCAGGGCGGGGACCGCATCCTGACCAAAATCGCCGCTGTCGGCGGCGACGTCTACCGCCACCGGCCGCTACTACGCCCCCACGACTGGCTGCACATGTTTTTCCGCTCCTGTTTCCCCGCCTGAATGCGGGTCAGCAGGGGTATCAACGACGACCGCCGGAAAAACTTTAGCCCCGCCCCGCCGCGATGTCTGACAGGATTGCGAGCCGTTTCCATCTTCGGGAAAAGCAGATTCAATACCACTGAAACCGGCGCCCGAAACGTGACACAATTGCCCGGATGGCGATGACGATTTGCAACCGTATCAGAATCATGCCCGGCCGCGGCGCCGAAACACTCCCCATTTCTCATGAGTCCGGACGAATATTGCCAACATAAGGCCGCACGCAGCGGTTCGAGCTTTTATTACAGCTTCCTGTTCCTGCCGGAGGAGCGGCGACGCGCCATCACCGCCCTCTACGCCTTCTGCCGCGAGGTCGATGACATCGTCGATGAATGCACCGATGCCAACGTGGCGCGCATCAAGCTCGCGTGGTGGCGCGGGGAAGTGACAAACCTCTACCGCGGCCTGCCGCAGCATCCCGTGGCGCGCGCCCTGTCTCAAGCGACCGGTCAATACGGCCTGCAGGAACAGCACTTGCAGGAAATCATCAACGGCATGGAAATGGATCTCAACCACACTTCCTATCCGGATTTCGCATCGCTCAGGCTCTACTGCCACCGCGTCGCAGGCGTCGTCGGCCTGCTGTCGGCGGCGATTTTCGGCTACCGCGATCCGCGCACGCTGGACTATGCGGCCGACCTCGGCATGGCGTTACAGCTCACCAACATCATCCGCGATGTCGGCGAAGACGCCCGCCGCGGCCGCATCTATCTGCCGCTCGATGAGCTGCAGCGCCACGGCGTAAGCGCGGCCGACATTTTGCAGCGGCGTGAGGGCGGCAACTTCAAAAACCTGATGGAATTCCAGATCGAACGCGCGCTGGCATTCTACGAGCAGGCTTTCCGGCAATTGCCCGAGGTCGACCGCAAATCCCAGCGCGCCGGCATCATCATGGCCGCGATCTACCGCACCCTGCTCGAGGAAATCAGGGCCGACGGCTGCCGCGTCCTCAGCCGCCGCGTTTCACTGACGCCGCTGCGCAAGTTGTGGATCGCGTGGAAGACCTGGCTCAGCGGGTAAAGGATGCGGCGCGAGGCATTCTTCTCGATATATCCGTTGCGCAGAGGCCATGAATCACAAGTTATAATCCGCCACACAATCGCAGGAGAACCGAAATGCAGACCGCAATCCCCTGTGTCCTGATGCGCGGCGGCACCTCGCGCGGACCTTTTTTCCTGGCTTCCGACCTGCCGGCGGACCCGCGCCTGCGCGACGAGGTGCTGCTCGCCGTGATGGGCTCGCCGCACGAGTACCAGGTCGACGGCATCGGCGGTGCCAATCCGCTCACCAGCAAGGTGGCGATCATCAGCAAATCCGTCCAGAGCGGGGCCGACGTCGATTATCTGTTCGCGCAGGTGCTGGTCAACGAAAGCCGCGTCGACACCAAGCCCAATTGCGGCAACATGCTGGTGGCGGTAGGCCCTTTCGCCATCGAGTCCGGTCTGG